>NZ_JBIVGT010000035.1:0-61639 GCF_044748825.1 Pseudomonas sp. NPDC089741 | reverse complement strand
GCAAGATCATCCAGGAACTCGAAGGCGTGTTCCTCGGTGCTCAGTGGAACGTGACCACAGTCATCTGGGGCCGTGTCTGGGCCCCACTGCTGGCCAAAGACGTCGACGGCATCCTGCAACGTCGCATGGACGAAGTCATCGACGGCGAGTACCAGAACTACAAAGCCAAAGACGGCGCGTTCGTTCGCGAGCACTTCTTCAACTCGCCTGAACTCAAGGCAATGGTTGCTGATCTGTCCGACGACGAGATCTGGAAACTCAACCGTGGCGGCCACGACCCGTACAAGGTCTATGCGGCGTACCACGAAGCGGTCAACCACAAAGAACAACCAACCGTCATCCTCGCCAAGACCATCAAAGGTTATGGCACCGGTGCCGGCGAAGCGAAAAACACTGCGCACAACACCAAGAAAGTCGACGTCGACAGCCTGAAGTTGTTCCGCGATCGCTTCGACATCCCGGTCAAGGACGAAGAGCTGGAGAACCTGCCGTTCTTCAAGCCAGAGCCAAACAGCGCCGAAGCCCGCTACCTCAGCGAGCGTCGCACTGCACTGGGCGGTTTCGTGCCTCAGCGCCGCGCACAAAGCTTCAGCGTGCCGACTCCGGACCTGGACACCCTCAAGGCAATCCTTGACGGTTCCGGCGACCGTGAAATTTCCACCACCATGGCTTTCGTGCGAATCCTCGCGCAACTGGTCAAGGACAAGGAAATCGGCCCGCGCATCGTTCCGATCATCCCGGACGAAGCCCGTACCTTCGGTATGGAAGGCATGTTCCGTCAGCTCGGTATCTACTCGTCCGTCGGCCAGCTCTACGAGCCAGTCGATAAAGACCAGGTGATGTTCTACAAGGAAGACCAGAAAGGTCAGATCCTTGAAGAAGGCATCAACGAAGCTGGCGCCATGAGCTCGTTCATCGCTGCCGGTACTTCGTACTCCAGCCACAACCAGCCGATGCTGCCGTTCTACATCTTCTACTCGATGTTCGGCTTCCAGCGTATTGGCGACCTGGCCTGGGCTGCCGGCGACAGCCGTACCCGTGGCTTCCTGATCGGCGGCACCGCCGGCCGTACCACCCTGAACGGTGAAGGCCTGCAACACGAAGACGGTCATAGCCACCTGCTGGCCGCGACCATCCCGAACTGCCGCACCTACGATCCAACCTACGGCTACGAGCTGGCGGTGATCATTCAGGACGGCATGAAGAAGATGACCGAAGAGCAACAGGACATCTTCTACTACATCACCGTGATGAACGAGTCGTACCAGCAGCCAGCCCTGCCGGCCGGTGCCGAAGAAGGCATCAAGAAAGGCATGTACCTGCTCGAAGAAGACACCCGCGATGCGGCGCACCACGTCCAGCTGATGGGCTCCGGCACCATCCTGCGTGAAGTCCGTGAAGCGGCGAAGATTCTGCGTGAAGAGTTCAACGTGGGCGCTGACGTGTGGAGCGTTACCAGCTTCAACGAACTGCGTCGCGACGGCCTCGCTGTAGAGCGCAGCAACCGTCTGAAGCCGGGCCAGAAGCCTAAGCTGAGCTATGTCGAAGAGTGCCTGAACGGCCGTAAAGGTCCGGTCATCGCCTCCACCGACTACATGAAACTGTTCGCCGAGCAGATCCGTCAGTGGGTACCGTCCAAGGAATTCAAAGTCCTCGGCACCGACGGTTTCGGCCGCAGCGACAGCCGCAAAAAACTGCGTCATTTCTTCGAAGTTGACCGTCATTTCGTGGTGTTGGCAGCCCTGGAAGCACTGGCTGACCGTGGTGATATCGAACCTAAGGTGGTGGCTGAAGCCATCACCAAGTTCGGCATCGACCCGGAAAAACGCAACCCACTGGACTGCTGAGGAGACATTTTGTGAGCGAACTCATTCGCGTACCTGACATCGGCAGCGGTGAAGGTGAAGTAATTGAACTGTTTGTGAAGGTCGGCGACCGTATCGAAGCCGACCAGAGCATCCTGACCCTGGAATCGGACAAGGCCAGCATGGAAGTGCCGGCCCCGAAAGCCGGCGTCATCAAGAGCCTGAAAGTGAAGCTGGGCGACCGTCTGAAAGAAGGCGACGAACTGCTTGAGCTGGAAGTCGAGGGCGCCGCTGCTGCGGCCCCTGCTCCGGCTGCTGCACCGGCTAAAAAGGCTGAAGAAAAACCGGCCGCCGCTCCTGCTGCTGCCGCGCCTGCCGCTGCCCCTGCTGCCGCTTCGGTTCAGCAAGTGCACGTGCCGGACATCGGTTCGTCGGGCAAGGCACAGATCATCGAGATTCAGGTCAAGGTCGGCGACACCGTCGAAGCTGATCAATCGCTGATCACTCTGGAATCCGACAAGGCGAGCATGGAAATCCCGTCGCCTGCCGCTGGCGTGGTCAAGGCCATCAGCGTCAAGCTCAACGACGAAGTCGGCACTGGCGACCTGATTCTGGATCTGGAAGTGGCGGGTGCTGCGGCCCCTGCTGCTGCCGCTCCAGCTCAGGCTGCTGCGCCGGCCGCTGCCGCTGCGCCTGCTGCGGCAGCCGCGCCGGCAGCTCCGGTTGCTGACACCGTTCAAGACATCCACGTTCCGGATATCGGTTCGGCTGGCAAAGCCAAGATCATCGAAGTGTTGGTCAAGGCTGGCGACACCGTTGAAGCTGACCAGTCGCTGATCACTCTGGAATCCGACAAGGCGAGCATGGAAATTCCATCGCCTGCCGCTGGCGTGGTGGAAAGCGTTTCCATCAAGCTGGATGACGAAGTCGGTACCGGCGACCTGATTCTCAAGCTGAAAGTCAAAGGCGCGGCGCCTGCTGCTGCCCCGGCTCCAGCTGCCGCCGCTGCTCCAAGTGCTCCTGCCGCTGCTGCTCCGGCTGCCGCTGCGCCTGCACCTGCTGCCGCTCCAGCCGCCGCCCCGGCCAAGCCGGGCGCGAAAGTTCACGCCGGCCCTGCCGTGCGTCAACTGGCCCGTGAGTTCGGCGTCGAGCTGAACGCTGTCGGCGCCAGCGGCCCGCACGGTCGTATCCTGAAAGAAGACGTGCAGGTTTACGTCAAAGCGATGATGCAGAAGGCCAAGGAAGCACCGGCCGCTGCTGGCGCAACCGGTGGCGCGGGCATCCCGCCGATTCCGGTCGTCGACTTCAGCCGTTTCGGCGAAATCGAAGAAGTGCCGATGACTCGCCTGATGCAGATCGGCGCGTCGAGCCTGCACCGCAGCTGGCTGAACATCCCGCACGTGACTCAGTTCGATTCGGCTGATATCACCGAGCTGGAAGCCTTCCGCGTCGCGCAGAAAGCCGTTGCAGAGAAGGCCGGCGTCAAGCTGACCATCCTGCCGCTGCTGCTCAAGTCGTGCGCGCACATGCTCAAGGAGCTGCCGGACTTCAACAGTTCGCTGGCACCAAGCGGCAAAGCGATCATCCGCAAGAAGTACATCAACATCGGCTTCGCCGTCGACACCCCGGATGGCCTGCTGGTACCGGTCATCAAGAACGTCGACCAGAAGAGCCTGTTGCAACTGGCAGCCGAAGCCGCTGCGCTGGCCGCCAAAGCCCGCGACAAGAAGCTGACTGCTGACGACATGCAGGGCGCCTGCTTCACCATTTCCAGCCTCGGCCACATTGGCGGCACCGGCTTCACGCCGATCGTCAACGCGCCGGAAGTGGCGATCCTCGGTGTTTCCAAGGCAACCATCCAGCCAGTCTGGGACGGCAAAGCCTTCCAGCCGAAACTGATGCTGCCGCTGTCGTTGTCCTACGATCACCGTGTGATCAACGGCGCCGCTGCCGCACGCTTCACCCAGCGTCTGGGCAGCCTGCTGGCGGACATTCGCACCATCCTGCTGTAATCCCAGGCGGCCCTCCGACAACGGAGGGCCGCTTGTGCTTCACGTTTTCGAGCGCCACACGCTCGTACCTCAACCCCGTCAGTTTGGCGGGGCTTTTTTTTGCCTGAATTTTATAAACCGGTACTTTTCCCACAAAACCCGCTGACATCGGCTACGACCTGAGTCCACTTCACAGCGATCTTTTTATTCTGTCGGCAACTAGTCTTGCGACAACAAAGTCAGCGCATCGACTTTTTCGCAGTGTATGCACTTCGCCTTACTCTTTCGAATGGATTCGAATATGTTAAAACCCGTTATCGGCCCGATTATTGGCCACACCACAACTAACCACGCACGCATCTTCGTTCGTGGCGAATATCAAAAGAACCTGCAAGTGTTTGCCGGCTTGCGTTATCGTCCGAGCAATTCACAACTATGGTCAACCGCCCTGTTTAGCAAACTGGGTGAATTAGGCGACATGTGCAAAGTGTTCATCCTGAATGATTTGCTGGAAGACACCGAGTATGAATTTCAAACCGGCTGGTTCAGCCCGATGAGCCCGGTACATACCGTGGACAGCGTCGCGGAACTGCCGCTGCAATGGCCGAGGGAAATTTATCGCTTGCGTACTCGCAGCAGCGAGCCGTTGCGGCCACGCGCCTATATTCTCGGCTCCTGTCGCTATCTGCGCCTGACAGCAGGCGTGCCGGTATTGCCATTACTGGGGGATCGGATCTTTACGTCCATCAACCAATTGATCGAAGGCCAGCAACCGCCGATCAGCGCAACCATCATGAGCGGCGACCAGATTTATGTCGATGACCTGAACCGGATCGGTCCCGATCGCAGTTATAAAGATATCCTCATTAAATACCGCGCTGCCTTTTCACAACCGGGCATAAAACGCCTGATGTCCGGCACATCAACTTACATGATACTTGACGACCACGAGATTGAAGACAATTGGCCAGCGAATGCCGAACCGGCTGACGACGAGTTATATCGCAACGCCATGGCGGCATACGAGTTATACCAGGCCAGCCATAGCCCGGCCTATGCACTGACAACTAACGGACAACTTGATCATGCTTCACTGGAGCATTACTGGTACCAATTCAGCGAAGCCGATATCGAATGGTTTGTGACCGACACGCGCACCCGACGCGACCTGTCGAACAATGAGCGACGCATCCTCGATGAAGCTCAGGAACTGGCCTTGTGCCAATGGCTGATCAACAGCACGGCGCGGGTCAAGTTTGTGGTGACCAGCGTGATGTTTTTCCCGGATCGCCAAGCCAATGGCGACGATGGCTGGCAGGGCTTTGCCGAGCAACGACTGCGCCTGCTGGAAACCGTGCGCACGCACAAAATCAGCAATGTCGTGATCATTTCCGGCGATGTCCACGGCTCGCTGACTGCGCGCCTGAGCCATAGCGAGGATGCCGATTTCGCAATCCACACCGTGGTGTCTTCGCCGCTGTGCAACAGCAAACTGCTGCCGTATGCCAAGGCGTCGACGTTTGCCCTCAATCAACCGTTGGCGCGCACCGCGGCGGGTGACTATGTGCACGAATTGACCAGCGAGGTGATCAGCCAAGACAACTTTGCGCATATGCTGGTCGAGAGTGATCATATTTTGATCAATTATCATGACCGCGATGGCAAGCCACTGCAGTCGGTCACCATAAAGCTGCGCTAAGCCTTAAAAATCGCAGCCTTCGGCAGCTCATTGTTCGAATTGCCCTGCAGGAGCTGCCGCAGGCTGCGATCTTTGGCTCTTTTCACCCCCACGCTGGAGAAATGTTCAACGCAGCCGACACATTCTTATAGCACTTGGCCTTCATCTCTCTTGTCAGTCAGTGCCGCAATGATGCAACCTTGCCGCAGGCAACGTTAAAGAGGGCGAGAGCCCCCGCGTTCAGCATATTTTCAAGCGAGTTCCCTTCATGAAAAGCCAACCCGATGCCGCCAGCCGTATGGCGGCCGAGGTAGTGACGCAGTTGCCTGTGCCCTCGCGGCTCGGCATGCTGCGTTTCGAGCGCTTGAATGAAGCCAGTTGGGCGATGTTGTTCCTCGATCCCAACTGCGAACGCCAATTCGGTCAACCGGCTGTCGAGCTGTGCGCTCTGGTCGGTTCACCCTACGCCAGCCTGATGGAGCCGGAAGCGCGTTATCAACTGCATGACGCGATCCAGCAACAACTGACCGCCAGCCCGCATTATCTGGTGCGCTATACCCTGCACACTGCGGCCGGTGCGCTGAGCATCCTCGAACTGGGCGAAGCCTACAAACAACACAATCGTCACCTGCTGCGCGGCTATCTGCTGGCAGTCGATGACGTATTTGACGATGCGCCGCTACCGCCTTCCGTCGATCTGGAAACCCAGAACTCGCGCCTGCAAATAGCCCTGGAACTCAACCAGCGCGCCCAGCAGGAACAGCTGCAACACCTCGAACGCGTGCGCGCCCAGCAGGATCTGATTCTGTTGCTCGCCCGTCAGCGCTACAGCACGCACAACTCGTTGCAGGAAGCCGCCGAACTGATCACTCGCTGCGCCTGCGATATCTATGAAATCGACTGCGCCAGCCTGTGGAACCTCGAAGGCCAGCGCCTGGTACCGATCTCCGCGTATCACCGCGCGACGCAGGAATACATCCTGCCCGACGAAATCGACGTCAGCACCTTCCCTGACTACATGGAAGCGCTGCACAGCAGCCGTGCGATCGACGCGCACAACGCGATGCGCGACCCGCGCACCCGTGACATGGCCGAAGCGCTGCGCCCGCGCGACGTCAACGCGATGCTCGATGCGAGCATCCGTGTCGACGGTCAGGTCGTCGGCGTGTTGTGTCTGGAACAGACCGGCGTGACCCGCGCCTGGCAATCCGATGAAATCGCCTTTGCCGGTGAACTGGCCGACCAGTTCGCGCAAGTCATCAACAATCACAACCGGCGCACCGCCACCAGCGCCCTGCACCTGTTCCAGCGTGCGGTCGAGCAAAGCGCCAACGCCTTTTTGCTGGTCAATTGCGACGGCGTGGTCGAGTACGTCAACCCGAGCTTCACCGCGATCACCCAGTACACCACCGAAGAAGTCCACGGTCAGCGCCTGTCCGAGCTGCCGGCACTGGAGAACCTCAGTGAGCTACTGTTCGACGCGCCTTCCGCGCTGGCCAAGAGCAACAGTTGGCAGGGCGAATTCAAGAGCCGGCGCAAGAACCTCGAACCGTACTGGGGCCAGTTGTCGATTTCCAAGGTCTACGGCGACAACCGTGAGCTGACCCACTACATCGGCATCTACGAAGACATCACCCAGACCAAACTGGCGCAGCAGCGCATCGAGCGCCTCGCCTACACCGACAACCTGACCAACCTCGGCAACCGCCCGGCGTTCATCCGTAACCTTGACGAACGCTTCGCCCGGGATAGCGATACCCCGATCAGCCTGTTGCTGGTGGACATCGACAACTTCAAGCGGATCAACGACAGCCTCGGCCATCAGACCGGCGACAAACTGCTGATCAGCCTGGCGCGGCGTCTGCGCAACAGCCTGAGCCCGAGTGGCAGCCTTGCGCGCTTCGCCAGTAACGAGTTCGCCGTGCTGCTCGACAACACCGACCTTGAGGCCGGCCAACAGATCGCCAGCCAGTTGCTGATGACCCTCGACAAGCCGATGTTCGTCGACAACCAGTTGATCAGCGTCACCGGCTCAGTGGGCCTGGCCTGCGCGCCGCTGCACGGGCGCGATCCGCAAACGCTGATGCGTAACGCCGGCCTGGCGCTGCACAAGGCCAAGGCCAACGGCAAACATCAGGTGCAAGTCTTCACCGAAGCGCTGAACGCCGAGGCCAGTTACAAGCTGTTCGTCGAGAACAACCTGCGCCGCGCCCTGACCCAGAACGAGCTGGACGTGTTCTATCAGCCCAAGCTGTGCCTGCGCAGCGGTCGTCTGCTGGGGATGGAGGCGCTGTTGCGCTGGAATCACCCGGAGCGCGGGATGATTCGCCCGGACCAGTTCATCAGCGTCGCCGAAGAGACCGGCCTGATCATTCCGATCGGCAAATGGATCGCCCGCCAAGCCTGCCGCATGAGCAAAGCGCTGACCGCTGCCGGCATGGGCAATCTGCAAGTGGCGATCAACCTGTCGCCGAAACAGTTCTCCGACCCGGATCTGGTCGCCTCCATCGCCAACATCCTCAAGGAAGAAGCGCTGCCGGCCAATCTGCTCGAACTTGAGCTGACCGAAGGCCTGTTGCTGGAAGCCACCGAAGACACGCATTTGCAGCTTGATCAGCTCAAGCGTCTGGGCCTGACCCTAGCCATGGACGACTTCGGCACTGGCTACTCGTCGCTGAGCTATCTGAAAAAATTCCCGATCGACATCATCAAGATCGATCGCAGCTTCATCCACGAAATCCCCGACAACCAGGACGACATGGAAATCACCTCTGCGGTGATCGCCATGGCGCACAACCTCAAGCTCAAAGTTGTGGCCGAAGGCATCGAGACCGCCGAGCAACTGGCGTTCCTGCGCCGGCACCGTTGCGACGTCGGCCAGGGCTACCTGTTCGACCGGCCAATCCCCGGCGCCGAACTGATCCAGGCGCTGAAACGCTACCCGCGCGGCCCGCTCTGCCTCTGATCCCCGCCGCCCTTTCATGTAGGAGCTGCCGCAGGCTGCGATCTTTTGACCTTGCTTTTCAAAGACAAGATCAAAAGATCGCAGCCTGCGGCAGCTCCTACATTGGGTAGTGATTAACTCCGCATCATTGGGCACACTGGCGGTCTGACTTTTTACATCCCATCCTGACTGAGAGGAACGATCATGGTTCTGCGCTCGGAAATTCTGGTGAACAAAAACGTGCTCCCGACTAAAGAACAAGCTCTGCCCGGCCGCGAAACCGCGATGACCCTGCCTGAAAAGCACTTCGTCTTCGAAGAAACCCCATTGCTTGGCCCGTTTTTCCAGGACGTCGACTTTGCGATTTTCGGTCTCGGTTGCTTTTGGGGTGCCGAGCGCCGCTTCTGGCAGCGCGAAGGCGTGGTCAGCACGGTCGTCGGTTACGCCGGCGGCTTCACGCCGAACCCGACCTACGAAGAAGTCTGCTCGGGCCTGACCGGCCACGCCGAAGTGGTGCTGGTGGTGTATGACAAGGATAAAGTCAGCTACGAAGAGCTGCTGGCAATGTTCTGGGAACTGCACAACCCGACGCAGGGCATGCGTCAGGGCAACGACATCGGCACGCAGTACCGCTCGGTGATCTACGCGACTTCGCCAGAGCATCTGGACGCGGCGCTGAAGAGCAAGGCTACGTATCAGGCCGAGTTGTCGAAAGCAGGTCTGGGAGAAATCAGCACCGAGATCGAACAGGCGCCGACCGTGTTTTTCGCCGAGGCGTATCACCAGCAGTATCTGGCGAAGAATCCTGAAGGCTATTGCGGGATTGGCGGTACCGGCGTGTGCATGCCACCGAGCCTGGCGGGTAACTGACCCCTAAAAGCGAAAGACCGCAGCCTTCGGCAGCTCCTACAGGAGATCAGTGATCGTCCGCACATTGGTGGACGACGCCTAACCGTGTAGGAGCTGCCGCAGGCTGCGATCTTTTGATCTTGCCGTTGATCAGCTCTCGGCAATCAACCAATCCATCTGCCAGCCGCCCTGGGTCTGCCCCAGCTTCTTCGACAACCACGGCAGCAACTCACGCAGTTCCTCCTCCAGCCCCCACGGCGGATTGGCAATCGCCATGCCCGAACCGTTCAGGCTGTTCGGCGTATCCAGCGGATGCACCAGCAGCTCGACGCGCAACAACTTCGGCGCACCCGAGCCGGCCAGATCCTGATAGAAACGACGCAACGCGCGTTGATCCTTCACCGGATACCAGATCGCCGCCACTGTTTGGCGCATCCGGCCGATCGCCTCTTTCAACGACGCCGCGCAACGCTGCATTTCATCGAGCTGCTCGAACGGCGGATCGATCAGCATCACCGCACGCTTCTCCTGCACCGGCAACATCGCTCGTGCGACATGCCAGCCTTCGCCGAGATGAACCTTGACCCGACGATCACCGGCCATGTTGTCCTTGAGCAGCACGCCGTCTTCCGGGTGCTTTTCATTGAGCATCACCCGATCCTGCGGACGGGTCAGACGCCGCGCCAGCTCCGGCGAACCCGGGTAATAGCGCAACTGGCCATCAGGGTTCATCTCGTGCAGCACTTTCATGTAGTCAGCGGTCAGCGCCGGCAGATCCGGCTGATCCCACAAGCGCGCGATGCCTTCCAGGTATTCGCCGGTGCGATTCGCCTGATCGCCCTGCAAGTCATACAGACCGATGCCGGCGTGGCTGTCGAGATAGGCAAACGGCTGCTCCTTGCGCGACATCAGGGCGATGAGGCGGGTCAAGGTCAGGTGTTTGAACACATCGGCGTGATTGCCGGCATGGAAGGCGTGACGATAATTCATGGCTGCTCCTGCGAAGGGCGCAAAGTTTACCTTTTACCGGGCGGCAAGTCAGGGGTTGGCGGCTGAGCGGGCAAAAGCCTGCCCTCACCCTAGCCCTCTCCCAGAGGGAGAGGGGACTGATTGAGGTGATCTTGCGGCTTATGTCGACCTGAAAGACCACCGCGATCTCAAGCGTGGCCGGGCAAAGTACGCTGCAGAAGTCGCAAGTCGGCGTACCTCACCCAGCCGACTCGGTCAGTCCCCTCTCCCTCCGGGAGAGGGTTAGGGTGAGGGGCTTCGCTGTCATGCAGTTACACTGGCTAACCATGATCGACAGGAAGTCAAAAACTCATGCGACACCCGATCATCTTCCTACTCGGCGCATTAGGCCCATATCTCGCACTTGCCGACGTAAACCACACCGATCAAGCCCGGCAAAGCCTCAAGAATTACGGCTTGAGCCACTGCCTCCTGGCGCCATTCAATGAGCAATCCGCCCTGAGAAAAGACATCGCATTGGCCGCAGTTGCCTACTCGTTCATGGGCAAGGGCATGCACACCGTTCTGCAAAATGAAGACACGCTGCAGGTGCTGCACGATCCCTATAACGAGACGAGGAACCATGTGTCAGCGGCGTATGCCCAGACCTCCGCCGGCAGCAAATACTCGGATGAAAAAATGGTCTTCCATGCTTGTCTGCAGGTTTACAACTCAGAGGCGTTTGACCGTTTTATTCGGGCTCAGGATGCTTACATCGTTGTTGATTGAGCCTTTTTGAGAGTCAAAAGATCGCAGCCTTCGGCAGCTCCTACACGGCGATTCATGTAGGAGCTGCCAAAGGCTGCGATCTTTTGATCTTGAGCCGTCAGGACGGCATGCCGCCCAACCTGCGCCCAATCACATCCAGCACATCACAGCCATCGCGCAGCGGGATGGCGCAGAGCATGGCGAAGTCGCTGAGGATGATCGAGTCGCACTCGACCGAGCCGCGCATGCACATGTTTTCCAGGACCTGAACCACGGTGCGGATGCGGTGATTGGCGGCGTCCATGAGGATGTCGAGGGGAACGTGGGTGTCGATGAACAGAGTGGGCATGTCGCTGCAATTACCGGTCAGGGCCATGAAGCGGTTGTCGGGATGTGGGATGAGTTTTTCGTAGGGTGGAGCTGGTTTAAGCGTTGTCATATTTTGCACCTCAACTGATTAAATGAGGCTACCAATGACCTTCCTACAGGTTTGGGTGGCAGCCGTACGCGAGAGTAGGAAACTGAGGAACCAGCCAAAACTCAGCTACGCCGAAGCGTTCCCGCGCACAGCCGCCGCGAAAGATGTTACGGACACACGTTAGGTGCCGCAATCAGACAACAGGGCTGGTGCACGGTAAATTCCAAGGGTTCCTACACCCTGCCACCACGCTCGCAGTGACAATGAAAAGACTATCCCTGCAACCCACCGCCCACCAGTTCATGAAAACCGCCGCGACTCGAAGGAAAACTCCCAAGCGCTCGCCCGGAAATATCACTCCGACTCTGCCAGCAAAAACGCCAACAATGCCGATTGCGACGATTCTTCCGACATTGAATCCTGAAAAAACTGCCTGACCTTGCAGCGCAAAACCGCTTCGGGAAAGGTTTCGAAGAGTGCCGGATGCTCTTCGCTCAACCACTGCAACGCATTGGCCGTCCGAGCCTCATCGCCCTGCTGCGTCAACACTGATTGCGGAATCTGCCACCACGGAAATGACCGCGCTAAAACTTGTGCCCTGCCACCGATTTCCAGCGGCTGACCATTGATCAATCCACGCCCGATCACCGGTAACATCTGCGCCGTGTCCACCTCATCAGCCTGCAGGATCGGCAATAGAAACCGCCCGTCCCAGAACCGGAAAAACACTGTTTTGCCGCCCGGCATCAGCACTTGGGTCAGGCTGCGAAAGTGCGCCACTACCTCTTCAAGCGTTGCCGAGGACACCGCCAACCAGCCCCAGTCCCGAGACTCGGTGGTCGCTACCCAATCGAGAAACTCACTGTCGGCAGCGACAACTCCCACGAAGGGCATCACCGCATCCCACTCGGCGTAGATCGTGCCCGCCCAGATCGGGCTCGGCGAAACCAGCGGAGGATTGGCGTCGCTGGCATGACTGAAGATCGCGAACAGTTGCTCTGTCGGTTTCAGCGGTTCCTGCGCCAGCCACACGCGGGGGTCGAGAACATCAGGCTGCACAGACACCGCCCTTGCACCGCTCACACTCTTCGCAGAACGGCGCGTCGCCTTTGAAACTCATGATTTGTGCGGCGGTGAGCATGGCCGCAGGTGCAGCGACCAGCTTCTCCGGCAATCCCGGCACAACCGGCGCCGCACTCATCGCTGCCATCGGCGCGCCGCCGACGACAATTGGCACACTGCTGAAAATCCCGCCCGGGCCGATGTTGATCCACTGTCCACCCGCCTGAATGGTCGCGCTCGCGCCGCCATCGATGACCACTTGCTGACCCGCGCTGACATGAAATTGCCCGCTGGCGCTTAGCGACTGACTGCTGACACGAATATGCCGGTCACCGCTCACTGTCAGATGATCGTCCTGCTTCACCTCGGCCTGCCGCTGACCGTGGGTGATGCGCTGTTCATCAGCCTTCAATTCATGCCGCGCGGTGCCGGTGACGACGATGCTGCGCTGGTTATCAACCTGCACCTGTTGATCGTTCAACACATGCTGCGTCCAGTTGCGTTGGGCGCGCAGGTAGATTTCCTCGGCGCCTTTGCGATCCTCGATGCGCAGTTCGTTGTAACCACCGCCGCCGGGGCTGCTTTGGCTGCGGAAGATGCTGCGGGTCTTGTCAGCCGGAAGATCGAGCGGCACCGGCGTCGCGGCGTTGGGCAGACAGCCCATGACCAGCGGTTTGTCAGCATCAGCGTCGATGAAGCCGACCAGCACTTCCATGCCGACCCGTGGAATCAGCACGCTGCCATAACGATCATGGGCCCAGCCGGTGGCAACGCGCAGCCAGCAACTGGAATGCTCGTTCAACTCGCCATCACGATCCCAGGCCAATTGCACTTTGACCCGGCCGTACTCGTCGCAGTGGATTTCGGTGTCTTTCGGGCCGGTGACAACCGCCGGTTGATAACCGAGCATTCGCGGTTTTTCCGGGCCCAGCGGCGGGCGGAAGAACACTGCCCACGGCGTGGCGAGAAAGGTATTACGGTAACCCTGGAATTCTTCCCCATCGCTGGTGACCGATTCCTCCAGCACTTGCGGCTGTCGGCCATGGTGCTCAACGGCGGTGAGTAGCCACAGATCATTCCAGTCGTGGCGCGGATGGTCGATCAGTTGCAGGAAATGTCCGCAAACCAGTGCGGATTCATCGCTGATGCCCTCGGCCTGACGGTAATCGGCGACATGTCGCTCAAGTGCACGCTGGGCGAGGTGTTTGCCGGTTTCACGATCATTGAATTGACCAGGGAAGTGATAGTCCTCGAGCACCGGGCGTTGCTCGCCGTCAATGCGACTCTCCAGTTGCAGGCGCGGCTTTTCAAAGTTGTAGTCGCGCCGGGTAACCACGCTGGAACGGGTTTCCACACGCACATTGAAGCGCTTGATCGCCGGCGCCCCGGCAGACATGCCGCTACCGGGCAGATAAAGCGTTGGCTCGGCCAATCGCGGGAACACGGTTTGATCGTCGCCGAACACCAATAGATGTCCGGCGGGGCTGTGCTGAAAGTGGTAATGAATACCGACCTCGGCACACAGGCGTTGAATGAACGCCAAGTCGCTCTCGGCGTACTGCACGCAATACTCACGCACCGGGTATTCGCTGCCTAACCGAAACTCGAAAGCGTCACGGAGGATCGCGTGATCTTTAAGCACCTGCGCAACAATTTGCGGCACGCTCTGATGCTGGAAAATCCGCTGATTGATGCGGTGCGCGAGATACGTCAGACGCGGGACAAGACTAAGGTGATAACGCGTCAGGCGTTTCCCGGAATCACCCTGCCCGACCTGATAAATCTGACCGTGAACGCCAGAACCCTGAGCATCAAAACTCAGAAACGCCTGACAGTGCAGCAGGCTTTCGAGGTCCAGATCGGGCCGTTCACTGACCAGTTCAAGCTCGAAACGAAACGGCTGGCTGATGGCTTCCTTGCCCGTGAACTCAAGGACCTTGAGGTCATGCTGGGCGCCTTCGAAGGTCAACGTGAAACGCGGTTGATTGGCAGGCGCGAACATCCGATGTCTCTTTGCAGAATGAAGGGCGGGCGATTCTGCATGAGAGGCAAGGGGGGATGGGTGGGTGACGGGAAAATCAGATTTGCCCTACTTCTATTGCTGAAAACTCCGGCAAAAACCGGCGCCTTCGACTACAGACAAATCCCCCAAACCCACCAGCATCACCTGTAGGAGTGAGCCTGCTCGCGATAGCGGCGTGTCAGTGGCAAAAAATACCGACTGATACACCGCTATCGCGAGCAGGCTCACTCCTACAGGGGAACTGCGGTGAATCAGAGAAATCACAGGCAATAAAAAACGGCCCGTCTCCTGTAGGAAACGGGCCGTTTCTTTGTGAGCCGAAGCTCAGTACATTACTTGTTCAAGTTGAAATCTTTTTCCGCTGCGTCGAAGCGCTGCACCATGCCAGCAGTCGGCGAACCGAGCTTGCTGACGATGAAGATGGCCAGGCTGGCGAAGATGAAGCCCGGAATGATTTCGTACAGCCCCAGCAGTTCGAAATGCTTCCAGACCACAACAGTGATCGCGCCGACCAGGATACCGGCCAGTGCGCCATTGCGAGTCATGTCTTTCCAGATCACCGAGATCAGTACCACCGGACCGAACGCGGCACCGAAACCGGCCCAAGCGTAGGACACCAGGCCCAGCACGCGGTTTTCCGGGTTGGCGGCCAGACCGATAGCAATCAGGGCAACCAGCAGAACCATCGCACGGCCAACCCACACCAGTTCAACCTGGGAAGCGGATTTACGCAGGAATGCTTTGTAGAAGTCTTCGGTCAGGGCGCTCGAGCACACCAGCAACTGGCAGCTCAGGGTGCTCATCACAGCAGCCAGAATGGCCGACAGCAGCACACCGGCAATCCATGGATTGAAGAGGATTTTCGCCAGTTCGATGAACACACGCTCGTGGTTCTCGGTGACAGGGCCGGCCAGTTCCGGGTGTGCCGAGAAGTAGGCGATACCGAAGAAGCCCACCGCCACGGTGCCGCCCAGGCACAGGATCATCCAGGTCATGGAAATACGACGCGCCTTGGCGATCGATTTCACCGAGTCCGCCGCCATGAAACGCGCGAGGATGTGCGGTTGACCGAAGTAGCCCAGACCCCAGCCCATCAGCGAGATGATGCCGATGAAGGTGGTGCCTTTGAGCATGTCGAAGTTGCTTGGGTCTTGCGCTTCGATGGCCAGGAACGTGGTGTCGACACCACCGGTGGCCAGCAGGACGATGATCGGCGTCAGGATCAGCGCGAAGATCATCAGCGTGGCTTGTACGGTGTCAGTCCAGCTCACTGCCAGGAAACCACCGATAAAGGTGTAGGCAATCGTCGCCGCAGCACCGGCCCACAGCGCCGTCTCGTAGGACATGCCGAAGGTGCTTTCGAACAGACGGGCACCCGCCACGATGCCGGAAGCGCAGTAAATGGTGAAGAACACCAGAATCACGATCGCCGAGATGATCCGCAGCAGGCCGCTGTTGTCTTCAAAACGGCTGGCGAAGTAGTCCGGCAGGGTCAGGGCGTCGCCGTTGTGCTCGGTCTGCACACGCAGACGGCCGGCAACGAACAGCCAGTTCAGGTAGGCACCGATGATCAGACCGATGGCAATCCAGCTTTCGGACAGACCGGACATGTAGATGGCGCCCGGCAGGCCCATCAGCAACCAGCCGCTCATGTCGGAGGCACCGGCAGACAGCGCGGTGACGACGCTGCCGAGGCTGCGACCGCCGAGAATATAGTCAGAAAGGTTGTTGGTGGAGCGATAGGCCATCAAGCCGATCAGCACCATTGCTGCGATGTAGATCACGAACGTGATCAGGGTTGGATTGCTTACGCTCATTGAGTTACGCCCTGGCTTTGTTTTTATGTAGCGGCGGTGGTGAACCGCACGCAAACGACGACGTTTGGCAGACGATCCGGGATCCCGCGCATTTAGGACTGATGTTTCCCCAGGAAAGCCATCAGCCGGCACACCGGGTTATTCCCGGTTGCACCTAGGGCGCGAATGCTATGCAACAAAGCAAATAAGGTGCAACCAGTTTCGTGAGAATTAGTTGCACCTAGTCGGATTTATCGACAATCACCCCGTTTTTGCTCCCTTTTGTCGCAGTCATGGCCCTTTGCTAGAAGCAAAAGCACCAAGCAGGAGCAGTACTTTCGTACCAGAAAATAATTCCTGACGAGCTGCCTATTATTCCGACAAAAAAAGGGTTGCACCCGGTTGCACCTCTTTCAGCGCGCGGCTAATCTTGCCGCCAGCTGATGCCACGCAACTGTGGCAACCATGAGGATAAAAATATGGCTACCACCACCCTTGGGGTCAAACTCGATGACCCGACCCGCGAGCGCCTGAAGGCTGCCGCGACCTCGATTGATCGCACACCGCACTGGCTGATCAAGCAGGCAATTTTCAATTACCTGGAAAAACTCGAGGGTGGTGCAACCCTGACCGAGCTGAACGGTTTGACCGCCAAGGACGCCGATGAGGCAGGCGAAGTCCACACCGATCACGCCCACCAGTGCTTCCTCGAATTCGCCGAAAGCATCCTGCCGCAGTCCGTTCTGCGCGCCTCGATCACCGCCGCTTACCGTCGCCCGGAGCCGGAAGTCGTGCCGATGCTGATCGAGCAGGCTCGCCTGCCGGTAGCGATGGCCGAAGCCACTAACAAACTTGCTGCCTCCATCGCGGAAAAATTGCGTAACCAGAAAAGTGCCGGCGGTCGTGCAGGCATTGTTCAAGGCCTGCTGCAGGAATTTTCCCTGTCGTCCCAGGAAGGCGTGGCGCTGATGTGCCTGGCCGAAGCGCTGTTGCGTATCCCGGACAAGGGCACTCGCGATGCACTGATCCGCGACAAAATCAGCACCGGTAACTGGCATCCTCACTTGGGCAACAGCCCATCGCTGTTCGTCAACGCTGCCACTTGGGGCCTGCTGCTGACCGGCAAACTGGTCTCGACGCACAACGAAGCCGGCCTGACTTCGTCGCTGAGCCGCATCATCGGCAAGAGCGGCGAGCCGATGATCCGCAAGGGCGTCGACATGGCCATGCGCCTGATGGGCGAGCAGTTCGTCACCGGCGAAACCATCGCCGAAGCACTGGCCAACGCGAGCAAGTTCGAAGCTAAAGGCTTCCGTTATTCCTACGACATGCTCGGTGAAGCGGCGCTGACCGAACACGACGCGCAGAAATACCTGGCGTCGTACGAACAAGCCATTCACTCGATCGGCAAAGCCTCCCACGGTCGTGGGATTTATGAAGGCCCGGGCATTTCCATCAAGCTCTCGGCACTGCACCCGCGTTACAGCCGTGCACAGTACGAGCGCGTGATGGACGAGCTGTACCCGCGCCTGCTGTCGCTGACCCTGCTGGCCAAGCAATACGACATCGGCCTGAACATCGACGCCGAAGAAGCCGACCGTCTCGAACTGTCGCTGGATCTGCTGGAGCGCCTGTGCTTCGAGCCGCAACTGACTGGCTGGAACGGCATCGGTTTCGTCATCCAGGCTTACCAGAAGCGTTGCCCATACGTGATCGATTACGTGATCGACCTGGCTCGCCGCAGCCGCCATCGCCTGATGATCCGTCTGGTGAAAGGCGCGTACTGGGACAGCGAAATCAAGCGCGCCCAGGTCGAAGGCCTGGAAGGCTATCCGGTCTATACCCGCAAGGTGTACACCGACGTTTCCTACATCGCTTGCGCACGCAAACTGCTGTCGGTGCCGGAAGTCATCTACCCGCAGTTCGCCACGCACAACGCCCACACCCTGTCGGCCATTTACCACATTGCCGGTCAGAACTATTACCCGGGCCAGTACGAATTCCAGTGCCTGCACGGCATGGGCGAACCGCTTTACGAACAAGTTGTAGGCAAAGTTTCCGACGGCAAGCTGAACCGTCCGTGCCGCGTGTACGCACCGGTCGGTACTCACGAAACCCTGCTGGCGTATCTGGTTCGTCGCTTGCTGGAGAACGGTGCGAACACCTCGTTCGTCAACCGCATCGCCGACCAATCGATTTCGATTCAGGAATTGGTGGCCGATCCGGTAGCGCAGATCGAGCAGATGGCGACCGTGGAAGGTGGTTTCGGCTTGCCGCATCCGCGTATTCCGCTGCCGCGTGATCTGTACGGTGCCGAACGCGCCAACTCCAGCGGCATCGACATGGCTAACGAACATCGTCTGGCTTCGCTGTCCTGCGCCCTGCTCGCCACTGCCCACACCGACTGGAAAGCCGCGCCGATGCTCGGTTGCGCGTCCAGCACCGAAACTCCGGCGCCAGTGCTGAACCCGGCAGATCACCGTGATGTGGTTGGTCACGTTCAGGAAGCCACCGTCGAAGACGTCGACAACGCCATTCAATGCGCGCTGAACGCCGCGCCGATCTGGCAGGCCACTCCGCCGGCCGAACGCGCGGCGATTCTGGAACGTGCCGCTGATTTGATGGAAGGCGAGATCCAGCCGCTGATGGGCCTGTTGGCTCGTGAAGCCGGCAAGACTTTCGCCAACGCCATCGCCGAAGTCCGTGAAGCGGTCGACTTCCTGCGTTATTACGCGGTGCAGGCACGCAACGATTTCAGCAATGACGCCCACCGTCCATTGGGTCCAGTCGTATGCATCAGCCCGTGGAACTTCCCGCTGGCGATCTTCAGCGGTCAAGTCGCTGCGGCACTGGCTGCCGGTAACCCGGTATTGGCCAAACCTGCAGAGCAAACTCCGCTGGTTGCCGCTCAAGCCGTGCGCTTGCTGCTCGAAGCCGGCATCCCGGAAGGCGTGCTGCAACTGCTGCCGGGTCGCGGTGAAACCGTCGGCGCCGGTCTGGTTGGCGATGAGCGCGTCAAAGGCGTGATGTTCACCGGTTCCACCGAAGTCGCGCGTCTGCTGCAACGCAACATCGCTGGCCGTCTCGACAGCCAGGGCCGTCCGATTCCACTGATCGCCGAAACCGGTGGCCAGAACGCAATGATCGTCGACTCTTCGGCACTGACCGAGCAAGTCGTGATCGACGTGGTGTCGTCGGCTTTCGACAGCGCCGGTCAGCGTTGCTCGGCGCTGCGGGTACTGTGCTTGCAGGAAGATTCCGCTGATCGTGTCATCGAAATGCTCAAAGGTGCCATGGCGGAAAGCCGTCTCGGCAACCCGGAGCGCCTGTCCGTGGACATCGGCCCGGTGATCGACGCCGAAGCCAAGGCTGGCATCGACAAGCACATCCAGGTCATGCGCGACAAAGGTCGCAACGTCTACCAGGTGGCGATCGCCGACACCGAAGAAGTCAAACGCGGCACCTTCGTCATGCCGACCCTGATCGAACTGGAAAGCTTCGACGAGCTGCAACGCGAGATCTTCGGCCCGGTGCTGCACGTGGTGCGCTACAAGCGCAAAGAGATCGATCAACTGATCGGCCAGATCAACGCTTCCGGTTATGGCCTGACTTTGGGCGTGCACACCCGTATCGACGAGACCATCGCCAAGGTGATCGACAACGTCAACGCCGGTAACGTCTACGTCAACCGCAACATCGTCGGTGCCGTGGTCGGCGTGCAGCCATTCGGCGGCGAAGGCCTGTCGGGTACTGGCCCGAAAGCCGGTGGCCCGCTGTACCTGTATCGTTTGCTGGCGACCCGTCCTACCGATGCCATCGAACAATCCTTCGCTCGCGGTGATGCTGTCGTCGCCCCGGACGTTCGTTTGCGCGACGCCATGAGCAAACCGCTGAACGCCCTGAAAGCCTGGGCCGAAAGCAACAAGTACGCAGAACTGAGCACGCTGTGCGCGCAGTACGCTGCGCAATCGCAGAGCGGCATCACTCGCGTACTGGCCGGCCCGACCGGTGAGAAAAACAGCTACGCGATTCTGCCGCGCGAGCACGTGCTGTGCCTGGCGGAGGTTGAAGGTGATCTGCTGACGCAACTGGCAGCGGTGCTGGCGGTAGGCGGCTCGGCGGTATGGCCGGAGTCCGACATCAGCAAGGCATTGTTCGCACGCCTGCCGAAGGAGATTCAGGCGCGGATCAAGCTGGTAGCTGACTGGAATAAAGACGAAGTGGTGTTTGATGCGGTTCTGCATCACGGCCATTCCGACCAGTTGCGCGGCGTGTGCCAGCAGATTGCCAAGCGTGCCGGCGCGATCGTTGGGGTTCAGGGCTTGTCCCAGGGCGAGACCAACATTGCCCTGGAGCGCCTGGTGATTGAGCGGGCGTTGAGCGTTAACACCGCGGCGGCGGGTGGTAATGCCAGTCTGATGACTATCGGCTAAACCGCTGTAACTCCAGGCGCCCGCAACGGTCGCCTGGAATGCAATTCCCTGTAGGAGTGAGCCTGCTCGCGATAGCGGTCTGTCAGTTAAATAAATGTGTCTGATAGATCGCTATCGCGAGCAGGCTCACTCCTACAAAAGATCAAAAGATCGCAGCCTTCGGCAGCTCCTACAGAAGGCTGCGATCTTTTGCTTCTGTATCACGCCCATCAATCATCCTGTTCAGCCTTTATCCGCACGCCTAGACTCGGCCCAACCCCAATTTCAGGTAGGTCGCCATGTCCGAGACGCTGCTCAGTTCCCGCAATCTGGCTTTCGAGCTGTATGAAGTCCTCGATGCCGAGGGCCTGACCCGGCGTGAGCGCTTTGCCGAGCACAATCGCGAGACGTTCGACGCCGCCATCGGTACCGCACGCAACATCGCCGAGAAGTACTTCGCGCCGCACAACCGCAAGGGCGACGAGAACGAGCCGCGCTACGAGGACGGTAAGGCGATTCTGATCCCCGAGGTGAAACCGGCGGTAGATGCCTTCCTTGAAGCCGGATTCCTCAACGCCGCGAGAAGTTTCGACGCTGGCGGCATGCAACTTCCTACGCTCTTGTCCCAAGCCTGCTTCGCGCATTTCCAGTCGGCCAATGCAGCTTCGACTTCGTACCCGTTTCTGACCATGGGCGCGGCGAATCTGATCGAGAGCTTCGGCACTGAAGAGCAGAAACAACGCTTTCTGCAACCGATGATCGACGGCCGCTTCTTCGGCACCATGGCTTTGACCGAACCGCATGCAGGCTCATCGCTGTCGGATATTCGTACGCGCGCCGAGCCTGCGTCCGACGGCACTTATCGCCTGAAGGGCAACAAGATCTTCATTTCCGGCGGCGATCATCCGCTCTCGGAAAACATCGTGCACATGGTCCTGGCCAAGCTGCCAGATGCGCCTGCGGGCGTTAAAGGCATTTCGTTGTTCATCGTGCCGAAGTTTCTGGTCAACGATGACGGCAGCCTCGGCCAACGCAATGACGTGCTGCTGGCCGGGTTGTTCCACAAGATGGGCTGGCGCGGCACGACCTCTACCGCACTGAACTTCGGCGATAACGGTGAGTGCATCGGTTATCTGGTGGGCGAGCCGCATCGTGGTTTGAGCTACATGTTCCAGATGATGAACGAGGCGCGAATCGGCGTCGGCATGGGCGCGGTGATGCTCGGTTACGCCGGTTACCTGTACTCGCTGGAATACGCCCGCGAACGTCCGCAGGGTCGCGTGCCGGACAGCAAGGACCCGACCGCCGCGCCGGTGGCGATCATTCAACACGCCGATGTACGACGCATGCTGTTGACGCAGAAATCCTACGTCGAAGGTGCCTTTGACCTCGGTTTGTATGCCGCTCGCCTGTTCGATGACACCACCACGCTTGAGTCCGAAGCCGAGCGTAAACAGGCGCATGAACTGTTGGATTTGCTCACGCCAATCGTCAAATCCTGGCCATCGGAGTTCTGCCTCAAGGCCAACGAACTGGCGATCCAGATTCTCGGCGGCCACGGTTACACCCGTGAGTATCCGGTCGAGCAGTATTACCGCGACAACCGTCTGAACCCGATCCATGAAGGCACCCACGGCATCCAGTCGCTGGACTTGCTCGGGCGCAAACTGGCGCAGAACGGTGGTGCCGGGTTGAAGCAACTGATCCGTCTTATCGCCAACACTGCTGAACGCGCGACAGCCTATGAATCGCTAAGCGCACTGCGCGAGCCACTGGAGAAGCTGGTGGCGCGCCTGCAAACGGTGACCATCGGTTTGTTGACCGATCTGGCGCAGGGCAAGGTCAACAGCAGCCTGGCGAACTCGGCGCTGTACCTGAAGGTGTTCGGCCACACGGTGATTGGCTGGCGCTGGCTGGAGCAAGCGATTCGTGCCGAGGAAGGGTTGGCCAAGGGCAATGCGGCAGACGCTGACTTCTATAAGGGCAAGTTGCAGGCGGCGCGGTATTTCCTGACGTGGGAAGTGCCGGGTTGCCACCATGAACTGGCGTTGCTGGAGGCGCGGGATGATACGTGTCTGGCGATGCAGGATGCGTGGTTCTGACACCCTGCCCTCACCCCAGCCCTCTCCCGAAGGGAGAGGGGGCCGACCGAGGTGTCTGGCGCTATACATCGACCTGAAAAACCGCGTCGATTATGGATTCGGTACAGCATTTTCAGGTCGGCGTACTTCCTGAATGCTCCACGGTCAGTCCCCTCTCCCTCTGGGAGAGGGCTAGGGTGAGGGGCTTTTCTGATAGAACACTCAGCTCAGCTTGAACCCACCCATCTGCCGCGCCAGATCATCCGCCAGTTTCTGCAACATCTGGCAGTCTTCACGACAAGCCCGCACCTCACCCGCCGTAGCGCGGGCCAGATCGGAAATCCCCTGCACATTGCGGTTGATCTCTTCGGTCACCGCCGATTGCTCCTCGGTCGCCGTCGCCACCTGATGGTTCATGTCGCTGATGCGTTCGACCTGCCCGGTAATCGCCGTCAACGACGCCCCGGTGCGCTGGCTCGACTCAACCCCGGTGCCGGTCGCGGCCTGCCCCGTGCGCATCGACGACACGGCATTTTCCGCGCCTTGCTTGAGGCTGCCGATCATCTGCTGAATCTCGTCGGTCGACGCCTGCGTGCGGCGCGCCAAGGTGCGCACTTCATCGGCTACGACGGCAAAGCCGCGGCCCATGTCGCCGGCACGCGCGGCTTCGATCGCCGCATTGAGCGCCAGCAGATTGGTCTGTTCGGACACCCCGCGAATCACTGCCAGCACCGAGTCGATCGACGCTACCTGATGCGCCAGTTCACCCACCGCACCCGCCGCCAAACCAATCTCATCCGACATGCTTTCAATATGCCGAATCGAACCGCCGACCACTTCCCGCGCCTGCATCGCTTCATCGCGCGCGGTTTGCGAGGCGAGCGCCGCGTTGCCGGCGTTCTGCGCAATTTCCTGCACGGTCAAGCCCATCTCGTGAACGGCAGTCGCGACCATGTCAGTCATTTCCTGCTGACGGCCGGAGCGCTCTGCAGTGTTCTCGACAACTTTTGCCACCTGTCCCACGGCAGTGCGCAGGCGCTCGCTGGTGGTCAGCACTTCGCCGATCATCCCGCGCTGGCTGTCGAGGAAACGATTGAAGCCGCGAGCAAGGTCGCCCAACTCATCGGCGCGACTGGAATCTAACCGGTGGGTCAAATCTCCCCCACCGCTACCGATTGCTACCAGTGCGGCTGTTACTTGACGAATCGGTCGCACCAGACCTTGCGCCAGCCACACCACCAGGGCGAGGCACACCAGCGCCACCGCCAGGCCGATGCCGCCGCTCATCCACATGGCTTTGCGCGCCTCGGCGTAGATTTGCGACTGCGGCACTTCGGCCACCAAAGTCCAGCCTAAATCGCGCAAAGGCAGACTGAAGGCGAGGAAGTCTTCGCCGTCTCGCTGGAAGTTGCTGCTGACGGCAGTTTTTTGACCGAGGACTGCCTGCGCAGCATTGCTGCCGATCTGCTCGCTTAAGGTGCGCTTGCCACTGAACTGCGCCTCCGGATGCACCTGGATCAAACCATCGGAACGCACGAGATAGACCTTGCCGCGCTCACCAAAGCTGAAGTTGTGGATCAGCTCCGAGAGCTCTTTCATGCTCAGCCCAAGCCCCGCGACGCCGACCACTTTGCCGGCCTGCTCGACCTTCAAATCGATGAACAGCGCCAATTCTCCGGTGGCTCCGTCGTTGTCGATGTTCAGGGTGCGCGGCTGATTGCTGTCGAGAAAGGAATAGAACCAGGCATCGGCCGGTTTGGCCCGGCTGAGGGTGCGATCGAGGCCTTTTTCGGTGATGTAATGATTGGACTCGGTGCCGATGATCAAAGCGGTAAAAGCCTTGTGTTCGGCGCGGATGCCTTCCAGATACTGCGCGAAGCCGGCTGTTTTGCTGCTGTCTTCACCGGAGGCCAGCCAGTCGCGGACCATGGTGTTGCTGGCAATGTCTTTGGCCGCCGTCAGCGGCTGCACGAGGATGCGTTCGATATCGTTGCGCGTCGCTTCGATGCTCGACGGCAGTGCTTGTTCGACCAGATAGCTCTGGGCAAGGCGGTTGACCACAAGGGTATAAATGCCAACCACGATCAGGATACTGACCAGCAGGGCGGTGCCCATGCTGAGGATCAGCTGCCATTGAATACTGCGTCGCCACAACTGCATGGAGCACCCCCAAAGAATAAGTGGCGGAAGCAATGCAACAGCCGTGCCGATTGTATACAACCCGATCGACAATCTATTCTTTGGTTGTGCGCAACCCCATCAACCCTGATTGATGGTCTTGGCGATGGTGTCGACCGTGGCGCTGACTTGCTCTTGGTAACGGTCGAGTTCTTCTTTGTGCTGCTTCTTCATTTCGATCTGTTGCGAGCACAGATTCATCGCTGCCAGCACCAGCAAGCGGTCACCGATCAGCGTCGGGTATTTGCGTTTGGTGTCAGCCAATGCCGCTTTGAGCATCAGTGCCGCGTCCAGCAGGGTCTGTTCTTCCCCGGCCGGTGCCTTGATCGAATAGTCCTCCCCGAGAATGGAGACGACTTTTACCCCTGCTGTGCCGTGGTTCATGCGCTGACAGGACCTGCGTTGACGCGATCAACCAGAGCCTGGATGCGCGCTGCGGTAGCGCCGTGCTTTTCTTCCTGTTCCATCAGGTTCAGTTGCAGGCTTTCGTTCTCATCCTTGGCCTGGGCCAGTTCCGTGGACAGATTCTGGTTGGTTTGCGCGAGGCTCTGGTTCTGTTGCACCAGGTCGCTGACGAGCTGTTCCAATTGGCTGAGGGATGCTTCCAACATTTTGATCTTCCAGGCATTTTCAAAGGGCGCGTACGATAAAGAAAAGTCACCACGGATGCCAGGGTTAAACCGGCGCAAAGCCTTGATTTTCCTGGCGGGAGACCATTCTTGCGAGTTTTAAAGACTGTGATCTGCCGATCTGGTTCCTGCACTTCGTCGCCCCAGCCCTTCTGCGACAAATACGCACACTGCCTCAAGACTTTAGTCGTATGACCGATAAGTCATCCATACAGCAGTCTCAGCCCGCATGGATGCGGCCCTCTCTTGGTATCCGCCCATGTCCCTCCGCAATATGAATATCGCCCCACGGGCGTTTACCGGCTTCGCTTTGATCGGCGGCCTGATGCTGATTCTCGGCGTGTTCGCCCTGAACCAGATGAGCAAAATCCGTGGCGCCGCCGAGGACATCTCCTCTAGCAGCGTGCCGAGCATCAAAAACCTCGACGAGTTCACCCAACTGACCCTGCGCCTGCGCGTGTTGTCGTACCGTTTGCTGGTCAATCGCGAACCGGACGTGCAGCAGAAAACCGTTGAGTTGCTGGACATGCGCAACCAGCAGATCCGCGCCGCTCAGACGGCTTACGAGCCGCTGATCGGCAGCTCCGAGGAACGTGCGGCCTACGACCAGTACGTGCAGTTGCTCGGTCAGTACCGCCAGATCGAAGACCGCATGAAGAGCCTGTCGCGCAACAATCAGGTGGATGAGCTGCGCAACCTGCTCAACACCGAACTGCTCAACAACTCCGAAGCGATGAACACCGTGCTCAACCGCCTGATGCAAATCAACGGCGAGCAGATCAGCGAAACCAACCAGCAAGCGGCAGATCAGTATTCTTCCGCGTTCGACCTGGTGGTGACCCTGTTGGTGATCGCCACTGGCTTGACCTTGTTGTTCGCGTGGTTGCTGACCACCAGCATCACCAAGCCGATCGCCAAGGCCTTGGATGCTGCGGAAACCATTGCCGAGGGCAATCTGACTCAGCCGATCCATGTTGACGGCACCGACGAAGCCGGGCGCTTGCTGGCGGCGATGGCGAAGATGCAATCGAAGCTGCGTGACACCTTGCAGCGGATTTCCGGTTCGGCCACGCAACTGGCGTCGGCAGCGGAAGAGCTGAACAGCGTCACCGACGAAAGTGCTCGCGGCCTGACTCAGCAGAACAACGAAATCGAACAGGCGGCGACTGCGGTCAACGAAATGACCAGCGCCGTGGAAGAAGTCGCGCGCAACGCAGTGAGCACTTCGGAAGCCTCGAAGAACGCCACCACGTCTGCCGGCGACGGTCGTGATCTGGTCCAGGAAACTGTCAGCGCCATCGAACGCATGAGCGCCGATGTGCAGAGCACCGCGAGCCTGATCGGTGATCTGGCCAACGAATCCCGTGATATCGGCAAAGTGCTGGACGTGATTCGTGGTCTCGCGGATCAAACCAACCTGCTGGCACTGAACGCAGCGATCGAAGCGGCGCGTGCCGGTGAAGCTGGCCGTGGTTTTGCGGTTGTAGCGGACGAAGTGCGCGCCCTGGCGCATCGCACCCAGCAATCGACCAGCGAAATCGAACGGATGATCGGCAGCATTCAAAGCGGTACCGAACACGCCGTGGATTCGATGCGCAACAGCACCGAGCGCGCCGAGTCGACGCTGAACATCGCGCGTGGCGCCGGCATGTCGCTGGACACCATCAACACCGCCATCGTCGAGATCAATGAGCGCAACCTGGTGATCGCCAGCGCAGCGGAAGAGCAGGCGCAAGTGGCGCGTGAAGTGGATCGCAATCTGGTCAACATTCGTGATCTGTCGGTGCAATCGGCGACCGGCGCGAACCAGACCAGCGCGGCGAGCAACGAGCTGTCGCGCCTGGCCCTGGACCTGAACAACATGGTTGGGCGGTTCAGCCTTTAATTGAGTAGATCAAGATCCAAAGCACCCTCACCCCAGCCCTCTCCCAGAGGGAGAGGGGGAAAGGGAGCAGATCTTCGTGCTTTTCAAAACCTGAGTTCGACTCCGGACTTTCAGGTCGGCGTACCTCGCACAAACACCTCGATCAGTGCCCTATCCCCCCTGTATGTACCGGAGACATGGTGGACGGGTGTTCGGAGACATGGTGGACACTTTTTAATAGACACATTGCTCATCACCTCGATCAGTGCCCTCTCCCCCCAGGCGAGGGGAAAGGGAGCAGATCTTCGTGTTTTTCAAAACCTGAGTTCGACTCAGGATTTTCAGGTCGATGTACCTTGCACAAACAACTTGATCAGTTCCCTCTCCCTCCGGGAGAGGGCTAGGGTGAGGGCAGCAATCGCCCGCCGAACATAAAACCTGATGCCACACTGAAAAACCTTTTTGACAGCATCACATTTCAACAGGTTAGAATCGCTGGCACGCAGACTGCATGGTCAGTTTGTGCCCGTCTTTACGCTTCTGGAGTACTGCCTTTGAATGCGACGACCATCAACAGCCTGTTCTTGATCGGCGCGTTGCTGGTAGGTGCGAGCATTCTTGTCAGTTCCCTGTCTTCGCGTCTCGGCATTCCGATTCTGGTGATTATTCTTGCGGTCGGCATGGCTGCCGGGGTCGATGGCGGCGGGATCATTTTTGATAATTACCCGACGGCCTATCTGGTCGGCAACCTCGCACTGGCGGTGATCCTCCTCGATGGCGGTTTGCGCACGCGGGTCTCCAGTTTCCGCGTGGCGTTATGGCCAGCGCTGTCGCTGGCCACGGTCGGGGTGTTGATCACCACAGGGCTGACCGGCATGGCGGCCGCGTGGCTGTTTGACCTCAACCTGATTCAGGGCCTGCTGATCGGCGCCATCGTTGGCTCTACCGACGCCGCGGCGGTGTTCTCGTTGCTGGGTGGCAAAGGCCTGAACGAACGAGTCACTGCCAGCCTGGAAATCGAATCCGGCAGTAACGATCCGATGGCGGTGTTTCTCACCGTCACCCTGATCGACATGCTCGCCAGCGGCCAGACCGGTCTGCACTGGAGCCTGCTGACGCATCTGCTGCGCGAGTTCGGCATCGGCGGCGTGATCGGCCTCGGCGGCGGCTGGCTGATGCTGCAACTGGTCAACCGGATCAACCTCGCCGCCGGCCTCTATCCGATATTGGTGATCGCTGGCGGTCTGGTGGTGTTTGCCTTGACCAACGCCCTGCACGGCAGCGGCTTCCTCGCGGTGTACCTGTGTGGCCTGGTGATCGGCAACCGTCCGGTACGCAGCCGCCACGGTATTCTGCACATGCTCGACGGCATGGCGTGGCTGGCGCAGATCGGCATGTTCCTCGTGCTCGGCCTGCTGGTCACTCCGCATGACTTGCTGCCGATCGCCCTGCCCGCCCTCGGTCTGGCGCTGTGGATGATACTGTTTGCGCGGCCGCTGTCGGTGATCGTCGGCCTCCTGCCGTTCAAGGCCTTCCATGGCCGCGAAAAAGCCTTTATTTCCTGGGTCGGCCTGCGCGGCGCGGTACCGATCATTCTGGCGGTGTTCCCGCTGATGGCCGGGCTGCCGAATGCGCAGCTGTACTTCAACCTCGCCTTCTTCATCGTGCTGGTGTCGCTGCTGGTGCAGGGCACGAGCCTGCCGTGGGTGGCCAAACTGCTCAAGGTCACGGTACCGCCGGAGCCTGCACCAATCTCGCGATCGGCGCTGGAAGTGCACATAACCAGCGAGTGGGAACTGTTCGTTTACAAGCTCGGTGCGGAGAAATGGTGCATCGGCTCGCCCTTGCGTGAACTGAAAATGCCCGAAGGCACACGTATCGCTGCGCTGTTTCGTGGCCAGCAACTGCTCCATCCGTCGGGTAGTACGGTGCTGGAAGTCGATGATTTGCTGTGCGTTATCGGCCATGAACACAACCTGCCGGCGCTCGGCAAACTGTTCAGCCAGGCACCGCAACGCGGCCTCGACCTGCGCTTCTTCGGCGACTTCGTGCTGGAAGGAGACGCCCAGCTTAAAGCGGTCGCAGCGCTGTACGGGTTGCCGGCAGAAGGCATCGATCCTGACACGACCCTGGGCGCCTTCATTGCCCACAAAGTCGGTGGTGCACCGATCGTTGGTGACCAGGTGGAGTGGAACAACACTCACTGGACAGTCGCGGTCATGGACGGGAACAAGATCGGCAAAGTCGGCGTCAGATTCCCCGAAGGAAGTCGCCCGGGTCCCGGGCTCTTCCTCTAAACTGCGTCCACTCTCACTTGCTTGACCGGTCTCTATGCCTACCCTGCGCTCCTTTTTCGCCGCGGCCCTGCTGGGCCTGAGTCTTACTGTCGGCCCGCTGTACGCCGCCGAACCACCGTCCAGCGAAGCCGTACAGGCGAGCCTCGACAAGCTCGCCGACAGCAAACTGCCGGATGCCGACAAAAAGACCCTGCAAACCGTCCTGCAGAACACTCTTAATCAGCTGAACAATCAGCGTGATTACGAACAGAAGCTGATCGATCTCAAACAGCAACTGGCGACGGCGCCCAAGCAGACCATCGAAAATGCTCGCGAACTGACGCGCCTCAAGGCCACCAGCGTGGTGCCGGTGGCGCAGCGTTTCCCCCGCGAATCGATTCCGCAGCTGGAGCAGATCCTCACCGAGCGCTCGACCCAGCAGAGTGACCTGCAAAAAGCCCTGGCCGACGCCAACAGCCTGATCATCACCGCACAGACCCGCCCGGAGCGCGCCCAGGCGGAAATCTCTGCCAGCCAGACACGCATTCAGCAGATCACCAACATCCTCAAGTCCGGCAAGGACGCGGGTAAAACGGTCAGCGCCGAGCAACATGACCAGTTGAACGCCGAACTCGCCGCGCTGAATGCGCTGATCCCGCTGCGCCGTCAGGAACTGGCCGGCAACAGCCAGTTGCAGGATCTGGGCAACGCCCAGCATGACCTGCTCTCGGAGAAATCCGACCGCCTCGACCGCGAGATCCAGGAACTGCAAACCCTGATCAACCAGAAGCGTCTGGCGCAGTCTCAGGAAACCGTCACCCAGCAGTCGATCGAAGCACAAAAGTCCGGCGGCAGCAGCCTGCTCGCCAGCGAAAGCACGGCCAACCTCAAGCTCTCGGACTATCTGCTGAAAAGCACCGACCGCCTCAACGAGGTGACCCAGCAGAACCTGCAGACCAAACAGCAACTCGACAGCCTGACCCAAAGCGACTCGGCACTCGACGAGCAGATCAACGTGCTCAAAGGCAGCCTGCTGCTGTCGAAGATTCTCTATAAGCAGAAACAGGCGCTGCCGCGCTTGAAGGTCGACCGCGACCTCGCCGATCAGATCGCCGACATTCGCCTGTATCAGTTCGAAGTCAGCCAGCAACGTGAACTCCTCAGCAACCCCTCGACCTACGTCGACAATCTGCTGGCGACGCAACCGCCGGAACAGGTCACCCCGCAACTGCGCAAAAGCCTGCTTGATCTGGCCAACACCCGCGCCGACCTGCTCGAACGCTTGAACCGCGAACTGAGCGCGGTGCTCAACGAATCGATCACCCTGCAACTCAATCAGAAACAACTGCTGAGCACCGCGCAAAGCCTGCGCGCGACCCTCGATGAGCAAATGTTCTGGATTCCCAGCAACAAGCCGCTGGACATCGAGTGGATGCGCAGTGTGCCGGAGCGCCTCAAGCGCCAGATCGATACGCTGCCTTGGGCGTCCAGCCTGAGTGAGCTGACCGACGGTCTGATCCAGCGCCCCTTGCTGTTCCTGCCGCTGGCCCTGCTGATCGGCGCCCTGCTGTGGCGACGCAAAGCCCTGTACGGCAGACTCAACAAGGTTCACCAGGACATCGGCCACTTCAAACGCGACAGCCAGTGGCACACGCCGCAAGCGATCCTGATCAATATCCTGCTGGCAATGCCGGTGGCGCTCGGCCTGGCGCTGTGCGGCCTGGCGTTGCAGATCGACGCTCGCGGGCAGAACGCCAACATGGGCGCAGCCCTGTTGCAGATGGGCCAGGCGTGGCTGGTGTTCTACACCGCGTATCGAATTCTGGCGCCGGGCGGCGTGGCGGAACTGCACTTCCGCTGGGAAAAACCGCAGGTCGAATTCCTGCAAGGCTGGATCCGTCGGCTCGGTCTGGTGGTGATGGCGCTGGTGACCATTGTCGCCGTCGCCGAACTGCAACCGGCGGCGCTGGCCGACGACGTACTCGGGATGCCCGTGGTACTGACCTGCTACGCATTGATGGCATGGCTGCTCAGCCGTCTGTTGATCAGCAGCCCGGCCCACGAAAACACCTCGCTGTTCCGCAAGGCCGTCGGCGTGATGTTCACCCTGCTGCCGATCGCACTGTTCGTCGCGGTGTGCTTCGGCTACTACTACACCGCGCTGAAGCTCAGTGATCGTTTGATCAACACCCTGTACCTGCTGATGTTCTGGCTGGTGATCGAGGCCACCTTCGTCCGTGGCCTCAGCGTTGCCGCGCGGCGTCTGGCCTACCAGCGTGCGCTGGCCAAACGTCAGGCGGCGAAAGAGGCCGGCGACGGCGAGGCGGTGATCGAAGAACCAACGCTGGACATCGAAAAGGTCAACGAACAGTCTCTGCGCCTGATTCGCCTGGCCCTGCTCGGTGGCTTCATCGCGGCGCTGTACTGGGTCTGGTCGGACCTGATCTCGGTGTTCTCGTACCTCGACAACATCACCCTCTACGAATACACCAGCGGCACCGGCGCCAACATGAGCATGGTGCCGATCAGCATCGGCGACATGCTCGGCGCGCTGATCATCATCGGCATCACCTTCGCCCTCGCACGCAACTTGCCGGGCCTGCTCGAAGTGTTCGTGCTGTCCAAGCTCAATCTGGCGCAGGGCAGTGCCTACGCGACCACCACGCTGCTGTCGTATGTGATCGCCGGCGTCGGTTTCGTCTCGACCCTGTCGACCCTCGGCGTCAGCTGGGACAAGTTGCAATGGCTGGTGGCAGCGCTGTCGGTCGGCCTCGGCTTCGGTATGCAGGAGATCTTCGCCAACTTCATCTCCGGCATCATGATTCTGTTCGAGCGCCCGGTGCGGATCGGCGACACCATCACCATCGGCAACCTCTCGGGCACGGTGAGCAAGATCCGCATCCGCGCCACGACCATCACCGACTTCGACCGCAAGGACATCATCGTCCCCAACAAGACGTTCATCACCGGGCAACTGATCAACTGGTCGCTGACCGACACCATCACCCGTGTGACGCTGAAGCTCGGCGTCGATTACGGTTCCGATCTCGATCTGGTCAGAGAATTGCTGCTCAAGGCTGCCCGCGAAAACCCACGGGTACTAAAAGAACCCGAGCCGCACGTGTACTTCCTCAACTTCGGCGAAAGCACCCTCGACCACGAGTTGCGCATGCACGTGCGCGACCTCGGTGACCGTAACCCGGTGCTCGATGAGGTCAACCGCTTCATCAACCGCGAGTTCAAGAAGCAGCACATCAACATCTCGTTCCGCCAGATGGAGGTTTACCTGAAGAACCTGCACGGCCAGGAATACAAGTTGGTGCCGGTCGAGGCCGATGCGAAAACCATCGTGCCGGTCGCCGACGATCAGAAACCGCTGCAAGAGCCGCCGCCGGCCAAACTCGACTAACCGGTCTGATCCCAGCAGAATGCTCGGACATTCTGCTGGAGCCGGCCCTTGAAAGCCCTCGACGAACTGACCTTCGACAATCGCTTTGCCCGCCTGGGCGACGCGTTCTCCGCCCATGTGCTGCCCGAGCCGATCGACAATCCGCGTCTGGTCGTGGCGAGCCCGGCGGCCCTGGCCTTGCTCGATCTCGACCCGGCGACCGCTGAAACCGAGGAATTTGCCGAACTGTTCGGCGGCCACAAGCTGTGGGCCGATGCCGAGCCGCGAGCGATGGTCTATTCCGGGCATCAGTTCGGCGGCTATACGCCGCAACTGGGTGATGGTCGTGGTTTGTTGCTCGGCGAGGTCTACAACACGGCCGGCGAGCATTGGGACTTGCACCTGAAGGGCGCCGGGCAGACGCCGTTTTCGCGCATGGGCGATGGCCGCGCGGTGTTGCGTTCGTCGATCCGCGAGTTCCTTGCCTCCGAAGCCTTGTACGCGCTGAACATTCCTTCCTCGCGGGCAGCCTGCGTGATCGGCTCCGACACCCCGGTGTGGCGCGAAAAGCAGGAACGCGCGGCGATGGTGCTGCGTCTGGCGCCGAGCCATGTCCGCTTCGGCCACTTCGAATATTTCTACTACACCAAACGTCCCGAGCAGCAAAAGCAGCTCGGCGAACACGTCTTGGCAATGCACTTCCCTGAGTGCCTGGCGCAACCGGAACCGTATCTGGCGATGTTCCGCGAAATCGTCGAGCGCAACGCCGAACTGATCGCCAAATGGCAGGCCTACGGCTTCTGCCACGGCGTGATGAACACCGACAACATGTCGATCCTCGGCATCACGTTCGACTTCGGCCCGTTCGCCTTCCTCGATGACTTCGACGCCAACTTCATCTGCAATCATTCGGATGATCAGGGGCGTTACTCGTTCAGCAATCAGGTGCCGGTCGGCCAATGGAACCTCAGCGCACTGGCGCAGGCGTTGACGCCGTTCATCAGCGTTGAAGCCCTGCGCGAAACCCTCGGCTTGTACCTGCCACTGTTCCAGGCGCACTACCTCGACCTGATGCGCCGGCGCCTCGGCTTTACCAGCGCTGAAGATGACGACCAGCTACTGCTGGAAAACCTGCTGCAACTGATGCAGAACAGCGGCGTCGACTACACGCTGTTCTTCCGCCGACTCGGTGAAGAGTCGGCCGAACAGGCCGTCGCCCGGTTGCGTGATGACTTCGTCGACATCAAGGGTTTTGATGCCTGGGGTGAACGCTACGTCGCCCGGGTTGCCCGCGATGGCGATGCTGATCAAACGCAGCGCCAAGCGCGGATGCATGCGGTCAATCCGCTGTACATCCTGCGCAACTATCTGGCGCAAAAAGCCATCGATGCGGCTGAGCAAGGGGATTACTCAGAAGTACGCCGACTGCATGCGGTGCTGAGCAAACCGTTTGAAGAGCAGCCGGGAATGGAGGGGTATGCCGAGCGGCCACCGGAGTGGGGCAAGCATTTGGAGATCAGTTGTTCTTCCTGATGGCCAACGCCTCATCTTGATAAACAGTTCGTACGACTCCAGATAAGTCGTACGAACCGCAGAACTCCAATGAGCCAAACATGACCAACCCAGTCCTCATCCCCTGCCCCTCCTGCAACGGCCTCAACCGTATCCCCGCCGAGCGCCTCGCTGACCAGCCCAAGTGCGGTCGCTGCAAATCCGCGGTGCTGTTGAGCAAACCGTTCGAACTCAAGCAAGGCGATTACGCCAGTCAGATCAAGGGTGATCTGCCGTTGCTGGTGGATGTCTGGGCGCAGTGGTGTGGGCCGTGCAAGTCGTTTGCGCCGGTGTTCGAGCAGGCGGCGGCGCAATTGGCGGGCAAGTGTCGGTTGGCCAAGCTCGACAGCGAGGCGAATCAGCAGTTGTCGGCGCAGTTGGGGATTCGCTCGATTCCGAGTCTGATTCTGTTCAGGAACGGCCGGGAGGTGGCGCGGTGCGTTGCCGTTGCCGCAATTGATGGCGTGGCTGCGTAGCCAAGGGATCTGACACACCTCCAAACAATGTAGGAGTGAGCCTGCTCGCGATAGCGTCCTGTCAGCCAACACTTGAGTGACTGAAAGGAAGCTATCGCGAGCAGGCTCACTCCTACAGGGGATCTGCGTAGCTCAAGAGATCAGTGCCCTTCGAGCAAGTTATGCAGTTCAACAAACTGCTGAGTCAGCTTGTGTCGCGGATCGAGATGGATCAGCGGCGTGCTGGCCTGGTGCGACTCGCGCATGCGCACTGAGCTGGTCAGGTACACCGGCAGCACCGGCAAGCCTTCGGCAATCAGCTCATCGAGAATCTGCTGCGGCAGGCTGGCCCGGGCCTGGAACTGGTTGACCACGATGCCTTCGACTTCCAGGCCTTCGTTGTGGTCATCCTTCAATTCTTCAATCTCGGCCATGAGACCGTAGAGGGCCTGACGCGAAAAACTGTCGCAATCGAAGGGAATCAATACCCGATCAGCGGCAATCAGCGCCGATACCGCGTAGAAATTCAATGCTGGCGGTGTATCCAGGTAGATCCGGTCGTAATCTTCCGCCAACTCATCGAGCAACTTGCGCAGCTTGTTGATCTTGTGTTTCGCCTCGAGCTTGGGTTGCAGGTCGGCCAGCTCGGCGGTGGCGGTGATGATGTGCAGGTTGTCGAACGGCGTTTCGTAGATGTCCGCCTGGTTTTTCTTCGAGAACGGCCCGGACGACAGCGTCTGCTTGAAGAAGTCGGCAATGCCCATCGGGATGTCGTCGCCGGTGAGCCCGGTCAGATACTGAGTGGAGTTGGCTTGGGCATCGAGATCCACCAACAGCGTGCGATAACCCTCGCTGGCGCTGACCGCCGCCAGATTGCAGGCAATGCTGGACTTGCCTACGCCACCTTTCTGATTGAACACCACGCGCCGCATGACAAAACCTCCGTGTATCAAAGAATGACCGAGTGTAGATGCGCGCGACCTCGCTTCGCTACCTTCACGGACACGGACTACAAAGTCAGGTGCAAATATCTCCGTGTGCCTAGCGCAAAAACTGTCATTGATCGTCGCGATGCCCGACAGACAAGCCGCCGCCAATCTGGATAATGGCCAAGTGACAGTTTTTCAGCGTACGACTCAGTACATTTTACTGCGCAAAATGTAACCAGCATTTGCTACACACTCGTCGCACCGGGATAATGCGCGCCACCCGGCGCCAAGCGCCACGTCAAGCCTGCTGCGGTTCTGGCGACTCAACGCGTCAACAATAGCCCGCAGGGGCGGGATGAAATCCGTGATCAACTTCAACATCGCCCAATGGCGCGCGTGGGCCCCCGGGCTCGACAGCGTGGACGCCTGGCAGGCCTGGAGCCGACAACCGGTGGTGCGCCAGGCCAGTGATGCCGCGCCCGATGTGTCGTTTTTGCCGGCCATGCAGCGTCGGCGTCTCAGTCGCTTGGCGCGGATGGCGTTCAGTGTCGGCTGGCCACTGGCCGACGGACGGGAAAACCTGCCCCTGGTATTCGTTTCCCGCCATGGTGAAACCCCACGCACCTACGAGATTCTCCGCGATCTGGCCACCGAGCAACCGCTGTCGCCGACCCAGTTCAGCCTGTCGGTGCATAACGCGATCATCGGCCTGTGGTCGATCATGCGCGGTGAAACCAGCGAAATGACCGCCCTCGCTGCGGCGGGCGACGGTCTCGAACATGGCATGCTCGAAGCCGCAGCGCTGCTCAACGAAGGCGCCCCGGCGGTGCTGCTGGTGATCACTGAAGAACAACCGCCCGCAGCGTATTCGGAGTGGATCGACGATGTGCCGTTTCCGTATGCGGTCGGTCTGTTGCTCACCCCGGGTACCGATTGGCGGCTGACCCTGAACAGCACCACAGAAGCACTGTCCAAAGCGCACTGGCCCCACGCGCTCAATCTGCTGCGAACCCTGCTCGGCCAGCAACCCCTTTGCCAACATGCCTGGAAAAATCGCGTATGGACCTGGCAACGCAGCCTGTGACCGAGAAAAACCGCGACGCCTACTACTGGCGCCTGCTGGCCACCGCCGCCAGCTTTGCCCTGTTCGGGCTGGGCGGGTTGTGCCTGCGCGTGCTGGTGTTTCCGCTGCTCGGCTGCCTGCCCGGCGATGCGCTCGCGCATCGCCGGCGTGCGCGGCAGACCGTCAGTCGGCTGTTCTGGTTTTTCGTGCGGTTCATGGCCCGCACCGGCGTGCTGACCTACGACATTCAAGGCGCCGAGCGTCTCGGTCGGCCAGGGCAGATGATCATCGCCAACCACCCGTCGCTGATCGACGTGGTGTTCCTCATCGGTCTGGTGCGCCAGGCCAACTGCGTGGTGAAGAAAAGCCTCTGGGAAAACCCCTTCACGCGCGGACCACTGCGCAGCACCGAATACATCAGCAACGACGGCAGCATGGACATGCTCGATGCCGCCGCCCAAGCCCTGCAAAACGGCCAGACCCTGATCATTTTCCCCGAAGGCACGCGAACCCAGCCGGGGCAGGCGCCGGCCTTTCATCGGGGCGCGGCGGCGATTGCCCTTCGCGGTGCGAAAATCCTCACCCCGGTGATTATCAAGGTCAACCCGACCACGCTGACCAAAGCCGAACCGTGGTATCGGATCCCATGCCGCCGCGTGCACTTCAGTTTTCGAATCGGCGCCGATATAGACCCACAGACCTTCGCCGCGCAGGGGCCTGCACCGCAAGCCTCGCGCAAGCTCAACGATTATTTGCACTCTTACTTTATTAAGGAGCTCGCCGAAGATGAGCGATCTGAATCGTGACATCAAACTGCTGATCATCGATGCCCTCGGTCTTGAAGACATCAGCGCCGACGACATCGGCGACGAGCAGACGCTGTTCGGCGAAGGCCTCGGCCTGGATTCCGTTGACGCGCTGGAACTGGGGCTGGCGATCCAGAAAAAATACGGCATCAAGATCGACGCCGATGCCAAAGACACCCGTAACCATTTCACCAACGTGGCCAGCCTTGCGGCGTTCGTCACGGCAAAACAGGCAGCTTGAGACCGGACCATGCAAACTCGTGACGATATTTTCAACACCCTGCGCGATGCCCTGGTCGAGCTGTTCGAACTGGATCCGGCCCGTGTGAGCCTGGACTCCAACCTGTATCAGGATCTGGAAATCGACAGCATCGACGCCGTCGATCTGATCGATCACATCAAGCGCCAGACCGGCAAGAAAATCGCCGCCGAAGAATTCAAATCGGTGCGCACCGTCGGTGACGTGGTCGAGGCGGTCTACCGTCTGGTTCAACCGGCCGCATGAGCCGATTGATCGGCCTCGGCCTGCTGCTGGCCGGTCTGCTGTACCCCTTTGCGGTGTATTTCGGCATGGAGCATTTTGCCCCGTGGCAGTTCGGTCTGCTGCTCGGCAGTCTGTGGCTGGCGCGGGCCCTGAGCGGCGAGCGCAAGCCTGGCAGCCTATGGATGGCGTGCGTGGCCATTGTCTTCTGCGTGTTGTTGGCGCTGTTCGACAGCCCGCTGTTGCTGCGCTGGTATCCGGTGCTGATCAGCGGCTTCATGCTGGTGCTGTTCAGCCTGAGCCTGAAATACGGGCCGCCGATGGTTGAGCGTCTGGCGCGCCTGCGTGAGCCGGAGCTGCCGGACATCGCGATTCGCTACACGCGCAAGGTCACGGTGGCCTGGAGCGTGTTTTTCTTCTTTAACGGTTTGTGCGCCGCCCTCATGACCCTGTGGGCGCCGCTGAATTGGTGGATGTTGTACACCGGCCTGATCTCCTATGGATTGATCGGCCTGATGTTTGCCATTGAATGGCTGATACGACAACGGGTAAGAGGCCGTACATGAACTGGATAAAACTTGAGCAGCTGTTGCTCAAGGCTGTGCCGGCGCGGGCAATCAGCCACGCACCGGCCATTGATCACGCGCAGTTGTGTGAACAGGCGCTGAGCGTCGCCGCCGGCCTGCAAGCCCGGGGCGTCAAGCGTGTGGCTGTGCATCTGGAAGATGCTGCCGACCTGGCCATCGTCTTGCTGGGTGCGTGGCGTGCAGGCGTCAGCGTTCTGTTGCCATCGGATCTGCAAGCGCAAACCCGCCAGCGTTGGTCAGGCGAAGTTGACTTGTGGCTGACCGATCAATCCGCTGACGCGCAACTGCACGACTTTCAGCAGCCACCGCTGCCTGGCGCTGCACTGGATCTCGATCAGTGCCGCCTGAGCCTGTGCACTTCCGGCTCCAGCGGTGAACCCAAGCGTATCGACAAGACCCTGCGCCAACTGGCCAATGAGGTCGAGGCGCTGGAACAACTGTGGGGCGCTGATCTCGCTGACGCCTGCATCATCGGCAGCGTCGCCACCCAGCATATCTACGGTTTGCTGTTTCGCGTGCTGTGGCCGCTGTGCGCCGGACGCCCGTTCGTGCGCAAGCAACTGGCATTCCCCGAAGACTTGCAACGCGCCAGCCGCGAATGTCCGGCGTTCGCCTGGGTCGCCAGCCCGGCGCTGCTCAAGCGCATGGGCGACAACCTCGACTGGCCGGCCCTGAGCGTCGTGCGCCGGGTGTTTTCCTCCGGTGGCGCGTTACCGGCAGACGCCGCACACAGCCTGCATCAGCGGTTGCAGCAGTGGCCGACCGAGATTCTCGGCAGCTCGGAAACCGGCGGCATCGCCTGGCGTCAGGGCGAACAACTGTGGCAGCCATTTGCGGGTGTTGAATTGAGTCAGGACGCCGACGGTGCACTGCTGATTGCGTCGCCTTATCTGCCTGCCGGCCACATCGAACACACCGCCGATGCCGCGCGCATCGCCGCCGATGGCCGCTTCGAGTTGCTTGGACGTCTGGACCGCATCGTCAAACTGGAAGAAAAACGCATCTCCCTGCCGATGCTCGAGCAAGCTTTGGTCGCCCATGCCTGGGTCGCCGAAGCGCGCCTGGGCGTGGTCCAGGAAAATCGCGCGTCGCTGGGCGCCCTGCTGGTCCTCAGCCAAGCGGGCCTGTTCGCCTTGCGTGAACACGGCCGGCGCAGCCTGACTGAGGGCCTGCGCCAGCATTTGCGTCAACATTGTGAAGCGCTGGCCCTGCCGCGACGCTGGCGGCTGGTGCGGCAATTGCCGCTGAACAGCCAAGGCAAACTGCCTCAGGCTGACGTCGAAGCGTTGCTGCTGGCGCCACGGCCGAAGGCCCCCGAAGTGCTTGAGCAAATCGAGACGGACGGCGAGTGGAGCCTGCAACTGGGCGTGCCGGCGGATCTGGCCTATTTCAGTGGGCACTTTCCCAAGGCCCCGGTTTTGCCGGGCGTTGTGCAGGTGGAATGGGCGCTGAATCTGGCTCGGCAACTGCTGAATCTGAACGGCCCGTTTGCCGGCATGGAAGTGCTGAAATTCCAGCAACTGGTGCGCCCGGGGGATGAAATTCAGCTGCATCTGCGCTTTGATCCGGAGCGCAGCAAGTTGTATTTCGCTTATCGCAATGACACGGCGACGTGCTCCAGTGGGCGGATTCTTTTGGGTGTAGAGCATGATTGACCTTGGTGAGTGCTGCGCACTCAATCGCGAGCAGGCTCACTCCTACAGGGATCGCGGTTTTCCACAGGAGAACTGTTATGCATAACCCTTGCGCGGTGATTCCGGTTTATAACCACGAAACAGCGATCGGAACGGTGGTCGAGGCTCTGCTCGAGCAAGGTCTGCCGTGCATTCTGGTCGACGATGCGAGCACACCCTCCTGCGCCCGCGTACTCGATACGCTGGCCGAGCGCGACAACGTGCATCTGGTACGCCTCACCGCCAACCAAGGCAAGGGCGGCGCGGTGATGACCGGCCTGCGTGAGGCCTCAAGACTGGGCTTCAGCCATGCCTTGCAGGTCGATGCCGACGGTCAGCACGACTTGCACGATGTCGCGCGGTTTGTCGACGAATCCCGCACCCACCCCGAGGCGTTGATCTGCGGTTATCCGCTGTTCGACGAGAGCGTGCCGAAGGGCCGCCTGTATGCGCGCTATCTGACCCATGTCATGGTCTGGATCAACACGCTGTCACTGCAGATCCGTGATTCGATGTGCGGTTTTCGCGTGTACCCGCTGGTGCCGACACTGGCCCTGATCGACTCGGCAAAAATCGGCAAACGGATGGATTTCGACTCGGACATTCTCGTCCGCCTGGCGTGGCGCAATCAGCCGATGCGCTGGCTGCAGACCAGCGTGCATTACCCGCTGGACGGCATGTCGCACTTTCGCCTGTTCCACGACAACGCGCTGATTTCGAGCATGCACACACGCTTGTTCTTCGGCATGTTGCTGCGCCTTCCCGTGATCCTCTGGCGACGGTGGCGAGCATGACCGGCGAAACCGACAAGAAGCACTGGGCGGACCGCGAGGAACGCGGCAGCTTCCTGCTGATGAAATTCACGGCGCTCGCCGCCAAGCTCTTGGGGCGACGTCTGCTCAGCCCATTGTTGTACGGCATCGTTCTGTACTTTTTCCTGTTCGGCCGCACGGCACGGCGCAGTGCCTGGCAATACCAGCAGCGCCTCGCCGAATCGACCCGGCGCGAAGATTTGCGTCCGAGTCATCGGCGGGTGTTTGGCCAGTTCATGGCCTTCGCCGACTCCATGCTCGACAAACTCGACGTGTGGAACGGCAAGCTGCGCATCGAACAGATCGAGATCATCGACCCGGCGCTGCTGCGCAACCAGTTGCGCGGCAGTCGCGGGCAACTGCTGGTCGGCGCGCACCTGGGCAACCTCGAGGTGTGCCGCGCACTGGCGGAGATCGGTGAGAAGGTCACCATGAACGTGCTGGTGCACACCAAGCACGCCGAGCAATTCAACCGTTTGCTCGGTGAAGCCGGAGCGACCAACCTGCGCCTGATTCAGGTCAGCGAGCTCGACCCGGTGATCATGCTGCAACTGCATGAGCGGTTGGAGCGCGGCGAGTGGCTGGCGATTGCCGGTGACCGTGTGCCGCTACACGGCGGGCGCAGCGTGACCGTGGACTTTCTCGGCCATCCGGCGCCGTTCCCGCAAGGCCCGTGGCTGCTGGCCGGTTTGCTCAAATGCCCGGTCAATCTGCTGATGTGCCTGAAACAGCCGGACGGCCACTATCGCCTGACCCTCGAACCCTTCGCCGAGACCATCGTGTGGAAGCGCAGCGAGCGCGAGCAGGTCATTCATCAGTGGGCCACCCGCTATGCGCAGCGCCTGAGTCACTATTGCCTCGAAGCGCCGCAACAATGGTTCAACTTTTACCCTTTCTGGAAGACCGATGACGACGCCAACCCATGAGCCGGTAACCTTCGGCGAACGCCCATTGCGCATCGAAGACGTGCTGGCTCTGGCCAACCGTCAGGCGCCCGTGCAATTGCAGAGCGACGCCGATTACCGCGAGCGCATCGCCAAGGGCGCGCGGTTCCTTGATTCGCTGCTGGACAAGGAAGGCGTGATCTATGGCGTGACCACCGGTTACGGCGACTCCTGCGTGGTCGCGGTGCCGTTGCATCACGTCGAAGCGTTGCCGCGTCACCTCTACACCTTCCACGGTTGCGGGTTGGGCAAACTGCTCGACGCGCAAGCCACCCGCGCGGTGCTGGCAGCGCGTTTGCAGTCGTTGTGCCACGGAGTTTCCGGGGTGCGCGTAGAGCTTCTCGAACGCCTGCACGCCTTTCTCGAATACGACATCCTGCCGCTGATTCCCGAAGAAGGCTCGGTCGGTGCCAGCGGCGATCTGACGCCGCTGTCCTACGTCGCCGCGACACTCTCCGGCGAGCGTGAAGTGATGTTCCGTGGCGAGCGCCGTCAGGCTGCCGACGTGCATCGCGAACTTGGCTGGACGCCTTTGGTGCTGCGTCCGAAAGAAGCGTTGGCGCTGATGAACGGCACCGCCGTAATGACTGGCCTCGCCTGCCTCGCCTTTGCCCGCGCCGACTATCTGCTGCAACTGGCCACGCGCATCACCGCGCTCAACGTGGTCGCGCTGCAAGGTAATCCGGAACACTTCGACGAACGTCTGTTCGCCGCCAAACCGCATCCGGGGCAAATGCAGGTCGCCGCGTGGCTGCGCAAGGATCTGGCGATCGACGCGCCGACCGCGCCGCTGCACCGCTTGCAGGATCGCTACTCGCTGCGTTGCGCCCCGCACGTGCTCGGCGTCTTGGCTGACAGCCTGAACTGGCTGCGTTCGTTCATCGAAATCGAACTGAACAGCGCCAACGACAACCCGATCATCGACGCCGAAGCCGAGCGCGTGCTGCACGGCGGGCACTTCTACGGTGGCCATATCGCCTTCGCCATGGACAGTCTGAAAAACCTCGTGGCCAACGTCGCCGACCTGCTCGATCGGCAACTCGCGCTGCTGGTCGACGAGCGTTACAACCACGGTTTGCCGAGCAACTTGTCCGGCGCGCCAGCGGATCGCGCAATGCTCAACCACGGCTTCAAGGCTGTGCAGATCGGCACCAGCGCCTGGACCGCCGAAGCGCTGAAAAACACCATGCCGGCCAGCGTGTTCTCGCGCTCCACCGAGTGCCACAACCAGGACAAAGTGAGCATGGGCACCATCGCCGCCCGCGATGCGATCCGTGTGCTGGAGCTGACCGAACAGGTCGCCGCTGCCACCCTGCTCGCCGCCAACCAAGGCGTATGGCTGCGCGCGCAGGCCGAGGACGCGCGGCCGCTGCCGCCGTCGTTGGCGGCGATGCACGCAGAGCTGGCCAAGGACTTCCCGCCGGTGATCGAAGACCGCGCGCTGGAAGGCGAACTGCGCCTGTGCCTGCAACGCATCGCCGCGCAACACTGGAGGCTGCATGCGTAGCGCCGGAGTGCTTCACGCCGACACGGAAATCCTCGTACCGTTTTTCGACGTCGACACCATGCACGTGGTCTGGCACGGCCATTACGTCAAATACCTCGAAGTCGCGCGGTGTGCGCTACTCGACAAGATCGGCCACAACTACACGCACATGGTCGAATCCGGGTTCGCCTGGCCGATCATCGACCTGCAACTGCGCTACGTGCGCGGCGCGGTGTTCGGCCAGCGCTTGAATGTGCGCGCCAATCTGGTCGAGTGGGAAAATCGCCTGAAGATCAACTACCTGATAACCGACCTGCAAACCGGCGAGCGCCTGACCCGCGCCAGCTCGGTGCAGGTCGCCGTCGACGTGAGCAGCCGCGAGATGCAGCTGGCTTCGCCGAAAGTTTTCACCGATGCCGTGGAAAGGATGCTGCGATGAATGTTTTTGTTAAAACCTTGAGCGTATTGGCGCTGCTGACGGTGTCGGCGCTGGCCAATGCTTTCGACCTGCAACAATTGAGCGAGCAACTGGCAAAACCGGAGGTGATCCACGGCCGGTTCATCCAGGAAAAACACCTGCGTGCCCTGCCGCAGCCGCTGCTCAGCAAGGGCAATTTCGTTCTTGCGAAAAGCCGCGGCCTGCTCTGGCTGCTGAAAACGCCATTGCAGCAGGACTACCGCATCACCGCACAGGGCATCGCTCGTCGCGACGATAACGGCTGGCAACTGCTGCCGAACAAGAGCGCCGGGGCCGAGCAGAACCGCTTGTTCCTCGCCGTACTGCAAGGCGACAGCAGCGGCCTGCAACGCGACTTCGAACTGGCCCTGAGCGGCGACGCGCAGCAGTGGAAACTCACCCTGACCCCGCGCTCGCTGCTGCTCAAGCAAGTGTTCAAACAGATCAACATCGACGGCGGCGCGCTGGTGCAGACCATCGAACTGCTGGAAACCCAGGGCGACAGCACTGTGCTGCGCATGCAGGACAGCATCGCCAATCAACCGTTGAGCGACGCGGAGCAACATGACTTTGCCGAGTGAACGCAGGCTGCCCTGGCTGTTTCTGATCCTGCTGCTGGCAGTCGTTGCGCTGGCCGGTTGGCAGTGGCGTGACGGCGCGCCGCTGTCGGCGAACCTGATGGAACTGGTGCCCGGCACCAACCCTGATGCCCTCGAACTGCGCGCCGAACAGCGCATGCAGGAACCGCTCAACCGCGAAATGCTGGTGCTGGTCGGCCACGCCGATCGCCAGCAAGCGGTGGCCATGGCGCAGACGCTGGGCGAGCAATGGCAGGCCAGCGGGCTGTTCGAAAAAGTCCAGTGGAACCTGCAAGCGGACTTGCCGGCCTTGCGCACGCAATTGCTGCAAGGGCGGCTGGCGATGCTCTCGGCGGACGACCGGCAACTGCTCAGCGAACACCCCGACGTGTTCATTCAACAACGCGTGCAGGCGCTGTTCGACCCGTTCACTGGGTTCAGTCTGGTGCCGAGTCAGGACGACTGGCTGGGCCTGACCGGACGCATCCAGAACAGCCAGCCGAAACACGGCGCAGTGCAACTGGACATCGGCAGCGGGGCATTGGTCGCCGATGCCGACGGCAAGAGCTGGGTGATGCTGCGCGCGCGCACAACCGGCAACGCCTTCGACATGAACCTGCCGCTGCAAGTGGCCGACCTGCTCCAGCACAGTCGCGAGCAAGCGGCAAAATCCGACGTGCAACTGCTCGCCGCCAGTGGCCTGCTGTACGCGGCCAACGGTCAACAACAGGCAACGCGCGAAATGACCTGGGTCGGCGGCGGTGCCACGCTCGGCATTCTGCTGTTGCTGCTGTTGGCGTTTCGCCGCTGGCGGGTCTTGCTGGCCTTCGTGCCGGTGCTGGTCGGCATGTTGTTCGGCGCGGTGGCGTGCGTGGCACTGTTCGGCCACATGCACGTGATGACGCTGGTACTGGGCTCAAGCCTGATCGGCGTCGCCGTCGATTATCCGCTGCACTATCTGTCGAAAAGCTGGAGCCTGAAACCATGGCGCAGTTGGCCGGCGCTGCGCCTGACCGTGTCCGGGCTGACGCTGAGCCTGATCACCAGCGTCATCGGATATCTGGCACTGGCCTGGACGCCGTTTCCGGCGCTGACGCAAATTGCCGTGTTCTCCGCAGCCGGGTTGCTCGGTGCGTATCTGTCGGCGGTGTGTCTGCTGCCAGCGCTGCTGAAAAACCTCGAGCTGCGTCCCGCACAATGGCCGCTGCGACTCGCCGAACGCTTGGTCAATCTGCGCGAAAAACTGCTTGAGCGGGTGCGTACCCCGGTCCTGCTAGCGCTGCTGATCGCCTTCTGCACCGGCGGTCTGGTGCAGCTGCAAAGCAAGAACGATATCCGCCAATGGGTCGGCGCGCCGCAGCGTCTGACCGATGAAGCGCAGACCATCGCGCGCATCACCGGCTATCAGCCGACCAGCCAATTCTTCCTCGTGCGCGCCGCCGATCAGCAGCAACTGCTTGAACGCCAGGCGGCGCTCAGCGAGCGCCTGGAACAACTGGTCAACCTCGACAAACTGCAAGGCTATCTGGCCCTCGATCAACTGGTCAGCCCGCCGAGCCAACAGGAGCAGGTGCGCGCAGCGCTGAATAAACTGCCGCAATACTGGCAGCCGCTACTCGACCTTGGCGTTCCGCTCGCGGCGCTGCAAACCGAGTTGCAACAGTTGCAAACGGTGCCTGCCGAAGACATCGACACCGCGCTGGCCGGCCCGCTCGGCGAGCCTTATCGCATGCTCTGGCTAGGCCCGAGCGCCGAGGGCGTGGCGGCGATGACCAGCCTGCAAGGCTTGAACAACCCTGCGCTGTTGCGGATTCAGGCACTGGACTTACCGGGTGTGACATTGGTCGATCGTCTCGGTGAATTGAATGCGGTGTTCGCCGCCACGCAGATCAGCGCAGCCGAATTGAAGCTCGCCTCGTGCGTGTTGATCGTGCTGGTACTGATCCTGCCGTTCGGCTTCGGCGGTGCCTTGCGTATCGTTGCCCTGCCGCTGCTGGCAGCGCTGTGCAGTCTGGCCAGCCTCGGTTGGCTCGGCCAGCCGCTGACCCTGTTCAGCCTGTTCGGCCTGCTGCTGGTCACGGCGATCAGTGTCGATTACGCGATCCTCATGCGTGAACAGGTCGGCGGTGCGGCGGTGAGCCTGCTCGGCACATTGCTGGCGGCGCTGACGACATGGCTGTCGTTCGGTCTGCTGGCGGTTTCGAGCACGCCGGCGGTGAGCAATTTCGGCCTGTCGGTAAGCCTCGGTCTTGCCTTCAGCTTCCTGCTGGCACCGTGGGCCGGACGTCACGAACACCCTGCGCCGGTTGCGGAGCCGGCAGCATGATGGTCGTTGCCTTCTGGCTGCTGGCCCTGGCGTTGTTTGTCGCGGCCACCCGTGTCGGTCGTCATTTCGGCTTGATCCCGATTGTCAGTCAGTTGCTGTTGGCGAGTTTCGGCTTGCCGCTGCTGATGTACTTCTGGATCGAACCGGGCTGGCAGCTCAGCGGCGCGCAACTGATCGCACCGGACTGGTTGAAGAGTCTGTACAGCCTGAGTTTTGCCCTGCTGCTCGGGCATATCCTCAGTGATGTGATCGATCTGCAACTTGATCGCCAAAGCGTGAAAATCGCCGTGCCGAGTTTCGCCGTGCCATTCGTCTGTGGCCTGGCGACGGCTTACTGGCTGCTGCCCACACAACCATGGCTCAACTCACTGGCTATCGGCCTGGTGTTCGCGATTACCGCGATTCCGGTGCTGTACCTGTATCTGCGCCATATCGACTATCCACCGGCCGCCACCCGACGGCTGGTGCAAACCGCGATCCTCATCGACCTGACGTGCTGGACGCTGTTCGGCCTCGCTCAGGGTAGCCTGCACCTGAGCAGTCTGTTACTGCCGGTGGGGCTTGCGTGCGTGCCATTGCTGCTGCGTCTGCTCGGTGTAAGGCGACCGCTGACCTACAGCCTCGGTTTCTTCGCGCTGCTGGTCATGGCCGAGCATTACAAACTCAATGCGCTGATTTTCGGCATCGGCTATCTGCTGTGCATGGCTGCGCTGAAAGTGCCGCTGGTGCTGCCATTACCGGCGCGCTGGATAAGCCGCTTGCAGACGTGGATCGCCATCCCGTTGATCCTCACGTTCGGCATCGTGCAGATCGATGTGCACAGCGCCGTCGCCAGCCTTGGCGCCCTGCAATGGGCAGCACTGTTGCTGGTGCCGATTGCCAGCAAACTGCTGGGCAACTGGCTCGGCCTCGGCTGGGCTGGCGCCTCGTTCGAAGGCGCCAGCCGCTGGCGCGAAAGCGTGCTGCTGAACATTCGTGGCCTGAGCGAAATCGTCTTTCTCAATTTGCTGCTGCAACAACAGCTCATCACGCCTGCGCTGTACTTCGCGCTGATGCTGATGGGCCTGATCGCCACACTGTTGCCGGCCCTGATCGGCCTGCACAGCGCCCCTCTGAATTTGAATAACCCTTTGCCCCGGAGCTCGCGTGCCAATCGTTGAAATGGAATCCCGTCAGGTCGTGATCATCGGCGCCGGCCCGTCCGGCGCAATCGCTGCAGCTTTGCTCAAGCGCAAGGGCCACGATGTGCTGGTCATCGAACGCCAGCACTTTCCGCGTTTTTCCATCGGTGAAAGCCTGCTCAGCCATTGCCTGGATTTCGTCGAAGAAGCCGGCATGCTCGAGGCGGTCAACGCCGCCGGTTTCCAACGCAAGACCGGTGCTGCGTTTGCCTGGGGCGAGCGTTATAGCGCGTTCGATTTCAGCGATACGTTCTCCGCCGGCAAGCCCACTACTTTCCAGGTGCAACGCGCCGATTTCGACAAGCTGCTGGCTGATCAGGCGGCGTTGCAAGGCGCCGAGATTCGCTATGGCGATGCCATCGTCAGCGTGGATTTCGAGCGAGTAAAACCGCAGCTTGATGTACGTCGCGAGGACGGCAGCGAATACCGCGTCGAAGCGGATTTCGTCCTCGATGCCAGCGGCTACGGCCGGGTGCTGTCACGCTTGCTCGATCTCGAAGCGCCGTCGAATTTCCCGGTGCGTCAGGCGGTGTTTACCCACGTCGAGGATCACATCGACAGCCCCGCGTTCGACCGTGAAAAAATCCTCGTCACCACCCATCCGCAGCATCGCGACATCTGGTTCTGGACGATCCCGTTCAGCAACGGTCGTTGCTCAGTGGGTGTAGTCGCGGCCGCCGAACATTTCGCCGGTCGCGATGCCGACCTCGATGCTTGCCTGCGCAGCTTCATCGCTGAAACGCCAAGCCTTGCCGGCGTCCTCGACAACGCCGTATGGGACACCCCCGCGCGCACCCTCGGCGGCTACGCAGCCAACGTCAAAACCCTGCACGGCCCGGGTTTTGCCCTGCTCGGCAACGCAGCGGAATTTCTCGACCCGGTGTTCTCCTCCGGGGTGACCATCGCCATGCGGTCGGCGAGCATGGCGGCGGCGGTGCTGCATCGTCAGTTGCAAGGCGAAACGGTCGACTGGCAGCGCGAATTTGCCGAGCCGCTGAAACGTGGCGTCGACACCTTCCGCTGCTACGTCGAAGGCTGGTACGCCGGCACGTTCCAGGACGTGATTTTCTACGAGGACAGCCAGGCGGAGATTCGCCGGATGATCTGCTCGATCCTCGCCGGTTACGCCTGGGACGAACGCAACCCGTTCGTCAGCGAGGCGCGCCGCCGTTTGAAGATGATTTCCGAACTCTGTGCAAAGGACGCCACATGAACTACTTGAGCGACAGCTACGTCGAGGAAACCCGTTTCGGTTTCTGGTTCCTGCGCAGCCATACCTGGCAGCACCATGTGTTGCGCGTGGCGATCAACGATTTGCGCGGGCTGTTCAGCGAACCGTTGCCGGAACATCCGGTGTTGCTGGACGCCGGTTGCGGCCAGGGCAAGTCGTTCGGTCACTTGCGCCAGACCTTTGCACCACAGCGCTTGATCGGCATCGATGCCGACCCGCACAGCCTTGAACTGAGCGGCGAGGAAGCCAAACGTCTGAGCCTTGATGTCGAGCTGATCGGCAGTGACTGCGCCACCCTGAATGTGCCGGATGCGAGCGTCGACCTGCTGTTCTGCCACCAGACTTTTCATCATCTGGTCGAACAGGAAAAAGCCCTCGCCGAGTTCTATCGCGTGCTCAAGCCGGGCGGTTATCTGCTTTTCGCCGAGTCCACCGAGGCTTACATTGATACTTGGGTGATTCGCTGGTTGTTCCGCCATCCGATGCATGTGCAGAAAAGCGCGGGGCAGTACCTGCAGATGATTCGCGAGCAGGGTTTCGAGTTTGCCGAGCGCAATGTTTCGTACCCGTATTTGTGGTGGAGCCGCTCGACGGATTTTGGCTTGCTTGAAAGATTTGGCCTGCTCAAGCCGAAGCCGTTCGGGCAGCGTGAAGAAACGCTGGTCAACGTCGTCGCGCGCAAACCTTTGGCAGAGGTTTCCTGATGTACTCCATCACCTGTAGGAGTGAGCCTGCTCGCGATAGCGGTGGGTCAGCCAACCTTTATTTTGAATGCATGACCGCTATCGCGAGCAGGCTCACTCCTACATTATTCGCAGCGCTGCGACTGGTGATGATCGGCGTTGTATTGTTGTTAAGTGCCTGCGCCAGCCAGGCGCCGTTGCCGGCGGGCAACCCGACTCTGCCATTGCCGCTGCAACTGCACATCGAGCGCGAGCAGGCCGGGCAACGCCAGGACTGGCTGCTGGTGATCCAGCGTGAAGGCTCCGGCATTCGCTGGTCAATGATGGACCCGCTGGGCATTCCCCAGGCGCGTCAGCAACTGATCGACGGGCACTGGCAGGCCGATGGTCTGCTGCCGCCCAATCCGGAAGCTCGCGAGCTGTTCGCTGCGCTACTGTTTGCTCTGACCCCGGCCAACGAACTGCTGCAAAATTATCCCGACGCGCAACAACAGGTCGGGCAACGTTCGCTGCCGGCGCGCTGGGACATCCGTTATGCACAACCGCTGAGCTTTCAAATGAATCTGCCCCAAGGCCCGCACTATCGCGTGTCTGCGCTGGATGAATCGACACCATGACCGCCTACCTGAATGCCCTCGGGGTAATTTGCTCACTGGGCCGCGACAAGCAAACCATCGCGCGCAAGCTGTTTGCCGGCGACTGCTCGGGCATGCGCCACGAATCCGGCTGGATCGCGGAGCGTAATTTGCCGGTGGCTGCCGTGCACGGTGAACTGGCCGCGATTCCAGCAGCACTCGCCGAGCAGAGCAGCCGCAACAATCAGTTGTTGCTCGAAGCCGCATTGCAGATTCGCGATGACATCGATCAGGCGATCCGCAGCTACGGCCGTGAGCGCATCGGCGTGGTGCTCGGCACCAGCACCTCGGGCATCGACGAGGCCAGCCGTGGCCTGGCGCACTACATTCGTGAGCAGCAATTTCCGGCGCAATACGATTACCGTCAGCAGGAGCTTGGCGCTCCAGCGAATTTCCTTGCCGACTGGCTGCAACTCAGCGGCCCGGCCTATGTGATTTCCACCGCTTGCACGTCGAGTGCGCGGGCCTTGATGAGCGCCCAGCGCCTGCTCGACCTGGGCCTGTGCGACGCGGTGCTGTGCGGCGGGGTCGACAGTCTGTGCAAACTGACGCTCAACGGTTTCTCGTCACTTGAGGCGGTTTCCACTGAACGCTGCAATCCGTTTTCGGCCAATCGCAACGGCATCAATATTGGCGAAGCGGCGGTGTTGTTCGTGATGAGCAAACAGCCAGGCGACGGCCCGGCCATCGTCTTGCTCGGCGCCGGTGCCAGCTCCGACGCGCACCATATTTCCGCGCCCGAACCGAGCGGCCGTGGCGCCCTGCAAGCGATGCAGAAAGCCCTGAGCCGCGCCCAGTTGCAGGCCGCGCAAATCAATTATCTGAACCTGCACGGCACCGCCACGCAACACAACGATGCCATGGAAAGCCTCGCCGTCGCCGCGCTGTTCCCCGAAGGCGTCGCCTGCTCATCGACCAAACCGCTGACCGGCCATACCCTCGGCGCTGCCGGCGCGCTGGAAGCCGCGTTCTGCTGGCTGAGCCTCAGCGCCGACAACCCCGCCCACCTTTTGCCACCGCACGTCTGGGACGGTCAGGCCGACCCGGCTCTGCCGCCCCTGAAGTGGGTGACCGCAGACGAGCGCCTGACGTCCATTGCACCCCGCTACCTGATGAGCAACTCGTTTGCTTTCGGCGGCAACAACGTCAGCCTGATTATCGGAGATGCCCCATGACTGCCTGGCCGCTCGCCGAGCTGCTGCCCCATGCGGGCGACATGATCCTGATTGACAGCATCGAAAGCTTCGACGATGAACAGATCTACACCACGCTCACGGTCAAGCCTGACGGTTTGTTCAACCTGCCCGACGGCAGCCTGCCGGCGTGGGTCGGCATCGAGTTGATGGCGCAAAGCGTCGCGGCCTTCGCCGGTTGCCATGCGCGCCAGCAAGGCAAACCGGTGGAGTTGGGTTTCCTGCTCGGCACGCGCAAGTTCGAGTGCAACGTCGACGCGTTTCCTGAGGGGAGCGAATTGACCATTCATGGCATTCGCTCGCTGGAAGACGACAACGGCATGGGCGTTTTCGAATGCCATATCAACGCTCCCGGCATCGAAGCGACTGCCCGGTTGAATGTGTTCCGGCCGCCTGCAGCGGCTGATTATCTTGTGCAAAAAAAGGAGTCGAACGATGACTGAATCCGTACTGGTCACCGGCTCCAGCCGTGGCATCGGCCGCGCCATTGCCTTGCGCCTGGCACAAGCCGGGCACGACATCGTCGTGCATTGCCGCAGCGGCGTAGCGGAAGCCCAAGCGGTGCAGGCCGAAATCGAAGCGTTGGGGCGCAAGGCGCGCATTCTGCAATTCGATGTCGCCGACCGCGAAGCCTGCAGAAGCATTCTCGAAGCCGACGTTGAAAACCACGGTGCCTATTACGGCGTGGTGCTCAACGCCGGTCTGACCCGCGACGGCGCGTTTCCAGCGCTGAGCGATGACGATTGGGACGTGGTGCTGCGCACCAACCTCGACGGTTTCTACAACGTTCTGCACCCGGTGATGATGCCGATGATCCGCCGCCGCGCCGCCGGTCGCATTGTTTGCATCACTTCCGTCTCGGGGCTGATCGGCAACCGTGGCCAAGTCAACTACAGCGCCTCCAAGGCCGGTGTGATCGGCGCGGCAAAGGCGTTGGCGATCGAGCTGGGCAAGCGCAAAATCACCGTTAACTGCGTCGCGCCCGGCCTGATCGACACGGCCATGCTCGACGAAAACGTGCCGGTGGAAGAACTGATGAAAATGATCCCCGCGCAACGCATGGGCACGCCTGAAGAGGTGGCCAGTGCGGTGAATTTCCTGATGTCGGCGGAAGCCTCGTACATCACCCGCCAGGTCCTGGCGGTCAACGGAGGCTTGTGCTGATGAAGCGCGTTGTCGTCACCGGCATGGCCGGTATCACTTCGCTGGGCAGCGACTGGCAGACCATCGCCGGCAATTTCGCCGCCAACCGCAGCGGCATCCGCCGGATGGACGAGTGGGATCGCTTCAGCGAACTCAACACGCGCCTCGCCGGCCCCATCGATGACTTTGTCGTGCCCGCGCACTGGACGCGCAAACAACTGCGCAGCATGGGCCGGGTGTCGCGGCTAGCAGTCGGCGCGGCGGAAAAAGCCCTCGCCGATGCCGGTCTGTTGGGCGACCCGTCGATCAAGGACGGGCGTATGGGCGTGGCCTGTGGTTCATCTACCGGCAGCACCGACGAGATCAAGGCGTTCGGCAACATGCTGCTCAACTCGGTGGCTGAAGGCCTCAACGCCAACTCCTACGTGCGGATGATGCCGCACACCACGGCAGCCAATATCAGCATCTTCTTTGGCCTCACCGGGCGTTTGATCCCGACGTCCAGCGCCTGCACCAGCGGCAGCCAGGGCATCGGCTACGCCTATGAGGCCATCAAGTTCGGTCGCTTGCCGCTGATGCTTGCCGGCGGCGCCGAAGAACTCTGCCCGACCGAAGCGATGGTCTTCGATGCGCTCTACGCCACCAGTCTGAAAAACGATGCGCCGCAGACCAGCCCGCGTCCGTATGACAAGGGCCGCGACGGTCTGGTGATCGGTGAAGGCGGCGGCATGCTGGTGCTCGAAGAGCTGGAACATGCCCTCGCGCGCGGTGCGCACATCCACGCCGAGCTCGTCGGTTTCGGCAGCAACGCCGACGGCCAGCACACCACCCGCCCCGAGCAAACGACCATGCGCCGCGCGATGGAACTGGCGCTGGAAGACGCCGGGCTGACACCGGATGCCATCGGCTATGTCAACGGCCACGGCACCGCCACCGAACAGGGCGACATTGCCGAAACCCTGGCGACCAGCAGCCTGTTCGGCGAACGCATGCCGATCAGCTCGCAGAAGAGCTTCCTCGGCCACACGCTGGGCGCCTGCGGTGCACTGGAATCGTGGTTCAGCATTGAGATGATGAATCGCGACCAGTACGTGCACACGTTCAACCTCGACGAGGTCGATCCGCACTGCGGCAAGCTCGACTACCTGCGCGGTGAATTCCGCCAGATGCACCACGACTATGTGATGAACAACAATTTCGCGTTCGGTGGCGTCAACACCTCGTTGATTTTCCGTCGCTGGCCGCAACCGAATTAATCCAGGTCAAGGAGACCTTCATGCGCTTCAACAAACTCGCTGTCACCACCCTGCTGCTCTGCGCCTTGCCGGCGGTCAGCCAGGCCCGTGACACGGCGGTTTACCTGCCATTCGACAAAGCCGTCGCCGAAGCCACCAGCTCCGGCAAAATCGATGGCAGCGTCAAGTTCTACCTGGCCGGCAACACCCCGGCCGGCAAAGTTAGCGTCATCAGCCCCGGCGCCGTCACCAACAAGAAGACCAACGCCTTCAACAAGTCCGACGCAGAAGCCTGCCAATGGGTTGCACAGTCGGCCATCATCAGCCTGCACCAGGCCGCGAAAAGCGCCGGCGCCAATGCCGTGACCAACATCGTCAGCTTCTACAAAAGCAACGAGCGCAAGGATGCGCAAACCTACGAATGCCACGCCGGCGCGATCATGGCGGGCGTTGCGTTGAAGGGTGACCTGGCGAAGGTTCAGTAAACGCCAGAAACGACAAAGGGCGCCATTCGGCGCCCTTTGTCGTTTTGATCATGTGCTGGCGTGCAACTTCAGACCTAATGCTCTGATGACTTTGAGAATTGTCCCAAACTCCGGATTTCCTTCGCCTGACAAAGCACGATAAAGGCTTTCTCGCGAGAGACCCGCATCTCTTGCAACTTGTGTCATGCCTCGTGCCCGAGCAATGGTACCAAGCGCCTTGGCGATGAACGCGGGATCATCCCCCGCCTCCTCCATGCAAGCGTCCAGATAGTTAGCCATGTCCTCTTCTGTCTTGAGGTACTCGGCAGAGTCCCAGCGAGTGAATTTTTCGGTCATGGATTTTGCTCCTGCCAAGACTTCGCTAAAAGCCTCGCTTGTTTGATATCTCGAGGTTGACTGCTTTTATCTCCACCACAGAGAAGGATGATCAGTTGACGACCTTGCTGCATGAAATAAACCCGATACCCCGGACCGTAGTCAACTCTGGCTTCAACTATCCCCTCTCCGATGGATTTCACGTCGCCAAGATTTCCATCGGCCATACGGTCAATTCGTGCCTGAATCCGCACCCTGGCGCGAGTATCAGCCAGCTTCGATAGCCAGCCGGAGAATGTTGAACTTCGAAGAAGTTCAGTCATGTGACCGAATGTAGCCCACGAGCTACATTCGCTCAAACTGGAATTGTTTGCAAGTGATACACGTTGTCTACACTCGCTACTTATGGAAAACGCTCAAACCAATGTGGTTGTGACGTCAAGGAGATGACCATGCAAGTGAAAGCCCTGATAACCGCCGCGCTTCTCACTCTGTTGCCGAGCGCCAGCCATGCCACCAATCTCATGTATATGCCCTTTGAAACGGTCGTGTCGGATGCGCTGCGGGCCGGGCGGCTGGATGGCAGTGTGAAGTTTTATCTGCTTGGCAATGGGCCGCAGGGTACTCAGCAGTTGCTGCGTCGGGATGTGATCAGTGATCTGAGCACCAACGGTTCCAACAAGAGTGATCATGATTCCTGCGAGTGGGTGTTGCAGTCGAATCTGATCAAGTTGCAGGCGGACGCCAAGCGGGTCGGGGCGAATGCGGTGGTCAATCTCGTCAGTTATTACGACCAGCATGTGCGCAAGGATTTGAATACGTATGAGTGTCGGGCGGGGATTTTTGTCACGCGGGTGGCGTTGAAGGGGGATCTGGTGCGGTTGCCATAACGGCAAGATCAAAAGATCGCAACCTTCGGCAGCTCCTACAGGGCTGCGGTCTTTTAAGCAGACTCGACCTTGCGTGTGAGCAGGTCGACAAAGGCCTTGGCCATCGGGGATTTCTGATCCTTGCGCTGCACCAGCCACACGGCGGTCACCGCTTCGGGATCAAGCAATGGCCGATAGACCACGCCATCGATGCGCATCCGCTGATACGACGCCGGCATCACCGACACACCCAACCCCGCTGCCACCAGACCGATAATGGTCATCGCCTCGCCAGCCTCTTGCGCGAAATGCGGGCTGAACCCGGCGTCGCGAGCCAGGCTGAGCAGTTGCGCATACAAACCGCTGCCGTAACTGCGCGGAAAGAACACAAACGGTTCATGGGCCAGCGCCGCGAGAAACAAGCCCTCTTCCGAACCCTGCGCCAGCGGATGCTTGGAACTGAGCACCGCGACCAGCGGCTCTCGCATCAATTCCACTACGCTCAGTGAATCCGGCAAACCCAGCGGTCGCATGATGCCGACCTCGATCGACTGATCGACCAAGGCATCCGCAACCATGGTGCTGCTCATCTCACGCAGGTTCAGATGCACCGCCGGAAAGCGCTGGCGAAAGGCAAAAATCGCCTGAGGAATGGTCGAGTTGAAGGGTGCCGAAGAGGTGAAACCAATCTTCAACTCGCCCAGCTCACCCAACTGTGCACGCCGTGCCACATCCGCTGCTTTATCAACCTGGGCCAGCACCAACCGCGCCTCTTCGAGAAACAGTCGACCCGCTTCGCTCAACTCGACCCGACGATTGGTCCGTTCGAACAGCCGCGCGCCGACCTCCTGCTCCAGCGCCTGAATCTGCTGGCTCAGCGGCGGCTGGGAGATGCCCAGCACCTGTGCGGCACGGCCGAAATGCAACTCTTCGGCGACGGCGATGAAGTAGCGCAGATGACGAAATTCCATGGATATCTCATTAGGTCGTAAAAGCTATCAAACAGGTCGAACAATATATTGGATAGAAACATTAGCCAGCTATATGATTTTTTCATTGCCTGCCTGGCCGTGCCCTCCGAGGTCTGAAGTGAAAACTGCTGTCGCGCCCCTAGCCCATGAAGTCCCGCCTGCTGCGGCGGACGATGTCGTCGCCGAGCTGCAAGAGATCTACATCGAAAAAGGCACGCCGATGTTCATGCGCACGGTACTGGCGCTGTTCAGCGGCGGCTTCGCGACGTTTGCGCTTCTGTACTGCGTGCAACCGATGATGCCGCTGCTGTCCCACGAATATGGCATCAATGCGGCGCAGAGCAGCCTGATCCTCTCGGTGGCCACCGGCATGCTCGCCATCGGCCTGCTGATTACCGGGCCGATTTCTGATCGGGTCGGGCGCAAACCGGTGATGGTGACTGCGCTGTTCGCGGCGGCGCTGTGCACGATGGCCAGTGCAATGATGCCGAGTTGGGAAGGCGTGCTGATCATGCGCGCACTGATCGGGCTGTCGCTGAGCGGTCTGGCGGCGGTGGCGATGACCTATCTGAGCGAAGAGATTCACCCGCAGCACATCGGTTTGGCGATGGGTCTGTACATCGGCGGCAACGCGATTGGCGGGATGAGCGGGCGCTTGATCACTGGTGTTCTGATCGACTTTGTCAGCTGGCACACGGCAATGCTGGTGATCGGCGGTCTGGCGATGATCGCGGCGGCGGTGTTCTGGAAAATCCTGCCGGAGTCGCGCAACTTCCGCTCGCGCTCCCTGCACCCGCGCAGTTTGCTCGACGGCTTCACCATGCACTTTCGCGATGCCGGTTTACCGCTGCTGTTTCTTGAGGCGTTCGTGCTGATGGGCGCGTTCGTCACACTGTTCAACTACATCGGTTATCGCTTGCTCGCGGCGCCGTACAACCTTGATCAGGTGTTCGTGGGTTTGCTGTCGGTGGTGTACCTGTCGGGGATCTACAGCTCGGCGAAGATTGGTTCGCTGGCGGACAAGCTGGGCCGGCGCAAGGTGTTGTGGGCCACGATTGCATTGATGTTCGCCGGCCTTGCGCTGACGATGTTTACGCCGCTGCTGCTGGTGATTGTCGGCATGCTGATTTTCACCTTCGGCTTCTTCGGCGCGCATTCGGTGGCGAGTAGCTGGATCGGTCGTCGCGCGATCAAAGCGAAGGGACAGGCGTCGTCGTTGTACCTGTTCAGCTATTACGCCGGGTCGAGCATTGCCGGCACGGCGGGCGGGGTGTTCTGGCATTTGGGCGGGTGGAATGGGATTGGCTTGTTTATCGGTTCGTTGCTGCTGATCGCGCTGCTGGTGGCGCTGAAGCTGGCGAAGTTGCCGCCACTGGGTGGCGTCAAGGCCTGACGCGTACCCATGTAGGAGTGAGCCTGCTCGCGATAGCGGTGAGCCAGTCGCCCAATATGTTGGCTGACACACCGCTATCGCGAGCAGGCTCACTCCTACAATTGATCTGCGTACGATGTTGAATCGTGGAAACAAAAACGCCCGGCATTTAGCCGGGCGTTTTTTTTTGTGTGGCGATCACTCGTGATACTGCGCCGACAACTCATGCACTGCGCGCAGGAACGCACCGGCGTGCTCCGGATCAACCTCAGGCGTGATGCCATGACCGAGGTTGAACACGTGACCGCTGCCCTTGCCGTAGCTGGCCAGAATGCGTCCGACTTCAGTGCGGATCGCTTCCGGTTTGGCGTAGAGCACGGTCGGGTCCATGTTGCCTTGCAGGGCAACCTTGTCGCCAACACGGGCGCGGGCGTTGCCGATGTCGCAGGTCCAGTCCAGGCCCAGTGCATCGGCACCCGCGTCGGCGATGCTTTCCAGCCACAGGCCACCGTTTTTGGTGAAGAGGATCACCGGCACTTTGCGCCCGTCGTGTTCGCGGATCAGGCCGCTGACGATTTTCTTCATGTAGGCCAGCGAGAATTCCTGATACGCCGCGGCCGACAGGTTGCCGCCCCAGGTGTCGAAGATCTGCACCGCTTGCGCGCCAGCCATGATCTGGCCGTTGAGGTACGAGGTCACCGACTGCGCCAGTTTATCCAGCAGCAGGTGCATGGCTTGCGGGTTGTCGTAGAGCATCGCTTTGGTCTTGCGGAAGTCTTTCGACGAGCCGCCTTCAACCATGTAGGTCGCCAGGGTCCACGGGCTGCCGGAGAAACCGATCAGCGGCACACGACCGTTGAGCTCGCGACGGATGGTGCTGACCGCGTCCATCACGTAGCCGAGATCTTTGTGTGGATCAGGGATTGGCAACGCTTCGATGTCGGCGAGGGTGCTGACGACTTTCTTGAAGCGCGGACCTTCACCGGTCTCGAAGTACAGGCCCTGGCCCATGGCATCGGGAATGGTGAGGATGTCGGAAAACAGGATCGCCGCGTCCAGTTGTGGATAGCGGTCGAGCGGTTGCATCGTGACTTCGCAGGCGAATTCCGGATTCATGCACAGGCTCATGAAATCACCAGCCTGGGCGCGGCTGGCGCGGTACTCCGGCAGGTAGCGGCCGGCCTGACGCATCATCCACACCGGGGTGACGTCAACGGGTTGCTTGAGCAGGGCGCGGAGGAAACGGTCGTTCTTCAGGGCAGTCATGTCGGCATCCGGAAAAAAAGTGCGGGCATTTTCTCAGAGCGCGACGCAAAAGGCACGGATGCAGGTCAGCCTTTTGTCTATCGGGTCAATTTATTGCGCAATGATCGTTCCCACGCTCTGCGTGGTAACGCCTCCTGTGACGCTCTGCGTCACGCTTTTTGGGACGCAGAGCGTCCCCGACTGCATTCCCACGCAGAGCGTGGGAACGATCAATGCGTTATCACTAACACCGAGAAACAACTGTGGGAGCGAGCCTGCTCGCGAAGAGGTCGGCACATCCAACATTTAAGTTGGCTGGCAGACCGCTTTCGCGAGCAGGCTCGCTCCCACAGGTTTATTGCGTTTGGCTCAGGAGCCGGGTTTAGACACCCAGGTAATCAAGGATCCCTTCGGCGGCGTTGCGGCCTTCGAAGATCGCCGTTACCACCAGGTCGGAACCGCGCACCATGTCGCCACCGGCGAAGATTTTCGGGTTGCTGGTCTGGTGCTTGTACTGACCTTGCTCAGGCGCGACAACGCGGCCCTGGCTGTCAGTCTGGATTTCGAACTGTTCGAACCACGGCGCCGGGCTCGGGCGGAAGCCGAAAGCGATAACCACGGCATCAGCCGGGATGATCTCTTCGGAACCCGGGATCGGTTCAGGGCTGCGACGGCCACGGGCATCCGGTTCGCCGAGACGGGTCTCGACCACTTTGACGCCTTCGACCTTGTCTTCACCGACGATCGCGATCGGCTGGCGGTTGTAGAGGAATTTCACACCTTCTTCCTTGGCGTTCTTCACCTCTTTGCGCGAGCCGGGCATGTTCGCTTCGTCACGACGATAAGCACAGGTCACCGACTTGGCGCCCTGACGGATCGAAGTACGGTTGCAGTCCATCGCCGTGTCGCCACCGCCGAGTACCACGACCTTCTTGCCTTTCATGTCGACGAAATCTTCCGGCGACTTTTCAAAGCCCAGGTTGCGGTTGACGTTGGCGATCAGGAAGTCCAGCGCGTCATAAACGCCCGGCAGATCTTCACCGGCAAAACCGCCCTTCATGTAGGTGTAGGTGCCCATGCCCATGAACACTGCATCGTATTCGGCGAGCAGTTGCTCCATGGTCACGTCTTTGCCGACTTCTGTATTGAGACGGAACTCGATGCCCATGCCGGTGAAGACTTCGCGACGATTGCTCAGCACGGTCTTTTCCAGCTTGAACTCGGGGATGCCGAAGGTCAGCAAACCACCGATTTCCGGGTTCTTGTCGAACACCACCGGGGTCACGCCGCCACGTACCAGCACGTCGGCACAACCGAGACCCGCCGGGCCTGCGCCGATGATCGCAACACGCTTGCCGGTCGGTTTGACCTTGGACATGTCCGGGCGCCAGCCCATGGCGAACGCGGTGTCGGTGATGTACTTCTCGACCGAACCGATAGTCACCGCGCCGAAGCCGTCGTTAAGGGTGCAGGCACCCTCGCACAGACGATCCTGTGGGCACACCCGGCCGCAGACTTCCGGCAAGGTGTTGGTCTGGTGAGACAGCTCGGCGGCCTGAAGGATATTGCCTTCGGCCACCAGCTTCAGCCAGTTGGGAATGAAGTTGTGCACCGGGCACTTCCATTCGCAATACGGGTTGCCGCAACCCAGGCAGCGGTGGGCCTGATCGGCCGACTGCTGGGGTTTGAACGGTTCGTAGATTTCGACGAACTCTTTCTTGCGTTGACGCAACAGTTTCTTCTTCGGATCTTTGCGCCCGACATCGATGAACTGGAAGTCGTTATACAGACGTTCAGCCATTGTTAAATGCTCATAAAACTCT
>NZ_JBIVGT010000034.1:25356-62363 GCF_044748825.1 Pseudomonas sp. NPDC089741 | reverse complement strand
ACCGACAGAGATGTCACCGAGAGGGATATGCAGCTGACGTACAACACGCCGAGCCAGATCGGGGTTAGCGTTCCCCGTAAAGACCATCATCTTGGACACGCGCAGTACCTAGAGGCTGAGGGTAACCTGGATGAGTATAGAAAATGGCAGGGGCGGCTGGATTCGAACCAACGCATGGCAGGATCAAAACCTGCTGCCTTACCGCTTGGCGACGCCCCTGTATCTGTTGCATCAAGTGCCGAGCACTTGGTTCCTTTAGAGCAGACTTTGCAGCTTGCGGTGCAACATCGAAACGTTGCTGCCTTTCGCTACAAACCCTGTAAGGGTCTCTGTCAGAAGGGCCGAGACTTTATCAGCTTCAGCTTTGCTTGGGAAGCCCCCAAACACACAACTTCCAGTTCCGGTGAGTTTTGCTTCGGTAAATTTACCTAACAAATCCAATGCGTTACGTACTTCTGGATAACGCCTTGCAACCACCGGCAAGCAGTCATTTCGACTGTTTCCCTCGGGAACGGGGCGCACTTTAATGGGCGGCGTGTTACGTGTCAACAAAGGATCGGAAAAAATTTCTGCCGTACTAACAGAGACTTGCGGTACGAGCACCAGATACCACGGTTCTTCGGGATCCACCGGGGTGAGTTTCTCGCCCACGCCCTCGGCGAAAGCTGCGTGGCCACGGACGAAAACCGGTACGTCGGCGCCGAGCGACAGACCCAGCGCGGCCAGGCGACCCTCATCCCAACCCAGCTGCCACAAATGATTGAGACCGAGCAAAGTGGTCGCCGCATTCGAGCTGCCACCGCCAATGCCGCCGCCCATGGGCAGTACTTTATCGATCCAGATGTCGATACCGTGCGTACAACCGGACTGTTGTTGAAGCATTTTTGCCGCGCGCACGATCAGGTTGCTGTCATGCGGCACGCCGGAAAATTCGGTGTGCAGTTGAATCACGCCGTCATCGCGCACGGCAAAAGTGATTTCGTCGCCGTAGTCGACAAACTGAAACAGCGTCTGCAACTCGTGATAACCGTCTTCACGGCGACCGAGAATGTGCAGCATCAGGTTGAGTTTGGCCGGCGAGGGCAGGGTCAGGCGTGCAGCGGTCATGCGTTATTGCCCCAACTTGCGCGGTTGCCAGGTCTTGATCACCAGCGTCACGTCGAGGTCGGTGCCGTGCAGCTTGATACGCTCAGGCAGCCAGTAACCGTTTTGTTCGGTGTAAGCGGTGTATTCAACCTTCCAGCCATCCTGTTCCAGGCTGGCCAGACGGCTGTCGGCATCCAGATTCAGGCGGCTTTTAGTGTCCGGAGCCGGCAGGCCACGCACCCACCAGGCCAGATTCGATACCGGCAATTTCCAGCCAAGCTGCTCTTCGAGCAAAGCTTCCGGGGATTGCGATTCATAGCGACCCTGGTTGGCGACTTCCAGCGACACCTTGCCCGGACGCCCGGTCAGACGTGCCGCGCCACGACCCAGCGGGCCGGACAAACGAATGTCGTAGTAATCCTGACGTTGCAGCCAGAACAACGTGCCGCTACCGGAATCTTTCGGCGCGCGGATGCCGATCTTGCCGTCGATCTGCCAGCCATCGAGGCCGCTCAGTTGCTGTTTGTTCGCCGCCCATTGAGCCGGGCTGCCGTGGCCCTCGACCGATTCGCGAGTACCAAAACCCGAGCAGCCGGCGAGCAAGGCGATGAAGCTGAAAACGATAACGTGGCGCAAAAACATGAGTTAAAGAGTCTCGGATCCGGTCAGGCGCTTGATGGTGCTGCGCAGAATGGTGCTGTCGGGCTGATCCTTGAGGAATTTGCCCCAGATTTGTTTGGCTTCACGCTGCTTGCCCTTGGTCCACAACACCTCGCCGAGGTGCGCGGCGACTTCGTGGTCAGGGAAACGCTCGAGCGCCTGACGCAGATATTTCTCGGCGTCGTCCAGATTGCCCATGCGGTAATTCACCCAGCCAAGGCTGTCGAGTACTGCTGGATCTTCCGGATTGATCTGGTGCGCCTGTTCGATCAGCGCTTTCGCTTCAGCGTAGCGTGTGGTGCGATCGGACAGGGTGTAACCCAAGGCGTTCAGCGCCATGGCGTTGTCCGGATCGCGCTTGATGATCAGGCGCAGGTCTTTTTCCATCTGCGCCAGGTCGTTGCGTTTTTCCGCGAGCATCGCCCGGGTGTACAGCAGATTCAGATCGTCCGGGTATTGCTGCAAAGCTTGTTGCAGGACTTTCCAGGCTTTGTCGTCCTGTTTGTTGGCCGACAGGGTTTCCGATTCGATCAGGTACAGCTGAATCGCGTAATCCGGTTGCTCGTCACGCTGCGCGGCGAGTTTGCTTTGCGCTTCAGCGGTCTTGCCGTTGTTCATCAGAATATCGGCCTGACGCAATTGCGCCGGCAGATAGTCGTTGCCCGGGCCGACCTGGGCGTACTCGATGAGGGCGCCTTGCGGGTCATTACGTTCTTCGGCGATGCGACCGAGGTTCAGGTGCGCCGAATCGACGTGGCTTTCGCGGGCAATCAAGTCTTCCAGATAACCCTTGGCTTCATCCCACGCCTTGGCTTCGAGGCACACCAGCGCCAGCGAGTAGCGCAGTTCGTCGTCTTCCGGGTACTGCTGAACGAGGCTGGAGAACTCGGCCTTGGCATCGTCCATGCGGTCTTGCTCAACCAGCATGCGCGCGTAAGTCAGGCGCAGGCGCTTGTCGTCCGGGTACTTCTTGATGCTTTTCTGCAGCAGTGGCAGCGCTTCGTCACCACGGTTCATCACTTGCAACAGACGCGCGCGCAGCAGGATCGGGGCGATTTCGCCTTCTTCCGGCGGATGGTCTTCGAGCAGGGTCAAAGCGGCTTTGTTGTCGCCGTCCTGTTGCAGGAGCAGCGCCTTGCCGAAAATCAGCTGACTGTTGTTCGGATGACGCTGCAACAACCGGTCAAAACTTTTCATCAGACCGTTGCGGGTTTCCTGATCGGTATCGGCGGCCGACAGCGCGAGGAAGTCGAAATGGGTGTCGCCCTTGCCTTGCAGGACTTTCTCCATATAGACCATCGAGTCGTCATAACGCCCGGCACGCGCCAGTTGCACGGCGGCGGCGCGTTGCGCTTCGAGATCGTCCGGGGCATTTTTTGCCCAGATCAGCGCGGTATCGAGGGCCGGTTGATCGGCGCCCAGATATTCGGCGATACGGAATGCCCGCTCGGAGACGCCCGGATCCTGGGTGTTGATGGCCTGGGTCACGTAGTTATCCAGCGCAATGTCGAAACGATTGCGCTGGCCGGCGAGTTCGGCGCTCAACAGACTGAAAACGGTTTCCTCGCTGAACGAGCTGTAAACCTTGGGCTTTTCAGGCGCGGGCGTGGTGTCTTCGACCGGCGGCGTACCGTCCGGCGAAACGGGTGCCAAGGCCTGGCAGCCGCTGAGGAAGACAAAAGCGAGGAGCAACGCGGAAGATCTATTCATATAGGAAGAGGACGACTAACCTGCGGTCGGATCATCATGACACAAGCTTTCGGCCAAACATAACCGCTCAGGCAATTTACGCTGATGCCCCTGTGGGAGCTGCCGCAGGCTGCGATCTTTTGACGTTGTTTGAGACGCGGAGCGTCCCGGGCTGCATTCCCACGCCGAGCGTGGGAACGATCAATCAAAAGATCGCACCCTGCGGCAGCTCCTACAGAGGGTGGTGTGTACATGAACGAGAATGGATCGCAGCACAAGGTGGATACAATAAGGGCGATAGATATCCAATAGTTGTTCTGAATCTGGCGAAGTAGGACAATTGCCGGCTTCACGTCACCACCAGCGACTTTGAATGGCCTTCCTTGCACTCGGTATCAACCACAAGACTGCTTCAGTAGACGTCCGCGAGCGCGTGGCCTTTACGCCTGAGCAGCTGGTGGAAGCCTTGCAGCAGCTCTGCCGACTGACCGACAGCCGCGAAGCTGCGATCCTCTCGACCTGCAATCGCAGTGAGCTTTATATAGAACAGGATCAGCTTTCTGCCGATATCGTGCTGCGCTGGCTGGCCGACTATCACCATTTAAGCCTCGATGAGCTGCGCGCGAGTGCTTATGTGCACGAAGATGATGCGGCAGTTCGTCACATGATGCGCGTCGCCTCCGGGCTCGACTCGCTGGTGCTTGGCGAACCGCAGATTCTCGGCCAGATGAAATCGGCCTACGCCGTGGCGCGCGAGGCTGGCACCATCGGCCCACTGCTGGGGCGACTGTTTCAAGCGACGTTCAATGCCGCCAAGCAGGTGCGCACCGACACGGCGATTGGTGAAAACCCGGTGTCCGTGGCGTTTGCTGCCGTCAGCCTGGCGAAACAGATTTTCAGTGATTTGCAACGCAGCCAGGCCCTGCTGATCGGCGCCGGCGAGACCATCACTTTAGTCGCCCGCCATTTGCACGAGCTGGGCGTCAAGCGCATTGTCGTTGCCAACCGCACGCTGGAGCGCGCCAGTCTGCTCGCCGAACAGTTCGGCGCCCACGCGGTGCTGCTGTCGGACATTCCGGCAGAACTGGTGCGCAGCGACATCGTCATCAGTTCGACCGCCAGTCAGTTGCCGATTCTCGGTAAGGGCGCGGTGGAAAGCGCATTGAAGCTGCGCAAGCACAAGCCGATCTTCATGGTCGACATCGCTGTTCCCCGGGATATCGAGCCGGAAGTCGGCGAACTGGACGACGTTTATCTGTATAGCGTCGACGATCTCCACGAAGTGGTCGCCGAGAACCTCAAGAGTCGTCAGGGCGCTGCGCAAGCGGCCGAAGAGATGGTCTCGGTCGGCGCCGATGATTTCATGGTGCGCCTGCGCGAGCTGGCGGCGGTCGATGTGCTCAAGGCCTATCGTCAACAGAGCGAACGCCTGCGCGACGAAGAGCTGCAAAAAGCCCTGCGCCTGCTGGCCAACGGCGGCAACGCCGAAGACGTGCTCGGGCAACTGGCCCGTGGCCTGACCAATAAACTGTTGCATGCCCCGAGCGTGCAACTGAAAAAGCTTTCTGCCGAAGGCCGCCTCGATGCGCTGGCCATGGCCCAGGAACTCTTTGCCCTCGAGGGCTCACCGGATAGCTTTTCGGATAAAAAACCGCAATGAAAGCGTCACTGCTCAATAAGCTGGACATCCTCCAGGACCGTTTCGAGGAACTGACCGCGCTGCTCGGCGACGGCGAAGTCATTGCCGATCAGGCCAAATTTCGCGGTTATTCCAAGGAATACGCTGAAATCGAGCCGATCGTCCAAGGCTATAAAAAGCTCCTCGGCGTACAAAGCGATCTCGAAGGCGCGCAGGCGTTGCTCAAGGACAGCGACCCGGACATGCGCGAAATGGCCGTGGAAGAAGTCCGCGAAGCCAAGGAATTGCTGATCACTCTGGAAGCCGACCTGCAACGCATGCTGCTGCCCAAGGACCCGAATGACGGCCGCAACGTCTTCCTCGAAATTCGTGCTGGCACTGGTGGCGATGAGGCGGCGATCTTCTCCGGCGACCTGTTCCGCATGTACTCGCGTTATGCCGAGCGCCGTGGCTGGCGCGTCGAGATCCTCTCGGAAAACGTAGGCGAACACGGTGGCTATAAAGAAGTCATCGCCCGCATTGAAGGCGACAACGTTTACGGCAAGCTGAAATTCGAATCCGGCGCGCACCGCGTACAGCGTGTACCCGCCACCGAATCCCAGGGCCGTATCCACACCTCGGCCTGCACCGTGGCGGTGTTGCCTGAGCCGGACGAGCGCGAAGCCATCGAGATCAACCCGGCGGATCTGCGTGTCGACACGTTCCGCTCCTCCGGGGCCGGTGGTCAGCACGTCAACACCACTGACTCGGCGATCCGCATCACGCACATTCCGACCGGCACCGTCGTCGAGTGTCAGGAAGAGCGATCCCAGCACAAAAACCGTGCCCGGGCGATGGCCTGGTTGTCGGCCAAGCTCAACGATCAGCAAACCGCAGCGGCGGCCAATGCCATCGCCAGCGAGCGTAAATTGCTCGTCGGTTCCGGCGACCGTTCCGAGCGCATTCGCACGTACAACTTTGCTCAGGGGCGAGTCACTGACCATCGCGTCAACCTGACTCTGTACTCTCTGGATGAAATTCTCGCCGGTGGCGTTGAAGCGGTCATCGAGCCGTTGCTGGCCGAATACCAGGCTGACCAACTCGCAGCGATAGGTGAATAAATGACCATCATTGCCAGCCTGTTGCGCGCCGCCGAACTGCCGGACTCGCCCACCGCTCGCCTGGACGCTGAATTGCTTCTTGCCGCCGCGCTGGGCAAGTCGCGCAGTTTTCTGCACACCTGGCCCGAGCGCATCGTGCCGAGTGAAGCCGCGCTGACGTTTGCCGAATACCTGCAACGTCGTCGTGGCGGTGAGCCGGTGGCCTACATTCTCGGTCAGCAGGGTTTCTGGAAACTCGATCTGGAAGTCGCACCGCACACGCTGATCCCGCGCCCGGACACTGAATTACTGGTGGAAGCGGCGCTGGAATTGCTGCCCGCGACGCCAGCCACAGTGCTCGACCTCGGCACCGGCAGCGGCGCGATTGCATTGGCCTTGGCCAGCGAACGTCCGGCGTGGAAGGTCACGGCGGTGGATCGTGTGCTCGAAGCCGTAGCCTTGGCCGAGCGCAATCGTCAGCGCCTGCACCTGAACAACGCCACGGTGCTGAGCAGCCATTGGTTCAGCGCGCTGGAAGGTCAGCGTTTCCAGTTGATCATCAGCAACCCGCCCTACATTGCCGCCGCCGATCCGCATCTGGTCGAGGGTGACGTGCGCTTCGAACCAGCCAGCGCACTGATCGCCGGTGAAGACGGCCTCGATGATCTGCGCTTGATCGTCGCCCAAGCGCCGGAGTATCTGCAGGCCGCTGGCTGGCTGATGCTCGAACATGGCTATGATCAAGCCGAAGCCGTGCGCGACCTGCTGCTGACGCGCGGTTTCGAAGAAGTCCACAGCCGCACCGATCTGGGCGGCCATCAACGCATCAGTCTGGGGCGCCTGCCGTGCTGAATGATCAGGAATTGCTGCGCTACAGCCGGCAGATTCTGCTGCAACACATCGACATCGATGGCCAGTTGAAACTCAAGGACAGCCGCGTGCTGATCGTCGGCCTCGGCGGCCTTGGCGCACCGGTGGCCTTGTACCTGGCGGCGGCCGGTGTCGGTGAATTGCATCTGGCGGATTTCGACACGGTCGACCTGACCAACCTGCAACGCCAGATCATCCACGACACCGACAGCGTCGGCATGAGCAAGGTCGACTCGGCGCTCAAGCGTCTGACCGCGATCAATCCCGAGATTCAATTGATCGCCCATCGTCAGGCGCTGGACGAGGATTCTCTCGCGGCTGCCGTGACGGCGGTGGATCTGGTGCTCGATTGTTCCGATAATTTCTCCACCCGCGAAGCGGTCAATGCCGCGTGCGTGGCTGCGCAAAAGCCACTGGTCAGCGGCGCAGCGATTCGTCTGGAAGGGCAACTGTCGGTGTTCGATCCGCGTCGTGCCGAGAGTCCGTGCTACCACTGTTTATACGGCCACGGCAGCGAAGCGGAGTTGACCTGCAGCGAGGCTGGTGTGGTCGGGCCGCTGGTGGGGCTGGTCGGCAGCCTACAGGCGTTGGAAGCCTTGAAGGTGTTGGTCGGTTTCGGCGAGCCTTTAGTCGGACGTCTGCTGCTGATCGATGCCCTCGGTTCGCGTTTCCGCGAGTTGCGGGTCAAGCGCGATCCGGGCTGCAGCGTCTGTGGTCCGCGCCATGCGTGAGGCGCCGATTGGCGTGTTCGATTCCGGTGTCGGCGGCTTGTCGGTACTGGCGGAAATCCAGCAATTGCTGCCCAACGAATCGCTGCTCTACGTCGCCGACGGCGGGCATGTTCCGTATGGCGAGAAAACCCCTGAGTTCATCCGCCAGCGCTGCAGCGTGATGGCCGGGTTTTTCCGCGAGCAGGGCGCCAAGGCGTTGGTGCTGGCCTGCAATACCGCGACCGTTGCCGGTGTCGCCGATCTGCGCCGCGATTTTCCCGACTGGCCGATTGTCGGCATGGAGCCTGCGGTCAAGCCTGCCGCCGCCGCCACCCGCAGCGGTGTAGTCGGCGTGCTCGCTACCACCGGCACATTGCAGAGTGCCAAGTTCGCCGCGTTGCTCGATCGCTTTGCTACCGATGTGCGGGTGATTACCCAGCCATGCCCCGGTCTGGTCGAGCTGATTGAAAGCGGTGACCTGCACAGCGCGGCGTTGCGCACGCTGCTGCAGAGTTATGTCGAGCCACTGTTGGCCAGTGGTTGCGACACGATCATCCTGGGCTGCACGCATTATCCTTTCCTCAAGCCGATGCTCAAGACGATGATCCCCGAGGACATCAGCCTGATCGATACCGGCGCCGCCGTAGCGCGGCAACTTCAGCGTCTGCTGGCTGAGCGCGATCTGCTCGCTGACGGGCCGAACCAGCCGGTCAGATTCTGGACCAGCGCCGATCCTGCGTACTTCAAAAACATCCTGCCGCTACTGGGGCAAACAGCGGACGAAGTGCAAAAATTCAGCTTGTAAAAAAAATGTGAAATAACTAAAAAATCAGCTGAACTTCTAAGCAGGCGCTAGCTTCTATAGCGAAGAGTTATCTAGAAAACCAAACGATCGTTCCGGAAAAGGAAGTTTCAAAGTGAAGCGACTATTCTGCTTGGCCGCGATTGCGGCCGCACTGATGGGGCAAAGTTTTACTGCACAAGCCGCAGGTGTTGAATTTGCGGTGGGGGCCACCAGCGATTCGACCATGACCTACCGCCTGGGGATGAATTTCGACTGGGACAAGAGCTGGCTGCAGAGCGACGTTGGTCGCCTGACCGGTTACTGGAGCGGTGCTTACACCTACTGGGAAGGTGACAAGACCTCCAGCAACAACAGCCTGTCGTTCTCGCCGGTATTCGTTTACGAGTTTGCCGGTCAATCGGTCAAGCCGTATATCGAAGCGGGCATTGGTGTGGCTGCGTTCTCCAACACCAAGTATGAAAGCAACAACATTGGCGGTTCTTTCCAGTTCGAAGACCGTCTCGGTTTTGGTCTGCGCTTCAATGGCGGGCATGAAGTCGGGATCCGGGCAACGCACTATTCCAACGCCGGCCTGGCCAGTGATAACGACGGCGTAGAAAGTTACGCGCTGCACTACACGATGCCGTTGTAAGTCGTACGCATAACCCTGTAGGAGTGAGCCTGCTCGCGATAGCGGTGTGTCAGTCACACATATATTGACTGACTCACCGCTATCGCGAGCAGGCTCACTCCTACATTTGTTTTGGGGTGTTCTTGAGGTCAGCGGTAAGCGGTCGTAATACCCTGGCGTTCTTCGATGCATTCCGGCGCGCCCATCTCGAACTCGCGGCAAATCAGCGGACGCTTTTCGTAAATCGTGCACATCATCGTGTCGCGATCCAGCGCCGCACACCAGCCGTCGTCCAGACGCAGCATCACTTCACCGCCCCACTCATCGGTATCGATAAAGCGATCAGGCACGCCGGTGTCGGTGATCAGCATCACTTCGAGCTGACAGCAGCAGGCGGCGCACGTCGAGCAAGTGACCGCCGGTTCAGCGATTTGATGATGGGGAATGGTTTTCATGGCGGCAGTGTAAGGCAGTGGCCGGGCCCTGTGTGAAAGGCCTGACAGACGCTCACTGACTCAGGCGTCGCGCCATTGTGTGCAGCAGCGGAAACACCAGCGCCCAGATCAGCCCGATCGCGATCAGCGTCGGCAGTTCGCCATAAGGGAATTGCACCCCGGCCAGCCGCCCGCCAGCGTAATACGACAACGCACCGCCGAGCGCACCGAGCGCGCTGGCCAGCCACCACGGTCGGGCGCTCCATTGCAGACAATGGCGTAGCGTGGTCGCCAGCAACGCCCAGAGCAGCATCAACCACAGTGGAATCAGCGGCGACAGGTCGTCGAACCTGAACACACCCAGACCGCGCAAAATACTGTCGAGCGCCGTGCCGACAATTACCACGCTGAGAATCAGCCGACCTTCCGCCGCCCAGCTGCTGATCCAGCACAGATGAATCACCAGCACTGCCAGCGCCAGCAGTAACCACAAACTGTTGCCGCCGAGCACGCAGGCCAGCCAGCCGATCTGGAACAATGCCGCATTGGCGCAACGCTCAAGCATCGAAGCGGCCAAGCAATGGCGCCGGCATTGCCTCGGGTTTGGCCAGCAACAGTTGCGCGGTGCCGATGGTGCGCTCAAGGAAGCCACCCTCGCAGTAGCACAGGTAAAACTCCCACAGGCGCAGGAAGTAATCGTCGTAGCCGAGTTCGCTCAGGCGACCGTGGGCATGGCGAAAGTTCTCGTGCCACAGGCGCAGGGTCTTCGCGTAATGCAGGCCGAAATCCTCCATGTGCAGCAGGTTCATGTCGGTGTCGCGACTGACGATCTCGAGCATCTTTTGCACACACGGCAGGGCGCCGCCGGGGAAGATGTAGCGCTGGATGAAATCGACGCCGCGCTTGGCCTGTTCGTAACGTTGCTCGCGGATGGTGATGGCCTGGATCAGCATCAGTCCGTTGCTCTTGAGCAGGTGCGCGCACTGTTTGAAGTAGGTCGGCAGGAAGCGATGGCCGACCGCTTCGATCATCTCGATCGAGACCAGTTTGTCGTATTCGCCGCTGAGGTCGCGGTAATCCTCCAACAGCAGCGTCACCTGCTGCTGCAAGCCAAGCTGTTCGATGCGTTGCGCGGTAAAGGCGAACTGCTCTTTCGACAGCGTGGTAGTGGTCACGCGGCAACCGTAATTCTGCGCGGCATAGAGCGCCATGCTGCCCCAACCGGTACCGATTTCCAGCAAGTGATCGCTGGGCTTGAGCGCGAGTTTCTGGCAGATGCGTTCGAGTTTGTTCAACTGCGCCTGCTCGAGGCTGTCTTCGGGCGTGAGGAACTGTGCCGCCGAATACATCATGGTCGGGTCGAGAAACTGCTCGAACAGATCGTTACCGAGGTCGTAATGCGCGGCGATGTTTTTCTGTGAACCCTTGCGCGTATTGCGATTGAGCCAGTGCAGGCCTTGCACCAATGGCCTCCCGAGGCGGGCTAGGCCGCCCTCCATGGCATCGAGTACTTCCAGGTTGCTGACAAACACGCGCACCACCGCCGTCAGATCCGGTGAACTCCAGTAGCCATGAATAAACGCTTCGCCGGCGCCAATCGAGCCACTGCTGGCAACCATCCCCCAAACGGCCGGGTCGGTGATGTGAATTTCCCCCAGCAGCGCACTGCCGGGCGTACCGAAGAGCATTTGTTCGCCGTCTTCGAACACCATCAATTGCCCGTGTTTGAGCTGACCGAGTTGGCGCAAGACGCCCCGGCGCAGCAGCGAACCGGTCAAACCGTTAGTGCTGAGCCGACTGACCGACAGGCTAGAGGATTTCATGGCGGTGCTCCTTGGGAGGCACAGTGGCGGTTTGAAAGCTGCCGTCGGCAGCCTGATGAGCAAAGATCGGCGCGCGCTTGAGCAACAGGCGCAGGGCTTGCCAGTAAATCGCCAGAGCGGTTTTCGCGGTCATCCACGGGAAACGCCGCAAGTAACGGTGCAAGCTTGGGCGATCGAGCGTTTCGCGTTGCAGGTTGAGGGTGGCGTCGAACAGTTTGTGTTCGCCCTGCCAGTCAGCCATGTGCACGCCGAGGGTTTGCGCGGCAGGGCTGAAGCTCATGCGGTATTCGAGATCGCGCGGCAAGAACGGTGAAACGTGAAAGGCCTTGGCCACGGCAAAGTGCTGATGAAAATCGCCCTGATTGACCGCCGCGCGTGCCGGCAACACGTAGTGATAACGCTCGCGCCACGGCGTGTTGGTGACTTCGCAGACAATCGCCGCCAGTTGCCCGTCGGCTTCATGGCAATAAAAGAAACTCACCGGATTGAACGACAATCCCCAACTGCGCGCCTGAGTCAGCAGGCAAACCGCGCCTTGCGGCGCATGGCCGATGGCCGCAGCGACTTGTTGGCGTACCGCATCGATCAGCCGTACACCTCGACTGGTAAAGGTCTTCAGGTAATCTGTCTCGCGAAACGAGAACGGCGCAAAGCGGCTGCGTCCCGCCAGCGGTGACAGCGCCAGCACCGCATCCTGCTCGCTCAGGTCGAGATAGAGCAGGCCGATCCGATAGCGGAACTCATGCCGACGCGGCGAGAAACGCCGATGGCCGATCCAGCCGCTGTACAGGGCGCTGTTCATAAGGTTTCCCCGAAGGCTGCGGCCACGCGTAAACCGCTGACCACGCCGTCTTCATGAAAACCGTTGGCCCAATAGGCGCCGCAATAATGCGTGTGGTGTGCGCCATCGAGTTCGCCCCAGCGATTTTGTGCCGCGACCGCCGCGAGGCTGTATTGCGGGTGCGCATAGGTGTACTTGGCCAGCACTTTGAACGGGCTGATGCCTGCGCTCTGGTTGAGGCTGACGCAGAACGTGGTGTCGCTCTGGATGCCTTGCAGAATGTTCATGTCGTAGGTGACCGCGGCTTGGGTATGGCCGGATCCGCCGAGGCGATAATTCCAGCTCGCCCACGCCAGTTTCCGTGTGGGCAACAGGCGCGTGTCGGTGTGCAGCACCACTTCGTTGTCGGCGTAGGGCAGGGCACCGAGGATTTCGCGTTCGGCATCGCTCGGGCTGGCGAGCAATTGCAAGGCCTGATCGCTGTGGCAGGCAAATACCACCTGGTCAAAATGTTCGATGCCCGCCGGGCTGTGGATAACCACGCCGTGCACGTCTCGATCGACCCGGTTGACCGGGCAGTTGAGGCGAATCCTGTCTTTGAACGAAGCAGTCAATGGCGTGATGTAGGCGCTGGAGCCGCCCTCGATAACTTGCCATTGCGGACGATCACTGACCGACAGCAGCCCGTGGTTCTTGAAGAAACGCACAAAGAACTGCAGCGGGAAATCAAGCATTTCGGCCATCGGCATCGACCAGATCGCCGCGCCCATCGGCACGATGTAATGCAGGATGAAACGCTCGCCATAACCGCCAGCCTTGAGGTAATCATCGAGCGTCATGTCGGCGGCGATACGCAATTCGAGAAGGTCGCGCTGGGCTTCTTTGTTGAAGCGCAGAATGTCACGCAACATGCCCCAAAACCCTGGCGACAACAGATTGCTGCGCTGGGCAAACAGGCTGTTGAGGTTGTTGCCGTTGTATTCCAGGCCGGTGTCCGGATCGGTCACCGAGAAGCTCATTTCGGTCGGTTTGAACGTCACGCCCAGTTGGCCCAGCAAGCGAATGAAGTTCGGGTAGGTCCAGTCGTTGAACACGATGAAACCGGTGTCCACGGCGTACTGCCGGCCCTCGACGGTGACCTCCACGGTATGCGTGTGGCCACCGACCCAGTCGCTGGCCTCGAACACCGTGATCTCGTGTCGGCGATTGAGCAGGTAGGCGCAGGTCAACCCGGCGATCCCGCTCCCGACGATGGCGATCTTCATGCCAGATCCGTTTGTGGTGGTGGTTTGCGCACCATGCGTTTGCCGATGGCCAGTTGCACGCGCGCGGGCAGTTTCGACAACGGCCAGAGCGCCGCCATGAACAGGGCCGGAAAAGCGATCTCCAGTGGCCGATCCTTGAGCTTGGCAAAGATGTGCCGTGCGGCTTTATCCACAGGCCAACTGAGCGGCATCGGGAAATCGTTTTTGGCGGTCAGCGGCGTCTCGACAAATCCAGGGCTGACCACGGTGACTTCAATACCTTCGTCGGCAAGATCGATGCGCAGCGATTCGAACAGGTAACGCAACCCGGCCTTCGATGCCCCGTAGGCTTCGGCCCGAGGCAGCGGCAGATAGGTCACCGAACTGGCCACGCCGACCAGATGCGGCGCCGTGCCTTGGCGTAGCAGCGGCAGGGCGGCCTCGATGCAATAACTGCTGGCGAGCAGATTGGTGCGCACCACGTGTTCGATGATCGAGGCATCGAACTGCTTGGCATCGACGTATTCGCAGGTTCCGGCGTTGAGGATGACGCTGTCGAGCGAACCCCAGTCCTCCGCGATCTGCTGGCCGATTTCGCGCACGGTCTGGCTGTTGGTCAAATCCCCCGGGACCACCAATACCTGTCCCGGATAGCGTTGCGCCAACACTTTGAGCGGTGCGATCTGGCGTGAACTGACTGCCAGGTGCGCACCGGTTTTCAATATCTCTTCAGCCAGCGCCGCGCCGATGCCACTGCTGGCTCCGGTCAACCAATAACGCCGTGGAGTTGTACGACTCATCCCATTCTCCTTTTCAGCCAAGCGATCACCCGGCCCAATACGGGTAAATGTTCATAAAGCAGTGCCCCGGCATCGAAATAATCCCGATGGCGATAAACCTTGTCGCGCCACAGCAGGTGCGAGCAGCCGCTGACTCTGATCTCCCGGCCATTGGCCAGGCGCGGGTGGCGATAACGCATGACCCAGCGCAAGTAGCCTTCGCCCTCGCTGATCTGGTCGAAACCGTGAAAGTCGAAATGCAGTTCGCTGACGTTGGCGTACAGCTCGCTGAAGTAATCGCGCAATTGCGCCAGGCCCTGAACTTCGTGCAGCGGGTCGGTGAAATGAATGTCATCGCTGTAGAGCTCGCCCAGGCGTTGCAGGTTGTCTTTGTTCAACGCTGAAAATTGCCGGGCGAAGCGCTGCAGGAATTCACTCATGATCGTCTCCGCCAGCCTGACGCGAGGGCAGGTTCTTGAACGCGGTCAGCGCCCGTTCCCGTGAAGCGCTCAGATTGACGATCGGCGCCGGGTAGTCGGCGGCACCGAACAGACCGGCGCTGGCCGGGTTATGTACTTCTTTCTTGTTTAGACCTGCGAGTTGCGGCAGCCAGTGCTTGATGAACAGGCCTTCGCTGTCGAATTTTTCCGACTGACTCAACGGATTGAAGATGCGGAAATACGGCGCCGAATCAGTGCCGGTCGATGAACTCCATTGCCAGCCACCGTTGTTCGCCGCCAGGTCGCCATCGATCAAGTGGCGCATGAAAAAGCGTTCGCCTTCGCGCCAGTCGATCAGCAGGTTCTTGGTCAGGAACATCGCCACGACCATGCGCAGGCGGTTGTGCATCCAGCCGGTTTCGAGCAGTTGGCGCATTGCAGCGTCAATGATCGGCAGACCGGTGCGCGCCTCTTGCCACGCAGTGAGTTCGTCCGGCGCATCACGCCACGCCAGCGCTTCGGTTTCCGGGCGGAAGGCGCGGTGGCGGGAGACGCGCGGGTAGCCGACCAGAATGTGCTTGTAGAACTCGCGCCAGAGCAGTTCGTTGATCCAGGTAACGGCGCCGACCTTGCCGCTCTCGAATTCGCCCTGATTGCTTTGCAACGCGGCGTGCAGACATTGGCGCGGCGAGATCACGCCGGCGGCCAGATACGCTGAAAGCTGGCTGGTACCGGGTTTGGCCGGGAAGTCGCGTTCGCTTTTGTAGTAGTCGATTTGCGCGTCAGCGAAGGTGTCGAGGCGTCGCTGGGCTTCTTTTTCACCCGCTGGCCAAAGGGCTTGCAGGGATTCGCTCGGGGTAGTGAAGCCTTCTACCGAATTAGCAATCGGGTCGCTGTCGATCTTGAGTTTCGCCTGCTTGCCGGGTGCCTTGACCCGCGCCGGCATCGAGCGATGCAGACGCTCGTAACAGACCTTTCTGAACTGGCTGAAGACCTTGAAGTAGGTGTCGGTCTTGGTCAGCACGGTGCCGGGCTTGAACAGCAACTGATCGAGGTAGCTGTGAAACTCGATGCCCTCGGCTTTCAAGGTTTCGGCCACGGCGGCATCGCGACGGCTCTCGTGAACGCCATATTCTTCATTGACGTGCAGCGCTTCAATCTTCAGTTGCTGGCACAGCTTGAGCAGTTCGGCCGGAGCCTGATCCCAATGCGCTGCGGTGCGAATCAACAAGGGAATGTTCAGCTCGCCGAGGCTTTTGCTCAGCTCCTTGAGATTGCGCAGCCAGAAGTCGACCTTGCACGGCGCATCGTCGTGTTCCAGCCATTGCTGTGGACTCAACAGGTACACGGCCACCGTCGGGCCGCGCGCTGCGGCAGCCGAAAGGGCGGTGTTGTCGTGTTGGCGCAAGTCGCTGCGCAGCCAGATCAATTGCATGTCGGAATTCACTGAGTTCATTAAATCAGCCCACGCTGAACGAGTGCCTGGTGCGCCGAAAGCGGATCTTCAGCCAGGTACAAATCAGCGATCTCGGAAGTTCTTACGGACAACTCGGCGTGGTGGATGCATACCGTTGGTCCGACCAGCATTTTTGTGCAACTGACTCCGTTCAGTAGCTTGGGCAAGTGCGCAAGGTTCATGGCTTTGCTGGAATACAGCAGTACGCCACGGGCTTGCAGGTGTTCGACGGTCAGCGCCAATTCACCGGCCGGTATAGGCCAGTCAAACACTTGCACCGGGCAATCGGCGCTGCTGATCAGCCACGCGCACAGCCACAGATGAGGTTCCAGTGGCAGGTCGGATTGATTGATCAACAGCAAGGGCGCGGTGTGTAACTGACGATTGTTATGGTAGATGCGGGCGCCGAATTTGCTGCGTAACCAGGAAAAAAAGAACGTGCGTTCCATCTGCGCACCGAACTGGCCCTGCCAGCGCTGTTCGAGATCAGCCAGCAGCGGCATCAGCAATTGTTCACACAGGGTGCGCGGCGGGTAGAGCGCCATGGCCTGATTGACGCTGTCGTCGAGCGCACGTTCATTGAGTTGGGTAACGGCCGCCAGCAAGGTCTGGCGCAGGCGTTGCCAATCGTTTTCCACCGATTCGCTGAAAGCATGCGGGGTGTCGAGCAGCGGCTTGACCTGACTGACCGCGACGCCACGGTTGAGCCAGGTCAGGATCGCCAGAACCCGTTGCACATGTTCGGCGCTGTAGAGTCGATGGCCCTTGGGCGTGCGTTGCGGCACGATCAGCCCGTAACGGCGCTCCCACGCACGCAATGTGATCGCGTTGACGCCGGTCTGCCGCGCGACTTCGCGGATCGGCAGCCAGCCTTCGTCGAGGGCTTTCTTGAAATCGGCGCCGAGGTCTTCCTGGGCGCTGGAGTCGGGTTTGTCGTTCATCAGATGGCGTTTCGCAGGCTGAGGTTTTCCGGGTGCGGTTGCAGGTAAACCTGTTGCGCGATATACGGATCGGGATGTTGGCGAAAGTGATGCTTGAGCAGCGTCAACGGCACCACCAGCGGCACGATGCCCTGACGGTACTGGTCGATGACGTGAACCATTTCCTGTTTGTCTGCGGCGCTGATGACCTGTTTCAGATATCCGCTGATGTGCAGCAACACGTTGCAGTGCGTGCCGCGCGTGGCGCATTTTTTCAGCGCCGCCATCAGTTCGCTGAAGTAGCGCGGGCCGAGTTCGGCTGGATCGGTGTGCGCCATATTGCCCAGCAGTTTGCCCAGTGCTTTGTATTGCAGCGGGTTGTGGGCCATCAGCAGGTATTTGTAGCGCGAGTGGAATTCGGTCAGCGCGCGACGGCTCAGGCCTTCGCCGAGCACTTGCTGCCAGGCGCTGTAGGCGAACACGCGGGTGATGAAGTTTTCGCGCAGTACCGGATCGTTGATACGCCCGGCTTCTTCCACCGGCAGGTCCGGGTGTTGCGCACAGAAGGCTTCGGCGTAGATGCCGCGTCCGCCGCCATTCACCGGAGCGCCGTTGGCGTGATAGACCTTGACCCGTTCCAGACCGCAGGACGGCGATTGCTGCATGAAGATGTAGCCGCAGATGTCATCGAGTTCGGCGGCCATTTTCTCGCCGTACTCGGCCAGTGGCCGGGTGACGTTGATCGCTGGATTCACCGTGCCGATGGCTTCAGGATGATCTGGATCACCGACGAGGCGGATCGGCTCGCGGGGAATGCCCAGGCCGATGGCGACCTCCGGGCAGACCGGAGTGAAATCGAAATATTCAGTAAGGGTGCGGCTGCACAGGCGCGATTCCTTGTGCCCACCGTTGAAGCGCACCTCGGCACCCAGCAGGCAGGCGCTGATGGCGATTTTCGGTTTGGCCGGGGAAAGGACGGACATAAGCACCTCGAATCTAAACCTGTACAGAGAGCAATCTCTGTACAACATTGGGTTAGCATAGATTCAAAGGTGTACAAGTCAAATTGTTTGTACAAGTTTCTGTAGGGGGCTGCCGAAGGCTGCGATCTTTTGATGTTGTTTTTAAAAACAGGATCAAAAGATCGCAGCCTTCGGCAGCTCCTACATGAGCCAGCCGATTTTCCAGTGAGTGCTGTTTTGCAGAGTCTGCCAATCGAGGCGTTCGGCGCGCTTGGTCAGCACCGCCTGCAATTCAACTTCCAGCACCGTGCCGTCCTCATCACGGAACAGCTCGGTGACCAGAAAATGCTTTTCACGATTCTGCGGGTGAGCTGCTGTCCATTTCGACAGCAGCAATTTACGCGGATTGATGCGGTTCACTGCAGGTGTTCGTTCAAGCGTCGCGCAGCTTCCTGGCCACTCAGCCAGGCACCTTCGACACGTCCTGACAGGCACCAGTCGCCGCAGGCATACAAGCCCAGATCGGCATCGGCCAGCGTGCCCCATTCGTGGCCAATCGCCGGCCGCGCGTAGAGCCAACGATGCGCGAGGCTGAAGGTCGGAGCGGGCATGGCGCTGTGCAGCAGCTCGGCGAAAGCCCCGTGCAGTTGTTCGATCACCGCTTCCTTGGACAGGTCGATGTGTTGCCGGCTCCACGCGCTGGTGGCATGTAGCACCCACGTGTCGAGCGTGTTGTCGCGCCCGGGTTTGCTGCGGTTGCGCGCCAGCCAGTCGAGCGGGCTGTCCTGCACGAAGCAGCCTTCAATCGGCGTGTCCAGTGGTGTATCGAAAGCGAGGGCGACGGCCCAGGTCGGGTCCATTTTCACCCCGGCGGCGGCACCGGCGAGTTTCGGTGCGGCGGCCAGCAATGCCGTGGCTTGCGGTGCTGGCGTGGCAATTACCACATGACTGAACGGACCGTGGGTGAAGCCTTCGGCGTCCTGCAGATGCCAGTGCTCTTCACCGCGAAAAACTTCAGTAATGCGGCAAGCGAAGTGCACTTCCAGACCGTCAAGCAAGCCACGGGTGATGGCGCTCATACGCGGCGCGCCAACCCAACGGGTCTGCTCGTCCGGCGACAGGTTCAGTTGTCCGCCCTGATAGGTGTAGAGCTGCGGCGTCCACTCGGCGACCCAGCCCTGACTTTGCCAGCGCTGCACTTCAGTGACGAAGCGGCGGTCACGGGCGGTGAAGTATTGCGCGCCCATGTCCAGCGAGCCGGCGTCGCTGCGCTTGCTCGACATGCGCCCGCCGCTGCCGCGGCTTTTATCGAACAGTTGCACGGTATGCCCGGTCTCTGTCAGAGCCTGGGCGGCGGAGAGCCCGGCGATGCCGGTGCCGATGATTGCGATAGGTACAGTCATAGGGGCCTCGTTTACCTTTCTGTACAGACTACGCCGTGGATGAAACCTGTACAATTTTGTTTTTTGGTATAACTTCTAGCGTTCTCGTTCTGACAGCTTGGCCTATGGTTAAACAATAGAGCCTGCCCGTTAGAAAAGATCCCTGTTTATAAAAATAGACTAGTGATCAGGGTAAAACGCCACGCGAGGAAGATGTCATGCACATATTGCTGACCGGCGGTACTGGTTTGATCGGACGTCAGCTTTGCCGGCACTGGTCAGGGCAGGGGCACCGCCTGACCGTGTGGAGTCGCAAAGCGGAAAAAGTCGCGAAAATCTGCTGTGCGCAAGTGCGTGGCATTGCGCATCTCGAAGACCTCGGCGAGGAACCCGTGGACGCGATCATCAATCTTGCTGGCGCACCGATTGCCGACCGGCCGTGGACCCATCGACGCAAAGCGTTGCTGTGGAGCAGTCGGATCAAGCTCACGGAAACCTTGCTGGCGTGGCTGGAAACCCGCGCGCAAAAACCGGCGTTGCTGATTTCCGGATCGGCGATCGGCTGGTACGGCGATGGTGGCGAGCGCGAACTGACGGAAGACTCGCCGCCGGTGATCGACGACTTCGCCAGTCAGTTGTGCATCGCCTGGGAAGAAACCGCGCTGCGCGCCGAAGCGCAGGGCATCCGTGTGGTGCTGGTGCGCACCGGGCTGGTGCTGTCGGCCGAGGGCGGCTTTTTGTCGCGGTTACTGCTGCCGTTCAAGCTCGGGCTCGGCGGGCCTTTGGGCAATGGTCGGCAGTGGATGCCGTGGATTCATATCAACGATCAAATCGCCCTGATTGATTTTCTTCTGCACCGCGATCAGGCCAGTGGTCCTTATAATGCGTGCGCGCCAAAACCTGTGCGCAATCGCGAATTTGCCAAGACGCTGGGCAGCGTGCTGCACCGCCCGGCGTTCATGCCGATGCCGACCCTGGCCCTGAAGGTCGGCCTCGGCGAGATGTCTTTGTTGTTGCTCGGCGGCCAGAAGGCTTTGCCGGAACGCTTGCTGGAAGCGGGTTTCACTTTCCAGTTCACGGATTTACGCGCGGCCCTGGATGATCTCTCCAGCCGCCTCTGAAATAGGACGTTGCATGACCGATCACGCCTTGCTTCTGGTCAACCTGGGTTCCCCGGCCTCAACCTCTGTGGCCGATGTGCGCAGCTACCTCAATCAATTTCTGATGGACCCGTACGTGATCGACCTGCCATGGCCGGTGCGGCGTCTGCTGGTATCGCTGATCCTGATCAAGCGTCCGGAACAGTCGGCCCACGCCTACGCGTCGATCTGGTGGGAGGAGGGCTCGCCACTGGTGGTGCTCAGCCGTCGCCTGCAACAGCAGATGCACGCGCAGTGGACTCAGGGCCCGGTGGAACTGGCCATGCGTTACGGCGAGCCGTCGATTGAAACCTGTTTGCTCAAGCTGGTGGCCGCGGGACACAAGCGCATCACGCTGGCGCCGCTGTATCCACAGTTCGCCGACAGCACCACGACCACGGTGATCGAAGAAGCCAAGCGAGTGATCCGCGAGAAGAAGCTCAATGTGCAGTTGTCGGTGCTGCAACCGTTCTACGATCAGCCGGAGTATCTCGACGCGCTGGTTGCAAGCGCCAGACCGCACTTGCAGCAGGATTACGATCACTTGCTGTTGAGTTTCCACGGGTTGCCGGAACGGCACCTGACCAAGCTCGACCCGACGGGTAATCATTGTTTCAAGAATGACGACTGCTGCAAGAACGCTTCACCGGCGGTAATGGCCACCTGTTACCGCGCGCAATGCCTGCGTACCGCAGCGCTGTTCGCTGAGCGCATGGGCCTGCCGGACGGCAAGTGGTCGGTGTCGTTTCAGTCGCGGTTGGGCCGGGCGAAATGGATCGAACCGTACACCGAAGCGCGGCTGGATGAGCTGGGTAAAAGCGGCGTGAAGAAGCTGCTGGTGATGTGCCCGGCGTTTGTCGCCGATTGCATCGAGACGCTGGAAGAGATTGGCGATCGCGGCAAGGAGCAGTTCCGCGAAGCGGGGGGCGAGGAGTTGGTGCTGGTGCCATGCCTGAATGACGACCGGCAATGGGCGAAGGCGTTGGCAACGCTGTGCGAACGAGCGCCGCTGGCCCTCTAAGAGCCAGAAGCTTCGCGAGCAAGCCCGCTCCCACATGATCGTTCCCACGCTCTGCGTGGGAATGCCTCTAGGGACGCTCCGCGTCCAGTGACGCGGAGCGTCACGGGCTGCATTCCCACGCAGAGCGTGGGAACGATCAGATCTAAGGGTTTAGATCAGCGGCTCATCCGCCTTCTTGTTCTTCCAGCCGTCATTGCCCGGCAGGATCAGGTTCAGCGCAATTGCCACCACCGCGCACAATGCGATGCCTTTGAGGCCGAAGTCGTCCGGACCAGTACCGGTACCGACCAGCACACCGCCAATCCCGAACACCAATGTCACCGAGACAATCACCAGATTGCGCGCCTCGCCCAGATCGATCTTGTGGCGGATCAGGGTGTTCATGCCCACCGCCGCAATCGAACCGAACAACAGGCACAGAATCCCGCCCATCACCGGCACCGGAATGCTTTGCAGCAGTGCGCCGAACTTGCCGATGAACGCCAGGGTGATGGCGAAGACCGCCGCCCAGGTCATGATTTTCGGATTGTAGTTCTTGGTCAGCATCACTGCGCCAGTCACTTCGGCGTAGGTGGTGTTTGGCGGGCCGCCGAACAGGCCGGCGGCGGTGGTGGCAATGCCGTCACCGAGCAGGGTGCGATGCAGGCCTGGTTTTTTCAGGTAATCGCGACCGGTCACGCTACCCACGGCAATCACGCCACCGATGTGTTCAATGGCCGGAGCCAGCGCCACCGGAACGATGAACAGGATCGCCTGCCAGTTGAATTCCGGCGCGGTGAAATGCGGAATCGCAAACCATGGCGCGGCGGCAATCTTCGCGGTGTCGACCACGCCGAAATAGAACGCCATACCAAAACCGACCAGCACACCGGAAATGATCGGCACCAGACGGAAGATGCCTTTGCCGAACACCGCGACGATCAACGTGGTCAGCAGCGCCGGCATCGAGATCAGCATGGCGGTCTGGTAGTGGATCAGTTCAGAACCGTCGCCAGCCTTGCCCATCGCCATATTCGCAGCAATCGGCGCCATGGCCAGACCGATGGAAATGATCACCGGACCAATCACCACCGGCGGCAGCAAACGGTCGATGAAGCCCGTGCCTTTGATCTTCACGGCAAGGCCCAGGAAGGTGTAGACGAAACCGGCCGCCATCACACCGCCCATGGTCGCGGCGAGGCCGAACTGGCCCTTGGCGAGAATGATCGGGGTGATGAAAGCGAAGCTCGACGCCAGAAACACCGGCACCTGACGCCCGGTGACGATCTGGAACAGAATCGTCCCTAGACCTGCGGTAAACAGTGCCACGTTCGGGTCCAGGCCCGTGATCAGCGGCATCAGCACCAAAGCGCCGAAAGCCACGAACAGCATCTGGGCGCCGGACAGCACCGTGCGCCAGAGCGGATCGTTGAACTCTTGCTGCATGGTTACGCGTCCTTCTGCTTGGTGCCGAAGATCTTGTCACCGGCGTCGCCAAGTCCAGGAATGATGTAGCCGTGCTCGTTCAAGCGCTCATCGATGGACGCGGTGTAGATGGTCACGTCCGGGTGAGCTTTTTCCACTGCTGCAATGCCTTCCGGCGCGGCAACCAGCACCATCGCGCGGATGTCCTTGCAACCGGCTTTCTTCAGCAGGTCAATGGTCGCAACCATCGAGCTGCCGGTGGCGAGCATCGGGTCGATGATCATCGCCAACCGTTCGTCGATTTCCGGAACCAGTTTTTCCAGATAGGTGTGCGCTTGCAGGGTTTCTTCATTGCGGGCGACACCCACAGCGGAAACCTTGGCACCCGGGATCAGGCTCAACACGCCTTCGAGCATGCCGATGCCGGCGCGCAGGATCGGCACGACGGTGATCTTCTTGCCGGCGATCTTCTCGACCGACACGGTGCCGCACCAGCCTTGAATATCGTAGGATTCCAGCGGCAAATCTTTTGTAGCTTCATAGGTCAACAGGGCGCCGACTTCCTGAGCAAGCTCACGGAAATTCTTGGTGCTGATGTCAGCGCGGCGCATCAGGCCGAGTTTATGGCGGATCAGCGGATGGCGGATCTCGAGGATGGGCATGAAAAAACTCCGGCGGCGGGCAAAAAAACCGGCCTAGATTAATCTATCCGAGGGTGATGTCCTATAGGACATTCTGTACGTTAGTCCACAAATGCTTGATTCGACCTCGCGGGATGCGTACCTTTGCCCGCTTTTCCGAAATCGAACCCCCTGGAGAGCGCCATGTCCGCTGATCTCGAGCATATCCGTCAAATCATGCGAGAGGCTGACTGCCTGTACACCGAATCTGAAGTCGAGGCCGCCATCGCCCGCGTCGGTGCACAAATCAACGAACAACTGGCTGACAGCAACCCGGTGGTGTTCTGCGTGATGAACGGCGGCCTGATCTTCTCCGGCAAGCTGCTGACGCATCTGCAATTCCCGCTGGAAGCGTCTTACCTGCACGCGACCCGTTATCGCAACGAAACCAGCGGCGGCGACCTGTTCTGGAAAGCCAAGCCGGAAGTCTCGTTCATCGACCGCGACGTGCTGATCATCGACGACATCCTCGATGAAGGTCACACCCTCGGCGCGATCATCGACTTCTGCAAACACGCTGGCGCGCGCAAAGTGCACACCGCCGTGCTGATCGATAAGGATCACGACCGCAAGGCGCGTCCTGACCTGAAAGCCGATTTCGTCGGCCTGCCGTGCATCGACCGTTACATCTTCGGTTACGGCATGGATTACAAAGGCTACTGGCGCAACGCCAACGGGATCTTTGCCGTTAAAGGCATGTAAGCAAGATCAAAAGATCGCAGCCTTCGGCAGCTCCTACATGGGAATGCTGTAAACCCTGCAGGAGCTGCGGAACGCTGCGATCTTTTGCTTTTAATCCCATGCTAGAGTGCTCGGCCCCGCCTTCCGGAGCCTGTCATGCGCCTCATTATCCGCAGCCTCGCCGCGTTTTCCTTGATCTTCTGCCTGCCCCTTTCCGCCGCGCCGATGCACAGCCAGTTCCTGCCGCCGGACGATCTGACCCTGCGCGATGCCGAGCCTGAGCAGCAGCAACTCATGCAAGTCACCGACTATTCCGTTGTGGTGGGCGCGCAACGCCAGTCCAATCAGCAACCGATTCCGGTCACCTCGCCGCTGCTGATCCGCCTCAAGGGCAAGTCCCTGAACAAAGGCGCGACCATTACTCAAGTGCTGGTCAATTTCGACGGCGAAAGCAAAAGCCTGAAAAAGCCGATCTACGACGACAAGAGCAAAACCCTGACGCTGTTTTATCCACTGGCCCAATACCGCGTGGTCATCGACTTGCTGCGCAACGACAGCGTGTATGTACAGTTCCTCAGTTACGCCAACGGCCACATCTGGGCCGATTTGCACACCGGCAGTACGCGTTCGCGTTGAGCCTGGCCGTCGGGCAGGGGTAAACTGCCCGCCCCGTGTCATGTCTGCGAGCTGGAGTCGGCAATGCGTAAAGATAAGAAACAAGTGATTGGTGACGAGATCGGCGATGAGCAGATCAAGCTGTTCCTCGATTTTGAGCCGGTCGACGCCACTTCGCCGTCGCTGCACAAACTGATCAAGGCTTACCGTGGCTTGCGCATCGATGACTTCGAGCGCTTTCTGGGCTTCTTCGTCGAGGCGGGTTATGACGTTGATGGCAAGGACGAGCAGGGCAAGACTTTCGTTGAGCTGATCGCCGATCAGCGCAATGCCCCGGAATACATCGAGCTGATCGCAAAGTCCCGTACCTGAGGTATCCCCAATAACTGTGGCGAGGGGATTTATCCCCGTTCGGCTGCGCAGCAGTCGCAAAATCAGTGAGTGCGGTTTGCCTGACACACCTTATCAGCAGGTTTTGGGGCCGCTTCGCAGCCCAGCGGAGATAAATCCCCTCGCCACAAAGGTAGGTGAGCCAGCGGTATTGGTTTTACCTGGCCATAAAAAACGCCCCGCACTCACTGAGTACGGGGCGTTTTTTATGCGGCGTGATCAAGCGTAGCTTGGGGTCTCGCTGCTTTCTTCAACCAGCTCCAGCGCGATGTTGTTCTGCGTGTTGATCTTGCGATACAGCGCAGCATCGGTTTCCAGAACCTTTTCACGGGCCGGGAAGATCTCCGCCAGTTTGCCAGCCCATTCACCCTTGGCCTTGGCCGGGAAGCATTTCTCGATCAGTTCCAGCATGATCGAAACGGTCACCGACGCGCCTGGCGAAGCACCGAGCAGGGCGGCGAGGGAGCCGTCCTTGGCCGACACCAGTTCGGTACCGAATTGCAGGATGCCGCCCTTTTTCGGGTCTTTCTTGATGATCTGCACCCGTTGGCCGGCCACTTCCAGGCGCCAGTCTTCGGCTTTCGCCTCAGGGTAGAAACGACGCAGGGAATCCAGACGCTGTTCCATCGATTGCATCACTTCGCTGACCAGGTATTTGGTCAGGTCCATATTGTTTTTCGCTACCGCCAGCATCGGCCCGATGTTGCCGGCGCGAACCGACAGCGGCAGGTCCATGAAGGAGCCGTGCTTGAGGAACTTGGTGGTGAAACCGGCGTATGGCCCGAACAGCAGGGATTTCTTGCCGTCGACAACGCGGGTGTCGAGGTGCGGCACCGACATCGGTGGCGAACCCACGGCGGCCTGGCTGTAAACCTTGGCCTGGTGCAGTTTGACCACTTCCGGGTTGTCGCAACGCAGCCACTGGCCGCTGATCGGGAAGCCGCCGAAGCCTTTGCTTTCTTCGATACCCGAAGCCTGCAACAACGGCAGCGCCGCGCCGCCCGCGCCGAGGAAGACGAACTTGGCGTCGACTTCACGAGTGCTGCCGCTGTTGACGTCCTTGATGCTGACGGTCCAGCCGTTGCCGTTACGCTTGAGGCCGGTGACGCGCTTGCAGTATTTGACCTGGGTGTCGGGTGCGCTGGTCAGGTGCTTGAGCAACTGATTGGTCAGGGCGCCGAAGTTGACGTCGGTGCCGTTCATCACGCGGGTTGCGGCGAGGACTTCGTCCGGCGAGCGGCCCGGCATCATCAGCGGCATCCACTCGGCCATTTTGGCCTTGTCTTCGGTGTATTCCATGTCGGCGAAGGCGTGATGCTTGTGCAGCACATCAAAGCGATCCTTGAGGAAGGACACGCCTGAGTCGCCCTGGACGAAACTCAGGTGCGGCACCGGGCTGATGAAGGATTTGCACGAGCCGAACGTGCCTTTCTTGGTCAGGTACGACCAGAACTGCTTCGACACCTCGAACTGGGTGTTGATGTGCACGGCTTTCTTGATGTCGACGGTGCCATCGGCGGCTTGCGGCGTGTAGTTCAACTCGCACAGGCCAGCGTGACCGGTACCGGCGTTGTTCCACGGGTTGGAACTCTCCGCAGCACCGGAATCCATCAGCTCGACGACTTCCAGCTTGATCGCGGGGTCGAGCTCTTTGAGCAGTACGGCAAGGGTGGCACTCATGATGCCGGCCCCAACCAGTACTACGTCGACTGCTTCGTTATGCGCCATTTAACGCGTCTCCAAAATCTGCAGCACCAAATTGTCGGCATGGCTGCCAGGCGTTCCGGGACAGGTCATTGATGTCCGGGCTATCCGTGGTCAGGTTCGCCATGTCCGAATCTTCGCAATTTTTCGCAACTTCGACGGATGTATGCGGCTTGGCTTTCAAGAGCTCCATGAACTCATTTCAGCACGCAGCTGGCAATTCGACTTATGGTCGAGACATCCGTTTTTGTGCAACCAAATCCGTAGCGGACAGGCTTCAGGCTCCGATATTCGAGGTATACCCGGTCCTGTGTCGTTGGGCTGTTTCAGACGCTAATGGTGCATGTTCAGACGCAAAACTATTCATTTGCTCGCCACACTCTTGTGAAGTTGTGAAAACCCGTTTTTTTCACGCTCTTTTGAAGACGTGAACCTCAAAAAGGGCTGTCGGAGCCTGGCACCGTGCCCGCAAGGGCAAAACAACGCGGTGGCCGAGCCTGATGACAGCTCTGCAGATTCGCGAAAAGCGGGTTTTTGCCGGAAGAACAGGCAAGCGCGCCAACTTCACTCGATCTGTGTGGGCGGCTCTCTGTGGGCGATTTTGATGTCGATGCAAGCGCATTGACGCTGTTGCGGGGCCCGATCAGGAGACGTCCTTATAATCGGGGGGAGATTGTATCGAAGAAATGCGGGCAGTTGCTCGTGTTTAATGACTTTTATTAGGCATCCGGTCAGATGCTCAACATCGCCTGCACCCGTGCGCGGGGCTGCGACGCTATGACGCGGGCGCTGGCGGGCAGTGGCTGGTGCAACCAGTTGAGGCGGATTTCTTCGATTTCCACCCAGCCGTCGCCCATTGGCTGCAGGCTGCACTGCTTGAATGCCTGGCAATGGCCGTTACGGTCGAGCAGGGCAAAGCTGCGATGCAGCGGGCGTGGCGCAAACAACGAGATCAGATAACGCATGGCGAGTACCTTGTTGGAGGACTGATTTGCAGGTTGCCAGCAGGCCGTGACGTGAACATGTCCGTGGGGTGACGGATGCATGACAGGAACCGGCCTGACGCGGCTGGGTCAGACATTGCAGTATTCACCGCGTGACGCTGGTGACCCGCAGTGGCCCACCGCTATACTGCCGGCCTGTTTGTGCCTGATTCTGGAGAGAAGAGCATGTTGCAACGCCTGTTGTTCGGTTTGATCACTGTGGCCGGTTTGACCCTGGCCGGCTGCGCCCACAGCCCGCAACAACTGAGTCCGGAGCCGAAGCTGACCACCCAACTGGCGCCGGTCGGTCGTGGCCAGCCGGTGGTGGTGCGTGTGGTCGACGGTCGTCCGTCGCCAACCCTCGGCACCCGTGGCGGTCTGTACCCGGAAACCAGCGCCATCACCGTGCAGCGCGAGCAGATCCTGCCGAAGTTGCAGGCGCAGGCTGAAGCCGCCGTGCGTCTGCTCGGTTTCACCCCGACCAACAACGCGCCAAACGCTCCGCAACTGACCGTGACCCTCGCCGAACTGAAGTACCAGTCGCCGAAAGAAGGCATGTACGTCACCGAAGCGACCATCGGCGCGACCTTCCGCTCCGACGTGCAGAACGCCAACCGCCGTTATAGCGGCCGTTATGGCGCGTCGCTGGACCAGCGTTTCGGCATGGCGCCGAACCAGGAAACCAATACCAAGCTTGTGAGCGACGTGTTGAGTGATGCGTTGACGCGTCTGTTCAAGGATCCGACTGTGGGTCAGGTTCTGGCTGAGTAAGCTGTCGGCGGATGTGAAAAAGCCCGGGATCAGTGATGGTTCCGGGCTTTTTTGTGGGTGTCAGGGTTGGGATTTGTGTTGTACGGGAGATCGATCCCCCTCAACCCCAACCCTCTCCCCCAGGGGGTAGAGGGGGAAGGGAGCCGATTTGTGTTGTTCTTGAAATCTACATTCACCTCGGACTTTCAGGTCGATGTACTTCGACCAAACACCTCGGTCAGTCCCCTCTCCCTCTGGGAGAGGGCTAGGGTGAGGGTGTTTTTGCTTATTCAGGCCGCCTGAGAGTAAAAGTCAAGCACGCTAACGCCCGTCAGCAAATCCGTCTCGGGCAAATCCGCATGCTGATGCCCGCCGAGGGCGCAATACACCAGCCAGTGGCGATCCTGAACATTGAAGGCGAGGCTGCCGACGAGGCTTTGTTGCTCGTCGTAAGGGGTGATGAGGTACAGGCGATCCTGGTTTTCAGCGTGAAGCATGTCGCGTTCCATGTGCGTTTCGAGGCGCGCATGGTGCTGCATCCACATGACGAAGCCGTGACACAGGGCAGCCATCGGTCGAATGTCAGGTAATTTGTCGCAAAGGCTGGGGCAGGGCAGTCAGGTTTCGGTAGAATCCGCGCCGCGGTCGTCGGTCTGGCGCCTGCCACACCGGTTTAGATAGAGGTCTGTGATGTCGCTGCACTTGATGACGCTGTTTACCGCCCATCCCGCCAAATTGATCAACCTGCTGGCGCTGCTGTTGGCGTTTCCCGGCAGTTGGCTGCTGCACGCGACCCGCCGCCGTGAACAGCGGGCGATGGCCAGTATCGCCGCACAGCGCCAAGCGCAACCGAATGCCGAGCCGATCCTCGATTGGGCGACGTTGCGCATGAACCGGTTTTTCTATCGTTTCGGGTTTGCCTGCCTCGCTCTGGCCCTGATCGTCTCGTGGATCAGCACGCGTTACTAAAAGCAAAAGATCGCAGCCTTCGGCAGCTCCTACATGAATCCACTGTAGGAGCTGCCGCAGGCTGCGATCTTTTGATCTTGCCGTTGTTTTACAGCGGCAACCCAGCCTTCACCCGGTACTGATTACGCACCGGCGTCGCATATTGCAGGACCAGATACGGACGATGCTCTACCGGGCACGCGTCCAGCCGACTCTGCCACTCTTCCTGCGCCTTGGCCAGCTCATCCGCCGCAAACACCTCGGCAGCTTTCGGCACATTCAATTGCGCATCCGCATCGGCCCACTGTGCGTACGCCAGGTAATGCACCGGGAATAACCGGTAACCGCCCAGAATCTGCTTGTCCATCTCGACCGCCAATTGCTTGGTGTCCTCGAACAGCTCGCTGATCGGCGCGGCGAAGTTGACGTGCACGCGGCCCTTGTAGCCGGTGATGCCCTTGGCAATGCTCACGTCATCCTCGCCCGGCGCTTTCGCGTAAGTGCCGGTGGTGGCGCGGATGTACAGCTCGCGGGCCTTGGCCTGGTCGCACGGGTCGTATTCGTAGCTGATCGACACCGGGGTGACGTTCAGCGAACGAATGACTTCGCCGAACGGCTCGTCCTTGCGGCTCATGTGGAACATCTTGAGGATCGCCGACTCGGTGCGGTCATCGCCATCCTTCGCGCGGCCTTCGGCCTGAGCGATCCAGATCGACGCGCAATCATTGCGGATCGAGTGGTTGATGTACGCCGACAGCAGCTGATACGCGGCCATTTTTTCGCGGCGGCCGGTGATCGAGCGGTGAACGATGAAACTCTTGTTCAAGCGCATCAGATCGCTGACAAACGGCTTTTGCAGCAGGTTGTCGCCGATCGCGATGCGCGGCGTCGGCAGGCCGGCGTGGTACACGGCGTAGTTGACGAAGGCCGGGTCCATGACGATATCGCGGTGGTTGGCGATGAACAGATAGGCGCTGCCCGACTTGAATTGCTCGACACCGGTGTAGGTCACGCCGTCGGTGGCGCGCTCGATGGTGTGGTCGACGTAGGACTCGACCTTGTCCTGCAACGTCGCCACCGAGGTCACGTCGGCGAACTCACGACGCAGCCGATGGGCTATAAGTGGTTTGAGCATCCAGCCGAAGGCACCGGCAAAACGCGGGACGCGGAAGTGGGTGAGGATATCTAGAAACGCCTTGTCGGCGAGCAGTCTTGCCAGTACCACAGGTACTTCGCTGTCGTCGTAAGGTCGGATGGCATCGAATTCGCCCATCATGCTCTCTTGTTGGAAACGGCTAGGGTAAGTAAAGGTTTTGATCGAAAACCAACGGGGCACGGTCTGAAAAAGGTAGCCAGACAAAAATAGCCCTGCAAATAGACCGGCGATTATACGCACAAGTCACTTGGGAGACCGCGATGCTGGAAGCCGCTGAATACGAATGTCCTTATTGTGGGGAAATGGTCGAGACGTCAGTGGACCTGTCCGGTGGCGATCAGACCTATATCGAAGATTGTCAGGTGTGTTGTCGGCCGGTCACGTTTGTATTGCAGGTCCATGGCGAGGATTGGTTTCTGGAAGTCTTCAGCGAAAACGAGTGAGGCGCGCCCATGCAGCGAATCTACGATCCGGAAAACCTGATGGAAGGCGAAATGCTCAAGGGCATGCTCGCCAGCGAAGGTATCGAGGCGCACCTGGTGGGCCGCGATTTGCTTGGCGGTACCGGTGAGCTGCCGATCTTCGGCCTGTTGGGCTTGTCGGTCGAGAATGACCAGGCCGAGTACGCCCGCGAGTTGATCACCGCGTACAATGCCGCGCTGCCGCTGCCCGGCGATGAACCGGAGAGCTTTCCGGGGACGCTGGTCTGTTAGGCTGAGCTTCGTTTTACTTCAGAGTCGTGTTGCCCCATGTGTGGACGTTATGCCCTGTTTCGCTGGAACCGCGATTTCGCGGCCCTGCCAGGTTTTCCCGCCGATCAGCAGGCGCAGTGGAACATTTCCCCCAATGATTCGGTGTTGATGCTGCGTGCCGGTGAAGCCGGTGCACGCACGCTGGCCCGCGCCCGTTGGGGGCTGACGCCGCCGTGGCTGACCGATCTGTCGAAGACTCCGGCGCATGCCCGCGCGGAAACCGTGGCCGAGCAGCCGATGTTCCGTGAGGCGCTGCGTCAGCGTCGCTGCCTGCTACCGGCGAATGGTTTTTACGAATGGCGCGGAACCCAGCGCAAGCGCCCGTTCTGGCTGACGCCGGGCGAGGGCTCATCGCTGTTCTTCGCGGCGATCTGGGAGGCTTACCCGGTGCAGGAGCAGGTCTGGTTGAGTACGGCGGTGATCACGCAGGCGGCATCGAGTCAGCGCCGGCCGTTGATTCTTGATGAGGCAGGGCAGGCGGCATGGCTTGATCCGGAGACACCGTTGCATGTGCTGCAAGGCTTGCTCGCCAGCGAACCGGTCGCATTACGCGAGCGAGTGCTGGCGAACCTGATCAATGATCCCAAGCTCAATGGCCCCGAGTGCCTGACCCCGGGCTAAAGCATTTAGATCAAAAGCCCCTCACCCTAGCCCTCCCGAAACGTCGGACCGCCCGTAGGGAGAGGGGACTGATTGGGGGATATTGAAGTAATACACCGACTTGAACGCTCTGCTTTGAATCCATAATCGACTGGTTTCTTTCAGGTCGATGTATGACGGGAGACAACTCGGTCAGTCCCCTCTCCCTCTGGGAGAGGGTTAGGGTGAGGGTGTCTTGACCTTAAACCTTGAACTGATTGATCAACCGCCGCTGCTGCTCCGCCAACTTGGTCAAATCGGCACTCGCCGAGCTCGACTCATCCGCACCGCCCGCCACTTCGTTCGCCACCTGACCAATGTTGATCACGTTGCGGTTAATGTCATCGGCCACCGCACTCTGTTCCTCCGCCGCACTGGCAATCTGCGTGTTCATGTCGTTGATCACCGACACCGCCTGGGTAATCGTCTCCAGCGCCTCGGCCGCTTTCGCCGCGTGCTGCACGCTTTCGTCGGTACGGTTCTGACTGTCTTCCATGACCCGCACCACGTCGCGAGTGCCCTGTTGCAGTTGCTGGATCATGGTCTGGATTTCTTCGGTAGCCTTCTGGGTCTTCTGCGCCAGATTGCGCACCTCGTCCGCCACCACGGCAAAACCACGACCCTGCTCGCCCGCGCGGGCCGCTTCGATCGCCGCGTTCAGCGCCAGCAGGTTGGTCTGCTCGGCAATCCCGCGTATCGCCGTGAGGATCGCGTTGATGTTCTCGCTGTCCTTGGCCAGCGTCTGCACCACACCTACAGCCTTGCCGATTTCCAGCGCGAGTACGCCGATCGAGTTCGATGTATCGCGGACGATCTGCATGCCCTGACTGGCCGCCTGATCGGCATGGCTGGCCGCTTGCGCCGCCTGCGTCGCATTGCGCGCAACGTCCTGGGCGGTGGCGGTCATTTCCTGCACCGCTGTTGCAACCTGATCGATCTCGGTCATTTGTTTCTGGATGCCGATGTTGGTGCGAATGGCGATGTCGGCGGTGTGTTCCGAAGAATCGCTGACGCTCTGCACTGACGTCACCACTTGCGTGATCATCGCCTGCAACTTGGCGAGAAAGGTGTTGAAGCCCTTGGCGATCGAGCCCAGTTCATCGCTGCGATCACTGCTCAGGCGGCGGGTCAGATCACCCTCACCTTGAGCGATGTCATTGAGCATCGCGACCATCTGCTTCAGCGGCCGGGCAATGCCGTGGCCGACCAGCCAGATCACCAGCAAACCAATGCCGGCGATGAGCAGACCGACCATGGCCATGCCGAAGGTGTCGGACTTGCGTTGGGCATCGAGATCACCCTGCAGTTTTTGCAGATCGGCCATCACCGCGTTGAGCGGCAGTTGCAGCATCAGCGTCCAGCGCGCGTCGGTCTGGCCGATGCCGAACGGCAGGTACAGCTCGATACGGCCTTTGTCCTTGTTGACGGAATAGGTGACTTCGCCGCGTTTGAGATTGGCCATGTTGGCCGTCTGTTCGGCATCGAGGATGTCGCTGACTTTCTCGCCGAATTTGCTCGGGTCCTTGGTGTAGGCAACGATCCGGCCATTGCCGCCGATCAGGGCCATTTGCCCGGCGCCGCTGTAGAGTTTCTGGTTGGCTGCGAGGAGCATTTCCTGAATGAAGTTTACCGACAGGTCGGCGCCGACGATGCCTTGGAACGTGCCATTGAGCATGATCGGTTCAATAAAGGAGGCGAGCATGACGATCTTGTCGCCGACCTTGTAGGGCGCCGGATCGATCACGCAGGATTTTTTACTCTCTTTCGAACACAGGTAGTACTCGCTGGCGCGCACGCCGGTGGACAGGGTTTTCTGGTCGTCGACGTCGACCAGTTTGTCCAGGCCGAGGGTGCCGTCGTCATTGCGGAACCACCACGGCAGAAAGCGCCCGTTGGCGGCATCGATGCCAACCACGCTGGTGCCGACGTAAGCCGCGTCATTGTGGTCCAGCGCGTTTTTTTCCCAGCCGATGTAGGTGCCGAGAATCTTCGGGTTCTTTTCGACGTTCTCTTTGATCAGGCTGATCAACTGCTCGCGGCTGACGCTCAGGCGCGGCTGGCCATCGGCGCCCGGCGTGCCGAGCAGGGCGTTGACCCGTACCAGCCCGCCGGCAATCAACAGCGGCGCTTCGAGTTCGCGCTGGATCTGGCTGACCTGGGTTTGTGCCAGCGAAGTCAGGCGCTGCTCGATGACTTGCTCGAATTGCGCCTGGGTGCGCTGCTGCACCATCTCTTGCGTGCGCGCACCGGAAAACAGCGCGTACAGCACCAGCGCGGCCACCACGCTAAGGACGATGGCGCCGGCGAGGGCGGCAACGGAAAACTGGATCGACTTGAACTTCATGGGAGCTCCGCACGCGAGAGGACGTCTGCGCTGATGTATCGGCAGGCGGCATTGGGCCATGAGTGCGAGCCGGTGCAATTACATGCCGATGTCGCAAATGGATCTGTGCGCGACGCAGTAGCACGGGACTTGGCAGTCGCTGTGAATTTTTTACGACAGCTCTGGTGGGAAACGTCTGAAAGTCGTTGCAGCACGTCCGTTGTATCTGGCGTCGATACAATTACCCGCCTAGGATACGCGCAGGTTTTCAGGGAGCTTTTGAATGAACAAGACATTGGTTGTAAGTGCACTGAGCGCAGCGCTGTTGCTGGCCGGTTGTCAGTCGGTCAACACCACCAGCGGCGGTGCCGTGGGTGTGGAGCGCAAGCAGTACATGTTCAGCATGCTGTCCTCGCAAGAGGTCGACCAGATGTATGCCCAGTCGTATCAGAAGACTGTCGGTGAAGCCTCCAGCAAGGGTGTGCTGGACAAGACCAGTCCTGAGGCCAAACGGGTTCAGGCAATTGCCAATCGCTTGATCGCCCAGGCGCCGAATTTCCGTCCGGATGCGGCGCAATGGCAGTGGGAAGTCAATCTGATCAAGAGCGATGAGCTCAATGCCAACTGTGGGCCTGGCGGCAAGATCATTTTCTACACCGGGCTGATCGACAGTCTGAAACTGACCGACGATGAAATCGCTGCGGTCATGGGCCATGAAATCGCCCACGCCCTGCGCGAGCACGGTCGTGAAGCGATGTCCAAGGCCTACGGGATTGAAATGGCCAAGCAGGGCGCGGGTGCATTGCTGGGTCTGGGTCAGGACAGTCTGGCGCTGGCCGACACCGTGGCCAACTACGGCATGACCCTGCCGAACAGCCGCGCCAACGAAAACGAAGCGGATCTTATTGGTCTGGAGCTGGCCGCACGCGCCGGCTACAACCCGAACGCCGCGATCACCTTGTGGAACAAGATGAGCAAGGCGTCGGAAGGTGCACCGCCGGAGTTCATGAGCACTCACCCAGCCTCGGCCAGCCGGATTGCCTCGTTGCAGGCGGCGATCCCGAAAGTCATGCCGCTGTACGAACAGGCCCCGAAATCCTGAGTAAAAAAGGCGCTCTCACCGCGAGAGCGCCTTGACCCGTTTTACTTGCCGGGCTGCGCATTGGCAAAGTTGTCTCTTAGCACCGAGCCTGGTGAGGGCAGTAGATAATCGATGAAGATGTAATTACCGCGCGAGTTGTAGTCATGATCTTTCCCGAACACGAGGAAGAACTCGCACTCAAACTCGAATTCTCGAGCGTCCTTTTTGGTGAAGTTGATCCTGAACGGATTTCCCGCACCGTCTGAAATGGTGAAGTGGGTCGGCGTGCCTGCGGCAGGAAACGTCCAATAGTAACTGTCGGATGAGTCGCTCTCGTATTGAGCGGCACGAGTGCTGTAACCGCCAACGTTTTGCACGAGCAAATCGGCTCTTCCATCAAGATATTCCAGTTCTTTCAGGCCGTTCTCGGTGCGCCCTGTCAGCAGGAAATGCACCCGTTTCGGATCAGTTTTATCCACGGTCGCCGTGTACACACAAGAGTGGCTGAAAGGCGTGTAGGGAATGATGATGCCGGACGCGGTTAACTTGGAGTAATGCTTGGGCGTAGTCATGATTACGATCCTTGTGAAGTGCAGTGAGATCAGAATTCATGAATGTATGCCCGTTAATACGGTGACGATAGCTGTCAATTCTGACAGCTATCGACCGCATTTTATTGATAGGTAATTTGTATCGGCAGTGGGCGTTACCCAACCCACCCGCTGCTCTGCATTGCCTTGTACACCGCAACGATCGCCAGAATCATGAACGCCGAAGCCGCGAGGCGACGGATCAGGGTCAGCGGCAGTTTGTCTGCGGCAAAATTACCCGCCAGAACCACCGGCACGTTGGCAATCAACATGCCGGCGGTGGTGCCGAGAATCACCAGCCACAGATCCGGGTATTGCGCGGCGAGCATCACTGTCGCGACCTGCGTCTTGTCGCCCATTTCGGCGAGGAAGAACGCAATCAGCGTGGTCAGGAAAGGCCCGAACTTGCGTGCGGTACTGGTTTCATCGTCGTCCATTTTGTCCGGGACCAGCGTCCACAGCGCCGTGGCCGTGAAGCTCGCGGCGAGGATCCAGTGCAGCGTTGCATTCGAGAAGAAGCTGCCGAACCAGGCGCCTACCGCACCGGCTGCTGCGTGGTTGGCCAGGGTCGCAGCGACAATACCGGCAATGATCGGCCAGGGTTTGCGAAAGCGAGCGGCGAGAATCAGCGCGAGCAGTTGCGTCTTGTCGCCGATTTCGGCCAAGGCAACGATTGCGGTGGGACCGTGTAACGAGTCCAGCATCCGGCTTTCCGCCGGGGCGGGTCGCCACGGCTATGCCCCGGACCGCCTGCCCGCCGCGGGGAGGGGGGGCGGGGCGTG
>NZ_JBIVGT010000034.1:0-25346 GCF_044748825.1 Pseudomonas sp. NPDC089741 | reverse complement strand
CATAGGACTTGTCAAACCCTGCGATCCGTCTGCTGCGGACGCTTGGGTCGCATACGCCATGATCTGAGGATCAAGTATGTTGACGTATGCCGGACGAGCTTGGCGCTCGTGGGAGACTACTCCCCTAGGACGGAGCGGATTCTGCCTTCGCAAAACCGATTGAGCAAGCCTCTTTTTTAAAAGAAGTTTCAGCCGCGCTTGGCCCGGTAGATGCGGAAACCATTGCCTTCGGCCTTGATTGAGCAGACGCCGAGATGCTCCTCGATCAACGGCTGATACTTGAGGAAACTGTTCGCGACCAAGCGCAGTTCGCCGCCGTTTTTCAGATGTTTTGCTGCTTTTCGCAGCAAGTTCTCGGTCGCGAAATAATCGGTGTGCACGCCGACATGGAACGGTGGATTGCTCAGGATTGCGTTCAAACCCATCGGCGCAGCGTCGATCCCATCCCCGGTCAGCACTTCAGCTTCCAGACCGTTGGCAGCCAGCGTCAGACGGCTGCTGGCGGCGGCGAATGCATCGACATCGAGCAGCGTCACCTGATTGTGCGGATAGCGACGTTTGACCGCAGCCCCCAACACGCCAGCGCCGCAACCGAAGTCGAGAAGATGGCCGCTTGGCAGTTTGTCCAGATGCTCCAGAAGCAGAGCGCTGCCGCGATCGAGGCGACCGTGGCTGAACACGCCCGGCAGGCTGATGACTTTCAGCGGGCCTTCCGCCAGTGGCAACTCATAGGTCTGCGCCAGGCTTTCCAGCGATTTCGCTTCAGGGGCGTTGGCCACGGTCACTTGCCAGAGTTGGCAGTGACGCGCGCTGTCGAGCTTGCGTGGCTTGCCGAACGGATTGAGCTGCTTGGAGGCGCCTTCGATTCCGCTGCGTTTTTCACCGACCAGAAACACCTCGCGACCGGCCAGGCGCGAGGCCACGGCATTGAGGATGTAATCGGTCAGGTCCTTGGACTTGGGCAGGAACACCACGGCGCTATCAAACTCGCGTTCCGGGACGTTCACGCCGAAGTGGCTGCGGCCTTCGAAACGGGCGTCCAGCGCGGCTTGATCGCCGGCATGCCAGCACCAGCCGAACGCATTGGGCAGGCGCCCGAGCAAATCATCGGCGGGCAAACCGGCGAGCAACAACGATCCTTGAAACAACTCGGGCTGACGAAGCAGTACTTCACTGCGCGGATCCATAACTGCTCCTCAAAAAAAAGTGCCGCAGTCTATCAACTGACGACCCGCAGCGCCTTACCGCTGAAGAACGCCTCGGCGTTTTCGGTCAATTGGCCGACGATGCGCTGCCGCGCTTCAACACTGCCCCAAGCGTTGTGCGGCGTGACGATCAGGCGTGGAATGTCGGCGGCCAGCAGCGGATTGCCTTGAGTCGGTGGCTCGACACTCAACACGTCGGTGGCCGCGCCGCCGAGATGACCGCTGCGCAAGGCGTCGGCCAGCGCCTGCTCATCGACGAGGCCGCCACGTGCGGTGTTGACTACGAACGCGCCGGGTTTCATCGACGCCAGTTCGCGTGCGCCGATGAAGTGGCGGGTGTGTTCGTTGAGCGGGCAGTGCAGGGTGAGCGCGTCGATTTGCGGCAGCAGTTCGTTCAGTGGCAGACGATCCGGGCGGGCAGGGCGGCCCGGAATCTGCCCGAGCAAAACCCGCATGCCGAACGCTTCGGCCAGTCGCGCCACGGCGCCACCGAGTTCACCGTGGCCGAGCAGACCAAGGGTTTTACCTTCCAGTTCGACAATCGGGTAGTCGAGCAGACAAAACTGTTTCGCCTGCTGCCAGCGACCTTCGCCTACGGCTTGCTGATAATCGGCCAGGCGTGTGGCGAGGTTGAGCAGCAGCATGATCGTATGTTGTGCCACCGACGGTGTGCCGTAACCCTGGCAATTGCACACGGTGATGCCGTGGGCGCGAGCGGCGGCGAGGTCGACGTTGTTGGTGCCGGTGGCGGTGATCAGGATCAGTTTCAGCGCAGGGTTGGCAGCCATGGCGGCGGCGTCGATCAGGATCTTGTTGGAGATTGCCACGGTCGCGCCTTGCAGGCGCTCGGCCACTTGCTCGGGCAAGGTCTGGGCGAACAGTTGCAGATCGCTGAAACATTCACGCAAGGGACTGAGATCCAGATCGCCAAGATCCAGTGAAGGGTGGTCAAGGAATACCGCGCGGCGCGTGTTCGTCATCAACTGTACCTTTTAGGCTTTGAGCGTAGGGCGTAATCTGCCGAGCCTACCAGATGAAACAAATCGTTACGCAACGCACGAAAGTCTTATGCGAACGGATAACCCTGTGGCGAGGGGGCAAGCCCCCTCGCCACAATTGTTTTGACTCTATTGAAAGGAGCGCCCATGTACTGGACCGAGTTCTTGACCGTTGCACTGATCCACTTGCTGGCCGTCGCCAGCCCCGGCCCGGACTTTGCCGTGGTAGTGCGCGAGAGCGTGACCCATGGTCGCCGCGCTGGCACCTGGACGGCACTGGGCGTGGGCACGGCGATTTTCCTGCATGTCGGTTATTCGCTGCTCGGCATCGGCCTGATCGTGTCGCAGTCGATTGTGTTGTTCAACGCGCTGAAATGGGCGGCTGCCGCTTACTTGCTGTACATCGGCTTCAAAGCCCTGCGCGCGCAACCGGCGAAAACCGTGACGGATGATCTGCACAAGGAAGCGGGTGTACGTACGGCGCGCGGCGCGTTCACGTCGGGTTTCGTGACCAATGGCTTGAACCCGAAAGCCACGCTGTTTTTCCTGTCGCTGTTCACCGTAGTGATCAACCCGCACACGCCACTGGCGGTGCAGGCCGGTTATGGCGTTTACCTCGCCGTGGCGACCGCTATCTGGTTCTGCCTGGTGGCGATGCTGTTCAGCCAGCAACGTGTCCGCGCCGGTTTTGCTCGCATGGGTCACTGGTTCGATCGCACCATGGGCGCGGTGTTGATCGCTCTCGGCGTGAAAATCGCCTTCACCGAAATGCACTGATCTTCCCAGTAGGAGCTGCCGAAGGCTGCGATCTGTTGATCCTGGTCCTTAAAAACAGGATCAACAAATCGCAGCCTTCGGCAGCTCCTACACGAGTGCGATGCACTTGCTCAGGGGGTTGAGGCTCGTCCTGCGATTGCAAATGCTGGCGCAAAGCTAGCATTTGTACGGCTTTGCAAATCATTCCTTTGGCTGATTTGGCTGGCGTATAAGGGTTCTACAGTACAAATCTTTACGCCAACACCGTGCAGCCAGAAAAGGGATTCATATGTTGCAGACTCGCGTCATTCCCCCGGCCGATGGGGCCTACCAGTATCCATTGCTGATCAAGCGGCTGCTGATGTCCGGCGCCCGTTACGAGAAAACCCGCGAGATTGTCTACCGTGACCAGTTGCGCTACAGCTACCCGACCCTGATCGAGCGGGTCGCGCGGCTGGCCAATGTGCTGACGGCTGCCGGAGTGAAGGCCGGTGACACGGTGGCGGTGATGGATTGGGACAGCCATCGTTACCTGGAATGCATGTTTGCCATTCCGATGATCGGCGCGGTGATTCACACCATTAACGTGCGCCTGTCACCCGAGCAGATCCTCTACACCATGAACCACGCCGAGGACCGCTTCGTGCTGGTCAACAGTGAGTTCGTCGGGCTGTATCAAGCGATTGCGCCACATCTGACCACTGTCGAGAAAACCCTGCTGCTGACGGATCTGCCGGAGAAGACTGCCGACCTGCCGAATCTGGTCGGCGAGTATGAGCAACTGCTGGCCGCCGCCAGTCCGCAGTACGACTTCCAGGACTTCGACGAAAACTCGGTCGCGACCACGTTCTATACCACCGGTACCACCGGCAACCCGAAAGGCGTGTACTTCACCCATCGGCAACTGGTCCTGCACACCATGGGCGTAGCGACGATCATGGGCTCCATCGACAGCGTGCGGCTGCTCGGCACCAACGATGTGTACATGCCGATCACGCCGATGTTCCACGTCCACGCCTGGGGATTGCCGTACGTGGCGACCATGCTCGGGCTCAAGCAGGTTTATCCGGGGCGCTACGATCCAGAGTATCTCGTCGAGTTGTGGCGCAAGGAAAAGGTCACGTTCTCCCACTGCGTACCGACCATCCTGCAAATGCTGCTCAACGCCAAAGGCGCGCAGGGCACCGATTTCGGCGGCTGGAAAATCGTCATCGGCGGCAGTGCGCTTAATCGCACGCTGTATGAAACGGCCAAGGCGAAGGGCATTCAACTCACCGCGGCGTACGGCATGTCGGAAACCGGGCCGCTGGTGTCCTGTGCGCATCTCAATGATGAACTGATGGCCGGCAGCGAGGACGAACGCACCACCTACCGGATCAAGGCCGGTGTGCCGGGGCCGCTGGTGGAAGCGGCGATCGTCGACGCCGAGGGCAACTTCCTTCCGGCCGACGGCGAAACCCAGGGCGAACTGGTGCTGCGCGCACCCTGGCTCACCGAAGGCTATTTCAACGAACCGCAGAAGGGCGCTGAGCTCTGGGCCGGCGGCTGGCTGCACACCGGTGACGTTGCCACGCTCGACAGCATGGGCGTGATCGATATTCGCGACCGCATCAAGGACGTGATCAAGACCGGTGGCGAGTGGATTTCCTCGCTGGACCTCGAAGACCTGATCAGCCGCCACGTCGCGGTACGCGAAGTAGCAGTGGTCGGCATCGCCGATCCGCAGTGGGGCGAGCGCCCGTTTGCCTTGCTGGTCATCCGTGAAGGGCACGTGATCGGGGCGCGCGAGCTCAAGGAACACCTCAAGCCATTCGTGGAATTGGGGCACCTGAGCAAGTGGGCAATTCCAAGCCAGATCGCCCTTGTTACTGAAATTCCCAAGACCAGCGTCGGTAAACTAGACAAGAAGCGCATCCGCCTCGACATCACCGAATGGCAGGCCAACAACAGCACCTTCCTCTCGACACTTTAAGTGTCTGCTGGCGCGCCGAAAACGGCGCGCCAGACCCACCAAGCAAGCGCTTGCCTTGTGAAATCGAAAAATTCAGCCATCCTTGCCGTGCCGACATGTGTCGGACTGGCGAAAGGACTGTTCCAGAGTGGCCGGCAGCTGCAAATCACACTTTAGAGGGATCAAGCAGTACTACCTGCTGGCTATAGTCCGCTCAAGGATTTTTAAGAACGGAGCACACGCACTAAACGGGGCGAGCAACTTTGGCGTGATTTCGGGCAGCCCTGGCGCCCGGTCCCTCCACAGCGTTTTTAAAAGTACTCACTGCCATAACAATAATGCACATGGAGTAGCGTCGATGACCTCAGTAAACCAGTTCTGGCGCCGGGCGAAACTGCCTCTGGCGGTCAGCATTGCCTCTTCGCTCGCCGGGCCCGCATTCGGCGTCAATTTCAACGTCGGTGAAATCGAAGGCCAGTTCGACTCGTCCCTGTCGATCGGTGCCAGTTGGTCTACTCAGCAACCGAACAAGAACCTCATCGGCGTCAACAATGGTGGTCACGGCCTCTCGCAGACTTCCGACGACGGTCACGCCAACTTCAAGAGCGGCGAAACCTTCTCGAAGATCTTCAAGGGTATCCACGACCTTGAATTGAAATACGGCGACACCGGCGTGTTCGTGCGTGGCAAATACTGGTACGACTTCGAACTCAAAGATGAAAGCCGCGAGTTCAAGGACATCAGCGATTCGGGTCGCAAAGAGGGCGCCAAATCGTCCGGCGGGCAGATCCTCGACGCCTTCGTGTATCACAACTATTCGGTTGCCGATGAGCCGGGCTCCGTGCGTCTCGGCAAGCAGGTGGTGAGCTGGGGTGAAAGTACTTTCATCGGCGGCGGCATCAACTCGATCAACCCGATCGACGTCTCCGCGTTCCGCCGTCCGGGTGCCGAGATCAAGGAAGGTCTGATTCCGGTCAACATGTTCTACGTGTCGCAGAGCCTGACCGAGAACCTCTCGGCAGAAGCGTTCTATCAGCTGGAATGGGACCAGACGGTTGTCGACAACTGCGGTACGTTCTTCTCGCAGCCGGACATCGTTGCCGACGGTTGCAACGACAACCTGCGTGTGCTGAACAAACGTTCGCAAATTCCGGCCGTTGCTCTGGGGCCATTGGCTGCCAACGGTGTCGACGTCAACGAAGAAGGTGTTCTGGTGCGCCGTGGCGGCGACCGTGATGCCCGAGACAGCGGCCAGTGGGGCGCGTCCTTCAAGTACATGTACGAACCGCTGGACACCGAGTTCGGTGCCTACTTCATGAACTACCACAGCCGCGCGCCGATCTTCAGCGCCACCGGTGCGCCGCAATCGGTCTACAACACGGCGCGCGCGCTGCCGGGGCCTTTTGCGGCACTTGGCCCCCTGCTAGTTGCGGGTAACTCGCAATACTTCATTGAATACCCTGAAGACATCCGCCTCTACGGCTTGAGCTTCTCCACCACCCTGCCTACCGGTACGGCGTGGAGCGGTGAGATCAGCTACCGTCCGAACGCGCCGGTGCAACTGAACTCCACCGACATTCTGTTCGCCGGTGTGCGTCCGCTCGGCGGTGCACTGACCAACGCTTCGATACTCAACGGTGTGCCGGGTCAGGACCTGCATGGTTACGAGCGCAAGGAAATCACCCAGATCCAGACAACGTTCACGCACTTCTTCGATCAAGTCATGGGCGCCAGCCGTCTGACCCTGGTTGGCGAAGTCGGCGCGACTTATGTCGGCGGGCTGGAAAGCCGTTCCGACATGCGTTATGGCCGCGATCCGGTGTTTGGCCCGGGTGAGTTGCCAGCCACTGGCGGTATCGATACCTGCGCCAACATTCTCAACGCCAGCACCATCAACGGTGCAGGACCTGGGTCGCCGCAGAACAACCGCAGCCGCAATTGCGACAACGACGGCTTCACCACATCAGTGTCGTGGGGCTACCGCGGTCGCGCCATCTGGGAATACAACGACGTCTTCGCCGGCGTGAACCTCAAGCCGAACGTGGCCTGGTCCCACGACGTCAGCGGTTACTCGCCAGGCCCTGGCGGCAACTTCGAGGAAGGTCGCAAGGCGGTCAGCCTCGGTGTCGACGCTGAATACCAGAACACCTACACCGCGAGCCTGGCTTACACCAACTTCTTCGACGGCAAGTACACCACCGTGGATGACCGCGACTTCGTTGCGCTCAGCTTCGGCGTGAACTTCTAAGCACTGCATTTCAGGACGAACACACATATGAAAATAACAAAGAGTCTGTTCCACGCCGGTGTTCTGGGTCTGTCGCTGTTGGCGACCGGTGTCATGGCGGCTGTGCCTGCTGCTGAAGCCGACAAGTTGGGCAAGAGCCTGACCCCGATGGGCGCTGAAATGGCTGGTAACGCCGACGGTTCGATTCCGGCGTGGAAACCGCTGCCGAAGAATGCCGGCACCGTCGACAGCAAGGGTTTCCTGTCTGACCCGTACGCCAGTGAAAAACCGCTGTTCATCATCACCGCCAAGGACGTCGACAAGTACAAGGACAAACTTGCACCGGGCCAGTACGCGATGTTCAAGCGTTATCCGGACACCTTCAAGATGCCGGTTTACCCGTCCCATCGCGGCGCGACCGTGCCGGATGACGTGTTCGCCGCCATCAAGAAAAACGCCACCACCACCAATCTGGTGTCCGGCGGCAACGGTCTGGAAAACTTCGAAACCGCTGTGCCGTTCCCGATTCCAAAAAGCGGTGTGGAAGTCATCTGGAACCACATCACCCGCTATCGCGGCGGCAGCGTGACCCGTCTGGTGACCCAGGCGACGCCACAACCGAACGGCTCGTTCAGCCTGGTGTACTTCCAGGATCAGTTCGTGTTCCGCGACAAGATGAAGGACTACGACCCGAAAAACCCAGGCAACATCCTGTTCTACTTCAAGCAGAAAGTGACTGCGCCGGCACGTCTGGCCGGTGGCGTGCTGCTGGTGCACGAGACCCTCGACCAAGTGAAGGAACCGCGTTCGGCGTGGGTCTACAACGCCGGTCAGCGTCGTGTGCGCCGTGCGCCACAAGTGTCCTATGACGGCCCGGGTACTGCGGCGGATGGCCTGCGTACCTCCGACAACCTCGACATGTTCAACGGTGCCCCGGATCGTTACGACTGGAAGCTCGAAGGCAAGAAAGAGATGTACATCGCTTCGGACAGCTACAAGCTCGACGATCCGAAACTGAAGTACACCGACATCATCAAGGCCGGCCACATCAACCAGGACCTGGCGCGCTACGAGCTGCGTCGCGTCTGGCACGTGGTTGCAACCCTGAAGGAAGGTCAGCGCCACATCTACGCCAAGCGCGACTTCTATATCGATGAAGACACCTGGCAAGCGGCGGTGATCGACCACTACGACGGTCGTGGTCAGCTGTGGCGTGTGGCCGAGGCGCATGCCGAGGACTACTACGACAAGCAAGTGCCGTGGTACGCCCTGGAAACCCTCTACGACCTGCAATCTGGCCGTTATCTGGCGCTGGGCATGAAGAACGAAGAGAAACAGGCGTATGACTTCGGTTTCACCGCCACCACCAGCGACTTCACTCCAGCCGCTCTGCGTCAGGACGGTGTTCGCTAAACCGCTGTAAACCCGAGGCCGCATCCTCGTGAAAAACGCCCCGACTGGTTCGGGGCGTTTTTTTGCGCGTTTCCCACCGCACCGCTCATGCAGGAGCTGCCGCAGGCTGCGATCTTTTGATCCTGTTGTTGATTGTAAAAAAACAAGGTCAAAAGATCGCAGCCTGCGGCAGCTCCTACACGGATTCAGCACAAGGCGCGATGTAGCGGTGATGGCGGATTTTGTCGGCGCTGTGTAGCTTTTTTGTAGCCATTTGTAGCAGCAACCTTCATTACCTCTTCGTTTAAGGCTAGTCTGCGGACATCTGCAATGCCGCCAATAGCCATTCAAACAAGAGCCGGCCATGACTGATCTGTCCCCACTTCCGGGTCCTGCAAGCGTTGCCGTCGCGGCACTCGACGGGCGTTTTTTTCGCCCGCCATTGCCCGAGGGCTACGTGCTGCGACCGCGCCTGTGCGAGCGCCTGCAAGCCGGGCTCGGTGGACGGCTATTGCTGGTCAGTGCCCCGGCCGGGTTTGGCAAGAGTTCGCTGGCGGTGGAGTTCTGCCAGAGTCTGCCGGCGCAGTGGCAAAGTCTGTGGCTCGGCCTGAGCCCACGCGACAGTGACCCCGGGCGCTTCCTCGAGCGTTTGCTGGAAGGTTTGCAGGACTACTTTCCGCAATTGGGCAGCCGTGCATTGGGGCTGCTGAAAATGCGTCAGCGTCATCAGCCGTTTGCGTTTGAAGAATGGCTCGACGGTCTGCTCGATGAGCTGGCGCTGCACCTTGATCCAGCGGCGCCGCTGCTGTTGGTGCTCGACGATTATCATCTGGCGCAAGGCCCGGTACTCGATCGCTGCCTGCAATTCTTCCTCAATCATTTACCGGACGGCTTGCTGGTCATGGTCACCAGTCGCCAACGCCCCGACTGGCATCTGGCGCGCTTGCGCCTGTCCCGTCAATTGCTCGAACTGCACGAACAGGATCTGCGGCTGACCCACGACGAAGCTCTGACCTTGCTCGATCGCCACAGCAGCTCACTGCGCGGCGAAGCGCTGGAAAGCCTGATCCAACGTAGCGAAGGCTGGGTAGCCGGGCTACGTTTCTGGCTGCTGGCAGTGGCTGAAGCTGGTAGCGACGCCGCCTTGCCGCAAGCGTTGAACGGCGGGGAAGGGCTGATCCGCGATTACCTGCTCGAAGAAGTCATCGATTGCCTGCCCCCCGAAGTGCAGGCGTTTCTCTACGAAACGGCGCCTCAGGAACGCTTTTGCAGCGAACTGTGCGATGCCGTCCGCGAGGCCCATGACAGCGCCGAGATCCTGCGTTTCCTGCTGGCGCATCAGGTGTTTCTGGTGCCGCTGGATGAGCACGGGCATTGGTATCGCTATCACCACCTGTTTTCTGATTTGCTGCGCAGTCGTCCGATCGCGCAGGCGATGGTGCCGACCGCGACACTGCACCTGCGCGCCTGTCGCTGGTTCAATGCGCAGGGGCTGCTCGATGAGGCCGTGGAGCAGGCGTTGCGTGCCGGCCACCTTGATGTGGCCGCGAATCTGGTGCAAAACCTTTCTGAAGAACAACTACTGGCCGAACAGAACGTCGGCATGCTGCTGCGCTGGAAAATGGACTTGCCCGACAGCCTGCTGATCAGCACGCCGCGTTTGATCGTCCTCTACAGTTGGGCGCTGGGGCTGGCTTGCCAGCTCGATGCCGCCGAAGAGTTGTCCAGCCATTTGAGCCGCTTTCTGCCAGCGCCTTCGGCGACTGCGCAAAAGTCGATGCTGGCGCAATGGCTGGCGTTGAGCGGGATCATTGCCCGTGGTCGCGGCCACCGTGAACTGACGCTCAGGTATTGCAGCGAAGCTCTGGAAAGCCTGCCCGCCAAACGCTACGGCCAGCGGCTGATGTGCCTGTCGACCCTGTCCAATCTGGCGATTGCCGATGGTGATCTATGGCGCGCCCGTGGTCTTAACCGCGAATCCCTTGAACTGGCGCAACGGGTCGGCAATCCGCTGTTTGAAGCGTTGGCCCATTACGACCGCGCGCGAGTTTTGCAGGCGCGCGGCGAAATCCTACGGGCACTCGATGAAGTCCATCAGGGCCTTGAACGCCTGCGCGGGCTGTCGCCGCAACGCTTGTATGCGGTGCGTGCACGGCTGACGCTGTACGAAGGTTTTTTGTTGGCGATGCGCTTGCAGCCTCAGGCGGCGCGCGTGCGTTTGTTGGCCGGGATCGCCGAGGCACGGGCCTGTCGCGATATCAGCGTATTGATCGGCCATTGCGTCATCGCTCGACTGGATGGCAGCAACGGCGAGTTCGCCAAGGCCTTTGCCGAACTGGCCGAAGCCGAACGGCTGATGCACATCTGGGACGTGCCGCCGATCTACTATCTGGCGATGATCACCCTGGTCAAATGTGAACTGTGGCTGGCGCAGGGCCGCACCGATCTGGCCGAGGCGTGGCTGGCGCGACTGGGCCAGACATACACGGGCGAACGCGCCGCCGCGCCGCCGGAGTTTCATCCACAACTGCCGTTGCATGTTGAATTGCAACAAGCGTTGCTGGAGATGATTCAAGGGCAACCAATGCTCGCCGAAGGACGACTGAACGCGTTGCATGAAAACGGCCAGCAAACCGGCCGGCAGTTGCTCAGTGTAATGGCGTTGACGCAGAAGGTAGCATTGCTGCTGGCCGCAGATCGTGAGCCGCAAGCGCGCAAAGCGCTGAGTCAGGCGCTGGAAGCCGCTGCCGGGGGCGTGCTGCAACCCTTCGATACGCTGATGAAAGAATCCGCGGACTGGTTGCGGGGGCAGTTGGCGCAGACCTCCGGGGCGGTGGTCAGCCAGCAACTGCTGATGCATTTTCCGCCGTCAGCCAGCCGCCCGGCAGAGTCCGCAGCGGCGGAGCAACTCAGCAGCCGGGAGCTTGCGGTGCTACGCCTGATCGCCCAAGGCTGCTCGAACCAGGAGATCAGCGAGCAACTGTTCATTTCGCTGCATACGGTGAAAACCCATGCCAGCCATATCAACAGCAAGTTGGGGGTCGAGCGGCGTACACAGGCCGTGGCGAGGGCGAAGGAACTGGGAGTCCTGGGTTAACTGGCCACAAATGCCAAAGCAAAAAAAACGCCTCGATCCAGTCGGGGCGTTTTTTATGGATGACGGCCTGTATGGCAAGCCGCAATGACTGCAATAACCGTCAGGCTACCAGGTCGTTGGCGCTGAAACTGTTCACCCCGACCAACTGGATCTCGAAGTCCGCACCGGCGTTGCCGCTGACGTTGCCCGAGAGCACGTGGTCAACGAAGCGCAGTTGCCCTGCGCCGGTGAAATCAGCCGCACCGATGAAAGAGAAGCCATTGAAACCGGCATCCAGCAGGTTGGCATCAAATTTCGTCAGGTCGATCTTGTCTCCTTGCAGGCTGTTGAAGTCGGTGATGACGTCGCGTGCGTTGCCGGTTGCGGATTCGTTCCATGCGTTGAACACAAACAGATCCGCACCGCTGCCTCCCGTGAGTGTATCGGTGCCCAATCCACCGATCAGGGTGTCAGCGCCAGCGCCGCCGTTGAGCACGTTGGCACCGGCATTGCCGATCAGCAAGTTATCCAGTGCGTTGCCGTTGCCGTTGAGGCTGGCGCTACCGGTCAGTGTGAGGTTCTCAAGATTGTTGCCCAGCGTGTAGTTGACCGACGACACGACGGTGTCGATTTCAGTGCTCAGGGTGCTGGTTTCGACAACCACGTCGCCGGTGCTGTCGACGATGTAAGTGTCGTTGCCGAGGCCGCCGGTGAGCAGGTCGTTACCCGCGCCGCCGTCGAGAATGTTGTTGCCGTCGTTACCGGTCAGGCGGTTGCCCAAGGCGTTGCCGGTGGCGTTGATGTCGGCGTTGCCGGTCAGCACCAGGTACTCGACGTTGGACGTCAGGGCGTAGCTGATGGTGGAACGCACGGTGTCGATCTCACTGGCCAGCGTGCTGGTCTCGACCACCAGGTCGCCGACGTTGTCGACGAAATAGTAGTCGTTGCCGGCGCCGCCGATCATCGTGTCTGCGCCTTCCATGCCGTTGAGGACGTTGGCGGCACTGTTGCCGGTGAGCACGTTGTTCAGGTCGTTGCCGACCATATTGATAGCGTCAGTACCGGTCAGCTCGCCGTTTTCAATGTTGGCGGTGAAGAAGTAGCTGACGGAGGCCTTGACCAGATCAATACCTTCATTGGCCAGTTCGACAACGGAGTCGCCGGCGTTGTCGACGATATAAGTGTCATTGCCGGCGCCGCCGATCAAGGTGTCGGCACCCACGCCGCCGTCGAGCAGGTTATTGCCGATGTTGCCGGTGATGACGTTGTTCAGGCCGTTGCCGCTGCCGTTGAGGTCGGCAGTGCCGGTCAGAACCAGATTCTCGAGGTTGGCGCCCAGCGCGTAGTTGACTGACGCTTTGACGGTGTCGATTTCAGTGCTCAGGGTGCTGGTTTCGACAACCACGTCGCCGGTGCTGTCGACGATGTAAGTGTCGTTGCCGAGGCCGCCGGTGAGCAGGTCGTTACCCGCGCCGCCGTCGAGAATGTTGTTGCCGTCGTTACCGGTCAGGCGGTTGCCCAAGGCGTTGCCGGTGGCGTTGATGTCGGCGTTGCCGGTCAGCACCAGGTACTCGACGTTGGACGTCAGGGCGTAGCTGATGGTGGAACGCACGGTGTCGATCTCACTGGCCAGCGTGCTGGTCTCGACCACCAGGTCGCCGACGTTGTCGACGAAGTAGTAGTCGTTGCCGGCGCCGCCGATCATCGTGTCCGCACCGGCCATGCCGTTGAGAACGTTGGCGGCACTGTTGCCGGTGAGCACGTTGTTCAGGTCGTTGCCGACCATGTTGATGGCATCGGTGCCGGTCAGTTCGCCGTCTTCAACGTTGGCGTTGAAGACGTAACTGACGGAGGCCTTGACCAGATCCTGGCCTTCGTTGGCCAGTTCGACAACGGAGTCGCCGGCGTTGTCGATGATGTAGGTGTCATTGCCAGCGCCGCCGATCAGGGTGTCGGCACCCGCGCCGCCATCCAAAGTGTCGTTGCCGGCGCCACCTTGCAGTGTGTTGGCCGCGGCGTTGCCGGTGAGTCGATTGTCCAGATTGTTGCCAGTCAGATTGATCGCATTGTTCCCGGTCAGCAGACCTTCCTCGATATTGGCGCCGAGGGTATAGCTGATCGAGGCATTGACACGGTCGTAGCCTTCGTCTGCTTGTTCAATGACGGTATCACTGGCGTTGTCGACGATATAAGTGTCATTGCCGGCGCCGCCGATTAAGGTGTCGGCACCCACGCCGCCGTCGAGCAGGTTATTGCCGATGTTGCCGGTGATGACGTTGTTCAGGCCGTTGCCGCTGCCGTTGAGGTCGGCAGTGCCGGTCAGAACCAGATTCTCGAGGTTGGCGCCCAGCGCGTAGTTGACTGACGCTTTGACGGTGTCGATTTCAGTGCTCAGGGTGCTGGTTTCGACAACCACGTCGCCGGTGCTGTCGACGATGTAAGTGTCGTTGCCGAGGCCGCCGGTGAGCAGGTCGTTACCCGCGCCGCCGTCGAGAATGTTGTTGCCGTCGTTACCGGTCAGGCGGTTGCCCAAGGCGTTGCCGGTGGCGTTGATGTCGGCGTTGCCGGTCAGCACCAGGTACTCGACGTTGGACGTCAGGGCGTAGCTGACGGTGGAACGCACGGTGTCGATCTCACTGGCCAGCGTGCTGGTCTCGACCACCAGGTCGCCGACGTTGTCGACGAAATAGTAGTCGTTGCCGGCGCCGCCGATCATCGTGTCCGCACCGGCCATGCCGTTGAGAATGTTGGCGGCACTGTTGCCGGTGAGCACGTTGTTCAGGTCGTTGCCGACCATGTTGATGGCATCGGTGCCGGTCAGTTCGCCGTCTTCAACGTTGGCGTTGAAGACGTAACTGACGGAGGCCTTGACCAGATCCTGGCCTTCGTTGGCCAGTTCGACAACGGAGTCGCCGGCGTTGTCGATGATGTAGGTGTCATTGCCAGCGCCGCCGATCAGGGTGTCGGCACCCGCGCCGCCGTTGAGCAGGTTGTTGCCGATGTTGCCGGTGATGACGTTGTTCAGGCCGTTGCCGTTGCCATTGAGGTCGGCAGTACCGGTGAGGACCAGATTTTCCACGTTGGCGCTCAGCGTGTAGCTGACCGACGCCTTGACCGTGTCGATCTCGGTGCTCAAAGTGCTAGTTTCGACAACCACGTCGCCTGTGCTGTCGACGATGTAAGTGTCGTTGCCGAGTCCGCCGGTGAGCAGGTCGTTACCCGCGCCGCCGTCGAGAATGTTGTTGCCGACATTACCGGTCAGACGATTGCCAAGGGCGTTACCGGTGGCATTGATGTTCGCCGTGCCAGCCAGGGACAGGTATTCGAGATTGGCGCCGAGTGTGTAGTCGATAACGGAAATGACGGTGTCATATTCAGTGAGTGATGCGTTCGTCTCGATGATCACATCGTTAACGTTATCGACGACGTAGGTATCGTTACCGGCGCCACCGCTCATGGTGTCCGCACCGCCCATGCCGTTGAGCCAGTTGTTCAGATCGTTGCCGATCAGGACATCATCGAAGGCAGAGCCGGTGGCATTTTCAATCTTGGCACCGAACGCGATCGCTAGGCCGTCATTGACCGACGCCTGAGTGGTGGTGTTGACGAAAGCCTTGCCGATCTGGCTGTACTGCCCCTCATTGAGGTTCAGTGTGACTGCCGACAGTTGATTGCTTGCGTCGATGGTGTCGTTACCGCCAGCGTCCCAGATGGTCTCGAAAACCGATTGGTCAGGTGCCCATTTGTAGACGTTGTCGCCAGCCTGCCAGAGCATGTTGGCACCGTAGAGCTGCTGGATCACGAGGATGTCCAGAACCATCGGCGTCGTTGGCTGATAGGAGTACGTGTTGTTGTAGCTCATCAGGGTGAAATGCGAATCGTCGATCAACGGCGAAATAAGGGTGCTGTTGGTCGGGCTCGCTTCGAACGGGTGCTTCAGGCCCAGCGCATGACCGATTTCATGGACAAATGTCATGTAGTCATACGTGCCTCGGACAGGGTTCGGGTTATCCGTCACCGGTCCGATCCAGACGTCGCCGGCCAGAGGTTTTTCATCAGGAAAGTAGGCCCACGCGGCCGTTTTCGGGTCCATGCCGGCGTAGCCGCCAAAACGCAGGTCGCCAGCGCTGTCGTTAATGTCGCTGATCAGCGTGAATTTGATGTTCGCTACGGCGCTCCAGGCATTGAGTGCACTGGTCACGGCGGTTTGTTGTGCACTGGTCAGGGCATAGCTGTTGAGAAATTCGTTGTCCGGACTGTAGCCCTTGGCGAAGTACGACTGGCCGGGGGTGACAAAGCTGTAGGTCAGTCGGGTCGAGAAGAAATCGCTGCCACCAAAGTCCGGGCTCAGCCACTGTGTGCCAAAGATCAGGCTGTCTGCCTGGGCATTGCCGGTAAGAAACGAAGGCCTGGTGAGCACATAACCTGTTGGTGACGACATTGCGAGATCCTGAGTGGGGGCGGCCTTCCTGAATATGGCCACTTCAATAAACAATTTTGTACCAAGAGCAGCGTCAATTGATATCAGTACGCCACTATTTTTTTATCGGTGGCGCCAGAAAAATGACTCAGCCCTATATCGGTGCGCCGGCATGAAACTGAAGATCGGCAGGCTGGTATCCTGTCGGAAATCGAAATTCAGGAGCTCTCGATGAATGTCCCGGCCACTAAGCTCATCCGCGAAACCTTTCCCGTCGGCCCGCTCCAGTGCAACTGCACCATCATCGGTGACCCGATCACCAAAAAGGCGATCGTCGTCGATCCGGGTGGCAATCCTGACCTGATCATGGCGCGCCTCGATGCGCATGGCCTGAAAGTCGTCAGCATCATCCACACCCATGCCCATCTCGATCACTTCCTCGCTTCCGGCCAGATGAAAGAGAAAACCGGTGCGACCCTGCACTTGCACAAGGAAGATCAGTTCCTCTGGGACAACCTTGAGATGCAGTGCCAGATGTTCGGCGTGCCCTACATCCCGGTGCCATCGCCGGATCGCTGGTTGAGCGACGATGAAGAACTCGCCTGTGGCTGCGGCGTGGCGCTGCATACGCCGGGTCATACGCCCGGTTCCATGAGCTTTTGGTTTTCCGAGGCTAAGCTGTTGATTGCCGGCGACACGCTGTTTCGTCGCGGCGTAGGGCGCACGGATTTGTGGGGCGGCGACCAGGCGACCATCGTGCGGTCGATCAAGCAGCGGTTGTATACCCTGGACGAAGATGCAACGGTGGTGACCGGGCATGGTCCGGATACGCGACTGGGTGATGAAATGCGCGAAAACCCGTTTGTGCGGGCGTAAATATTTTGTCACGAGTGCCCGGCGGAATTTTTGTGCATTGTCATGATCCAACGCCCGCGCAGGTCCATTTTACCCAGTGGCCGCTGCATCACAGAATGCGAAAAACCAGGAGCTCTCCATGTTCACCAAGCGTCGTTTGATTATTGTCGCTACTGCCGTGGCCTTGCTGTCCGGCTGCGCCTCGCCTAACCCGTATGACAATCAGGGCCAGGCCGACGGTGGCTCTCAAGGCATGAGCAAAACCGCCAAGTACGGTGGTCTCGGTGCTCTGGCCGGTGCTTTGGCCGGTGCTGCCATCGACCATAACAATCGCGGCAAGGGTGCCTTGATCGGCGCCGCTGTGGTGGGTGCTTCAGCGGCCGGTTACGGTTACTACGCTGACAAACAGGAAGCCAAGCTGCGCGCCAGCATGGCCAACACCGGAGTTGAAGTGCAGCGTCAGGGCGACCAGATCAAGCTGATCATGCCGGGCAACATCACCTTCGCCACCGATTCGGCGAACATTGCATCGAGCTTCTACCAGCCGCTGAACAACCTGGCCAACTCGCTGAAAGAGTTCAACCAGAACCAGATCGAAATCGTCGGCTACACCGACAGCACCGGCAGCCGTCAGCACAACATGGACCTGTCCCAGCGTCGTGCGCAGAGCGTGGCGACCTACCTGACCTCGCAAGGTGTCGGCGGTGCCAACCTGACGGCCCGTGGTGCCGGTCCCGATAATCCGATTGCCAGCAACGGTGACGTCAATGGCCGGGCGCAGAACCGTCGGGTTGAAGTCAACCTGAAGGCGATCCCGGGCCAGCAGTATGGTGGTCAGCAGCAACAGCAGCCGGGTACGGTTCAGCAGTATCCGTAAGCGATTGCCTGAATGAAGAAATGCCCGATCCTGTGATCGGGCATTTTTTTTGTGTGGCCGGTTATGGCCTCATCGCGAGCAGGCTCACTCCTACAGGGGAATGCATTTCAAAATGTAGGAGTGAGCCTGCTCGCGATGGCGATCAAATCGGCACCACAAAACTATCAGGCACAAAAAAGCCCCCGGACACATCACTGTCCGGGGGCTTTTTGTTTTCAGCGAAGGCTGATTACTTCTTCAGACCATAATGCTCATCGAGCATGCCCGGCGAGTTCGGGGTTTTCGGTGCGTAGTCGCGTGGCGGCTCCTGATCGCGCGGTGGCGTCAGGCGTTCGCGTGGTGCCACTGCCGCGTCGGCATGCAGGGCGGCGATCAGGCGCTGGCGGGTCTGCTCGTCCAGGGCCAGACGATTGGCACCCTCGGCGAGATGGTCCTGCACTTCCTGATAGCTCTGGGTCAGTTTCTTGACCAGCATCGCGGTGCTGTTGAAGTGGGTGACCACCTCGTTCTGATAACTGTCGAAGCGTTCCTGAATATCATCCAGTTGACGCTGCGTGCGGCTCGGTGCGGCGTTCGGCGCAACGCGCGCGATCAGGAATCCAATGGCGACACCCACAACCAGGGCAAGAGTCGGTAACAACCAAACTAAGAGCGAGTGTTCCACGAGTCCTTCCGCTATAAACGGCTTTGCGTTACGTTAACGGCTCGAACCTGCGCTGTATACCGCGATTCACTCGCAATAGATTGGCACAGACAATTTGCTAGACGAGTCGACCCGATTCGAGGTCACGGAGTTCCTTCCTTGCTGATGCGTGAAACCCCTGTAGTGATTGCCGGCCCTGTCGGCCAAATCGAAGCTCTGCTTCTCGAAAACAAGAGCTTGGACAACGAGCAGCCGCGCGGCATCGCGCTGATCTGCCACCCGAACCCGGTGCAGGGCGGCACCATGCTCAACAAGGTTGTCTCGACCCTGCAGCGCACCGCGCGCGACGCCGGCCTGATTACCTTGCGTTTCAACTATCGTGGCGTCGGCGCCAGCGAAGGTTCGCATGACATGGGCACCGGTGAAGTCGATGACGCTCAGGCGGCTGCCAAGTGGCTGCGGGAAAAACACCCGGATCTGCCGATGACCCTGTTCGGTTTCTCCTTCGGCGGATTTGTTGCAGCAAGTCTCGGCGGCCGTCTTGAAGCGCAAGGCGTGCAGCTCAAGCACCTGTTCATGGTCGCGCCGGCGGTCATGCGTCTGGGCGAGCAGGATCAACTGCCGCAACACGGCGAACTCACGGTGATCCAGCCGGAAACCGACGAAGTCATCGATCCGCAGTTGGTCTACGACTGGTCGGAAAAACTCCAGCGCCCCCATGAGCTGCTGAAAGTGGCAGAATGCGGACACTTTTTTCATGGCAAGCTGACCGATCTCAAGGATCTGATCCTGCCGCGTCTCTCGAATTGATTGCAGTCTGACAAGCGATTACCCATGACGAACCGTACCCGTATCCTCACCGGCATCACCACCACCGGCACGCCGCACCTGGGCAACTACGCCGGCGCGATCCGCCCGGCAATCCTTGCCAGCCGCGACAGCAATGCCGATTCGTTCTACTTTCTGGCCGACTACCACGCCCTGATCAAATGCGATGACCCGCTGCGCATCCAGCGCTCGCGTCTGGAAATCGCCGCGACCTGGCTGGCCGGTGGCCTCGATGTCGACCGCGTGACCTTCTACCGCCAGTCCGACATCCCGGAAATCCCCGAGCTGACCTGGCTGCTGACCTGCGTTGCCGCCAAAGGCCTGCTCAACCGTGCGCACGCCTATAAGGCCTCGGTCGACAAGAACGTCGAAACCGGTGAAGACCCGGACGCCGGCATCACCATGGGCCTCTACAGCTACCCGGTGCTGATGGCCGCGGACATTCTGATGTTCAACGCGCACAAGGTGCCGGTCGGTCGTGACCAGATCCAGCATGTCGAGATGGCGCGTGATATCGGCCAGCGCTTCAACCACTTGTTCGGTCAGGGCAAAGAATTCTTCACCATGCCCGAAGCGCTGATTGAAGAAAGCGTGGCGACGTTGCCGGGCCTCGACGGTCGCAAGATGTCGAAGAGCTACGACAACACCATCCCGTTGTTCTCCAGCGCCAAAGAGATGAAGGACGCGATTTCGCGGATCGTTACTGATTCGAAAGCGCCAGGCGAAGCGAAAGATCCGGACAACTCGCATTTGTTCACCCTGTTCCAGGCGTTCGCCACGCCGGCGCAGGCTGGTGAGTTCCGCAGCGAACTGCTCGGTGGTCTGGGTTGGGGTGAGGCGAAGAACCGTCTGTTCCAGTTGCTCGACAACGATCTCGGCGAGGCGCGCGACAAGTATCACCAGTTGATCGAACGTCCGGCGGATCTTGAAGACATCCTGCAGATCGGTGCGAAAAAGGCCCGTGCCGTGGCGACGCCGTTCCTTAACGAACTGCGCGAAGCCGTTGGCCTGCGCTCCTTCGTCAATCAGGTACAAGTCGCAACGACGACCAAAAAGAAAGCCGCGAAAGCCGCACGTTTCGTCAGCTTCCGCGAAGACGACGGCAGCTTCCGTTTCCGTCTGCTGGCGGCCGATGGCGAGCAACTGCTGCTGTCGCGTAACTTCGCCGACGGCAAAACCGCAGGCCAAGTGACCAAACAGCTGCAATCCGGCCAGCCGCTGGACGTGCGCAGCGAAGACCTGAGCTTCAGCGTCTGGCTGGAAGGTGATTGCGTTGGCGATAGCCCGGCGTTCGCCGACACGGTTGCGCGGGACGCGGCCATCGAGGCGCTGCGCATCGCGCTGACCCCGGTTCAGGACTAATCGGCGGCACGGTCCGACCAAGGGCCGATTGCCATTCCCACGGGCCGTCGCTACAGTGACGGCCCGTTTTTGTTGCCTTGCTAACGAATTATGACGCCCCTAGAACGATACCAAGCTGATCTGAAACGCCCGGACTTCTTCCATGACGCCGCGCAGGAAACTGCTGTGCGTCATCTACAGCGTTTGTACGAGGATCTGATCGCCGCCGATCAGAACAAACCGGGTCTGCTGAGCAAGCTGTTCGGCAAAAAAGATCAGACGCCGGTCAAGGGCCTGTATTTCTGGGGCGGCGTGGGTCGCGGCAAAACTTACCTGGTCGACACCTTCTTCGAAGCGCTGCCGTTCAAGGAAAAGACCCGCACCCACTTCCACCGCTTCATGAAGCGTGTGCACGAAGAGATGAAAACCCTCGGTGGCGAGAAAAACCCGCTGACCCTCATCGCCAAACGTTTTGCCGATGAGTCGCGGGTAATCTGCTTCGATGAGTTCTTCGTTTCCGACATCACAGACGCGATGATCCTCGGCACGTTGATGGAAGAATTGTTCAAGAATGGCGTGACCCTGGTCGCGACCTCGAACATCGTCCCGGACGGTCTGTACAAGGACGGTCTGCAACGCGCGCGCTTCCTGCCGGCGATTGCGCTGATCAAGCAGAACACCGAGATCGTCAACGTTGACAGCGGCGTCGACTACCGTCTGCGTCACCTCGAACAAGCGGAGCTGTTTCACTTTCCGCTCGACGAAGCGTCCCACGAAAGCCTGCGCAAGAGCTTCCGCGCGCTGACGCCAGAGTGCACCGCAGCGGTCGAGAATGACGTGCTGATGATCGAGAACCGCGAGATCCGCGCCCTGCGTACTTGTGACGATGTGGCCTGGTTCGATTTCCGCGAACTCTGCGACGGCCCGCGCAGCCAGAACGATTACATCGAGCTGGGCAAGATCTTCCACGCCGTGCTGCTCAGCGGCGTCGAGCAGATGAGCGTCACCACCGACGACATCGCCCGTCGCTTCATCAACATGGTCGACGAATTCTACGACCGTAACGTCAAGCTGATCATTTCGGCGGAAGTCGAGCTGAAGGATCTGTACACCGGCGGCCGTTTGAACTTCGAGTTCCAGCGCACGCTGAGCCGCTTGCTGGAGATGCAATCGCACGAATTCCTGTCGCGGGCGCACAAGCCTTAAACAGTTTCGCCAAATAAAAAGGGCCTGCAATTGCAGGCCCTTTTTTTATCTCGAATTCACCGGCCCGCGCACACTGATCGTTCCCACGCTCCGCGTGGGAATGCATACCGTGACGCTCTGCGTCACATTCCGGGGCGGACGCAGAGCGTCCATTGGCAGCGTTCCCACGCAGAGCGTGGGAACGCTCATCGGGGGGAGGGTTATGCAGCCTGTTGGAACTGCTGTCGATACTGGTTCGGCGACAGCTCGGTGTGCTGGCGGAATAGCCGCGCAAAGAAGCTTGCATCGTCGTAGCCGACCTCATAACTGATGGTCTTGATGCTCTTGCGGCTGCCGGACAGCAAGCCTTTCGCGGTCTCGATCCGCAGCCTTTGCAGGTAATGCAACGGTTTGTCGCCGGTGGCCGTCTGGAAGCGCCGCATGAAATTGCGGATGCTCATGCCGTGCTCGCGGGCGACGTCTTCGAAGCGGAACTTGTCGGCGAAGTGCTCTTCGAGCCAGTGCTGGATCTGCAGAATGATCACATCCTGATGCAGCTTCTGCCCACCGAAACCGATGCGTCCCGGCGAATAGCTGCGCTGCACTTCGTAGAGGATGTCGCGGGCCACGGCTTGCGCGACGTTTGCCCCGCAGAAGCGTTCGATCAGATAGATATAGAGATCGCAGGCTGAAGTGGTGCCGCCGGCGCAGTAGAGGTTATCGGCGTCGGTCAGGTGTTTGTCCTGATTCAGGTACACCCGCGGAAAACGCTCGGCGAACGCATTGAAGAACCGCCAGTAGGTGGTCGCTTCCTTGCCGTTGAGCAGGCCGGCTTCGGCCAGCCAGAACACCCCGGTGGCTTCGCCGCACAACACTGCGCCACGCGCATGCTGTTCGCGCAACCACGGCAAGACCTGGGGATAACGGCTGCAAAGCGTATCGAAATCGTCCCAGAACGCCGGAAGGATAATGACGTCGGCGTTTTCCAGGCCGCCGTCGACCGGCATGACCACGTCACTGAAGCTGTTCACTGGTTTGCCGTCGGGACTGACCAGGCGCGTTTCAAACGCCGGAGTCAGGCCGTGGCCCAGTTGCTTGCCGTAACGCAGGCTGGCCAGATGGAAAAAATCCTTGGCCTGCATGAGAGTAGATGCGAAAACCCGGTCAATCGCCAGGATGCTGACGCGCCGCAAGGGCGTGGAGACTTGCTTGGACATAATTCAACTTTTGTTTTGTTTTTATAAGGGAAAGTGGTCACCAGACGGCTGGATCGTCTTATTTTTTGTCGGATGTGTCCAGTGTCCTGTATCGCCGGTGGCGCTTAGTCTCTGAAGGTCATCCCCCTCCAACAACAAAGAAAGGTGCCGCATGATCCCCAGAACCTTGTTCAGCTCCGAGCACGAATTGTTCCGCGACAGCGTACGAACCTTCCTCGAAAAAGAGGCTGTGCCGTTCCACGCTCAATGGGAGAAACAAGGCCATATCGACCGCAAACTCTGGAACAAGGCGGGGGAGGCGGGAATGCTTTGCTCGCACCTGCCGGAAGAGTACGGCGGTTTGGGGGCGGACTTTCTGTACAGCGCCGTGGTGATCGAAGAGGTCGGTCGACTGGGGTTGACCGGCATCGGTTTCTCGCTGCATTCGGACATTGTTGCGCCGTACATCCTGCATTACGGCAGCGAGGCACTGAAGCACAAATACCTGCCGAAACTGGTCTCGGGCGAGATGGTCACAGCCATCGCCATGACCGAGCCGGGTGCGGGCTCCGACCTGCAAGGCGTGAAAACCACCGCTGTGCTGGACGGTGACGAGTACGTGATCAACGGTTCGAAAACCTTCATCACCAACGGCTTCTTGGCAGATCTGGTGATCGTCGTCGCCAAAACCGATCCGAAAGCCGGCGCCAAAGGCACCAGCCTGTTTCTAGTTGAAGCGAATAGCCCGGGATTCGAGAAGGGCAAGCGCCTGGAGAAGGTCGGCATGAAGGCGCAGGACACCTCGGAATTGTTTTTCCAAGACGTGCGTGTGCCGAAGGAAAACCTGCTGGGGCAGGCGGGAGCAGGGTTTGCCTATCTGATGCAGGAGTTGCCGCAGGAGCGTCTGACCGTGGCCATTGGTGGTCTGGCTTCAGCCGAGGCAGCGTTGCAGTGGACGCTGGATTACACCCGCGATCGCAAGGCGTTCGGCAAAGCGATTGCTGACTTCCAGAACACCCGTTTCAAGCTGGCGGAGATGGCCACCGAGATTCAGATCGGCAGGGTCTTCGTCGATAAATGTCTCGAATTACATCTGCAAGGCAAGCTGGATGTGCCGACGGCGGCGATGGCGAAATACTGGGGCACTGATCTGCAAGGCAAGGTCCTCGACGAGTGCGTGCAGTTGCATGGCGGTTACGGCTTCATGTGGGAATACCCGGTGGCCCGGGCATGGGCGGATGCGCGGGTGCAGCGGATTTATGCCGGCACCAATGAAATCATGAAGGAGATCATTGCGCGGTCGCTTTGACGGCTGAAAGGATCGCAGCCTGCGGCAGCTCCTACAGGGTTCACACCCAACCCGTGTAGGAGCTGCCGCAGGCTGCGATCTTTTTACTTACGGGGCAGGATTCGGATGATCCTTATGAATCGCCTCGATCCCTGCCAGCACTTCATCCGAGAGCTGCAGATCGAAACTGGCAATGTTGCTGTCCAGTTGCTCAAGCGTCGTTGCCCCGATGATGTTGCTGGTGACGAACGGTTGCTGGGTCACAAACGCCAACGCCATTTGCGCCGGATCCAGACCGTGTTCACGGGCCAGCGCGACGTAACGGCTGCACGCTGCTTCCGATTGCGCGTTGAAATAGCGGCTGAAGCGGCTGTAGAGGCTCAGGCGGCCTTTCGGCGGACGCGCGCCACCTTCGTACTTGCCTGAGAGGAAACCAAACGCCAGCGGCGAATAAGCGAGCAGGCCGCATTGTTCGCGGATGGCGATTTCCGCCAGGCCGACTTCAAAGCTGCGGTTGAGCAGGTTGTACGGGTTCTGGATCGACACCGCACGCGGCCAGCCACGGGCTTCGGCCAGCGCGAGAAAACGCATGGTGCCCCACGGTGTTTCGTTGGACAGGCCGATGTGACGAATCTTGCCGGCCTTCACTTGCTCGTCGAGCGCTTCAAGAGTGTCTTCCAGCGGAGTGAGATTGGCTTCGATCTTGTGCTTGTAGCCCAGCTGTCCGAAAAAGTTGGTGCTGCGCTCCGGCCAGTGCAATTGATACAGGTCGATGTAGTCGGTCTGCAGGCGCTCAAGGCTGGCATCCACCGCGGCGGTGATGTGCTGGCGATTGTGGCGCAGGTTTTTGTCGCGGATATAGTCGATGGTGTTGCCCGGGCCGGCGATTTTGCTGGCGAGGATCCAGTCGGCGCGGTCACCGCGGCTTTTGAAGTAATTGCCGATGTAGCGCTCGGTAGTGGCGTAGGTTTCGGCTTTTGGCGGCACCGGGTACATCTCGGCGGTGTCGATGAAATTGATCCCGGCTTCCTTGGCCCGTTCGATCTGGGCGAAGGCTTCAGCTTCAGTGTTTTGCTCGCCCCAGGTCATGGTGCCGAGGCAGATTGCA
>NZ_JBIVGT010000033.1:0-62640 GCF_044748825.1 Pseudomonas sp. NPDC089741 | reverse complement strand
GAATACGTGCACTCGCTGTACGTACCGACCAGCCTCAACCTGGTCAAGATCAAACCGTTGCGCGGCACCGCGCTGTTCATTCTTGACGCCAAACTGGTGTTCAAGCTGGTGGACAACTTCTTCGGAGGCGATGGCCGTCACGCCAAGATCGAAGGGCGTGAATTCACCCCGACCGAACTGCGTGTGGTGCGCATGGTGCTGGAGCAGGCCTTCGTCGACTTGAAAGAAGCCTGGCAGGCGATCATGGAAGTCAATTTCGAGTACATCAACTCGGAAGTGAACCCGGCCATGGCCAACATCGTCGGCCCAAGCGAAGCGATCGTGGTCTCCACGTTCCACATCGAACTCGATGGCGGTGGCGGCGATCTGCACGTGACCATGCCGTACTCGATGATCGAGCCGGTGCGCGAAATGCTCGACGCCGGTTTCCAGTCCGACCTCGACGATCAGGACGAGCGCTGGGTCAACGCCCTGCGCCAGGACGTGCTCGATGTCGACGTGCCGATCGGCGCCACCGTGGCTCGCCGCCAGTTGAAGCTGCGCGACATTCTGCACATGCAGCCGGGCGATGTGATCCCGGTCGAGATGCCGGAAGAAATGATCATGCGCGCCAACGGCGTGCCGGCCTTCAAGGTCAAGATGGGCTCGCACAAAGGCAACCTCGCGTTGCAAGTGATCGAGCCGATCGAGCGCCGCTGAAGCGGCGCCCCCCCCCTTTTGCATTAACTGAATTGTTGCCCGCCGAGGACACATGATGAACGACGATATGAACGCCCAGGACGATCAGGCACTGGCCGATGAATGGGCTGCTGCCCTGGAAGAGACCGGTGATGGTCAAGCTGACATCGACGCATTGCTGGCGGCCGACGCCTCCAGCGGCTCGCGTCTGCCGATGGAAGAGTTCGGCAGCGTGCCGAAGAACAACGATCCGGTGACGCTGGACGGTCCGAACCTGGACGTGATCCTCGACATCCCGGTGTCGATCTCGATGGAAGTCGGCAGCACTGACATCAATATTCGCAACCTGCTGCAACTCAACCAGGGTTCGGTGATCGAGCTCGATCGTCTCGCTGGCGAGCCGCTCGACGTGCTGGTCAACGGCACGCTGATTGCGCACGGCGAAGTGGTGGTGGTCAACGAGAAGTTCGGCATCCGTCTGACTGACGTGATCAGCCCAAGCGAACGCATCAAGAAGCTGCGCTGAGTGAAAAGGTTTCTCTGGGCGCTGCTGGCGCTGCCATTGACCGTGCTGGCTGCCGAGCCGGCGGCGAGCATCGCTGCAAGCGTGCCTGCGGCCACCGCGCCGATGGTCAACAGTGGCGTGGCCGGTCAGCTGACGCAACTGGTGTTCGGTCTGCTGCTGGTGCTGGGCGTGATCTTCTTCCTCGCCTGGCTGTTGCGCCGCGTGCAGCAGGCAGGCCCGGCGGGCAAGGGCCAGGTGATCGAGTTGATCGGTTCGCGCGCGCTCGGCCCACGGGATCGCTTGATGCTGGTCCAGGTCGGCAACGAGCAGATTCTGCTCGGCTTGAGCCCCGGCACCATCACCGCGCTGCACGTGCTCAAAGAGCCGGTGCCGGTGCCAAGCACCAGTGAAAAAGCCACGCCGGATTTTGCCCAGCAGTTGCTGAAGATACTCGGCAAGGATCAGAAGGATACGAAGTAATGGGTGCGTTACGCATCGTCTTGACGCTGGCCTTGTTGCTGGCCGCGCCACTGGCGTTCGCCGCCGATCCGTTGTCGATCCCGGCGATCACGCTGGGCACCAACGCCAATGGCGCGCAGGAGTATTCGGTCAGTCTGCAGATCCTGCTGATCATGACCGCGCTGAGCTTTATTCCGGCGGCGGTCATCCTGATGACCAGTTTCACCCGGATCATCATCGTCTTCTCGATCCTGCGTCAGGCCCTCGGCCTGCAACAGACGCCGTCGAACCAGATCCTCACCGGCATGGCGCTGTTCCTGACCATGTTCATCATGGCGCCGGTGTTTGACCGGGTGAACAACGATGCGCTGCAACCGTACCTGGCGGAAAAACTCACCGCTCAGCAAGCGGTGGAAAAGGCCCAGGTACCGATCAAGGACTTCATGCTCGCGCAGACCCGCACCAGCGATCTCGAGCTGTTCATGCGCCTGTCCAAGCGCACCGACATCGCCACCCCGGATCAGGCGCCGCTGACCATTCTGGTGCCGGCATTCGTCACCTCCGAGCTTAAAACCGCGTTCCAGATCGGCTTCATGATCTTCATTCCGTTCCTGATCATCGACCTCGTCGTGGCCAGTGTGCTGATGGCGATGGGTATGATGATGCTCTCGCCGCTGATCATTTCGCTGCCGTTCAAGATCATGCTGTTTGTGCTGGTGGATGGCTGGGCGCTGATCATCGGCACCCTCGCCAGCAGTTTCGGAGGTGTCACGCCATGACGCCGGAAGTCGCGGTCGATATCTTTCGTGAAGCGCTGTGGCTGACCACGTTGATGGTCGCGATCCTGGTGGTGCCGAGCCTGTTGGTCGGCCTGCTGGTGGCGATGTTTCAGGCCGCCACGCAGATCAACGAACAGACGTTGAGCTTCCTCCCGCGTCTGCTGGTGATGCTGGTGACCCTGATCGTCGCCGGTCCGTGGATCGTGCAGACCTTCATGGAATACATCATCCAGTTGTACAAAAATATCCCGATGGTCATCGGCTAAGCCATGCAATCGCTGCTTCAGCTGACCGACACCCAGATCAGTACCTGGGTGGCGTCATTCATGTTGCCGCTGTTTCGCGTCGCCTCGATGCTGATGGTCATGCCGGTGTTCGGCACCACGCTGGTGTCGCGCCGGGTGCGCCTGTATTTCGCCGTGGCAATCACCGTAGCGATTGCGCCGAGCCTGCCGCCGATGCCGGCGGTCAGCCCGCTCGATCTCAGTGGCTTGATGCTGATCGCCGAGCAGATTCTGGTGGGCGCCGTGCTGGGTTTTTCCTTGCAACTGTTTTTCCAGGCCTTTGCCGTGGCCGGGCAGATTGTCGCGATTCAGATGGGCATGGGTTTCGCCTCGATGGTCGACCCGGCCAACGGCGTCTCGGTGGCAGTGATCGGGCAGTTCTTCACCATGCTCGTGACCCTGTTATTTCTTTCGATGAATGGCCATCTGGTGGTCTTCGAAGTGCTCACCGAAAGCTTCACCACGCTGCCGGTGGGTGGCGGGCTGATGACGGCGCAGTACTGGGAGTTGGCTGGCAAGCTCGGTTGGGTCCTCGGGGCGGCGTTGCTGCTGGTATTGCCGGCGATCACGGCCTTGCTGGTGGTCAACATCGCGTTCGGCGTGATGACTCGCGCCGCGCCGCAACTGAACATTTTCTCCATCGGTTTCCCGCTGACCCTGGTGCTCGGGCTGTTCATCGTCTGGGTCGGTCTGGCGGACATTCTCAATCAGTATCAACCGCTGGCCACCGAGGCCTTGCAGTTGTTACGCGAACTGGCACGGGCGCGCTGAGTCATGGCTGAGAGCGAAAGCGGTCAGGACAAAACAGAAGACCCCACGGATAAACGTAAAAAGGACTCCCGTGAGAAGGGTGAGATCGCCCGATCCAAAGAACTCAACACCCTCGCCGTGATGATGGCCGGGGCCGGCGCGCTGCTGGTGTTTGGCGGCATGCTGGCCGAAGACCTGATGGAGCTGATGCGCCTGAACTTCACGCTGTCGCGTGAGGTGATCATGGATCAGGGCGCGATGGGCGCGTTTCTGTTGAAGTCGGGCCAGATGGCGCTGGTGGCGATCCAGCCGATCATGATCACCCTGTTGCTGGCTGCGCTGATCGGGCCGATCTCCCTCGGTGGCTGGCTGTTCGCGGCCGGTTCCATGGCGCCCAAGTTCAGCCGGATGAACCCGGCGGCGGGCCTGAAGCGGATGTTTTCGTTCAAGGCTGTGATCGAGCTGCTCAAGGCACTGGCCAAGTTTCTGATCACTTTGGGTGTGGCGTTGGTGGTGTTGTTATCGGACGTCGACGACATAATGCGTATCGCCCACGAACCGCTTGAGTCAGCGATCATTCACAGCATATTGCTGGTGGGCTGGAGTACGTTGTGGCTGGCCTGCGGCTTGATCATCATTGCCGCTGTCGACGTGCCGGTGCAGCTTTGGGAAGCCCACAAGAAACTGCTGATGACCAAGCAGGAAGTGCGCGACGAGCACAAGGATCAGGAGGGCCGCCCGGAGGTCAAACAGCGCATCCGGCAGACCCAGCGCGAAATGTCCCAGCGGCGAATGATGGCAGCGATTCCCAGCGCCGACGTGGTCATCACCAACCCGACGCACTACGCCGTCGCGCTCAAGTACGACACCGAGAAGGGCGGCGCACCGGTATTGCTGGCCAAGGGTAGCGACTTCCTCGCGTTGAAAATCCGCGAAATCGCCGTGGCCAACAACGTCATGCTCCTTGAGTCGCCGGGGCTGGCCCGGTCGATCTACTACTCCACGGAACTGGATCAGGAAATTCCTGGCGGCCTGTATCTGGCGGTAGCCCAGGTACTGGCCTACGTCTACCAGATCCGCCAATACCGCGCGGGCAAGGGCAAACGCCCGGATCCGCTCAAGGACGATCTGCCGATTCCGCCGGATTTGCGCCGCGATTCCTGACGGTCATTCGACGCCGTGTCGGATGGTTGCCAGCACCTGTCAACTCTTTGATCGTTCCCACGCTCTGCGTGGGAATGCAGCGCGGGACGCTCCGCGTCCCTTTCCCAGAGCCGAACGCGGAGCGTCCGTTGAGGCATTCCCACGCCGAGCGTGGGAACGATTTGTGGCCGAACTAATTCGGCAATTCCAAGTTATCCAGCGCCCGGTTAACGGCCAACTCCCCGAGCATGATCAATTGCGCGATCCCCAGCAGTGTTCGGCGCTGCGATGCGGGTATGAGGTTGGCGAAGTCATGGGCGATGGTTCTGGCTGAGGCGAGGGTTTCGAAGGCGTTGGCCAGCAGCTCTTCGCTTTTGATGTCCGCGACGACGGCGTACATCGTGCTGGGTTTGCGCGCAGGCCGAGTGTTGCCGGGGCAGAGGTAGTGATCGAGGGCGCGTTCGGCGGCGTCGTGGAGTTTTTTTGAATCGATGGATTCGTAAGGTGAGGCGGGGTCGGTTTCGGGTGGGTTTGGTGTTGGTTTGATCATCGGTAGAGCCTCTAGAGTGGTGAAGCTGCCAACGTTCGCTGCTAACGAAGAGGGTGGCGGCTGTACGCGGGTTAGCAGACCAGGACTCTAGAACCCGGCGCACCGAAGTGCCCCACGCAAAGCCGCCATAACGACAACGGACTTGTGCGTCTAGAGAAAAACCCGGGCTGCTAAACCCGATCACTGAACAATCAGCGACCGACCCACAATAGAACCCGTCCCCAAGGCGCACAAGCCGGCGGATTCTGGCTTGGCTGTAGGCAAAGGCGCAAGGATTTGTAGCCTTGAGACCGTGTCTGTAGGTGTCTTTTAAACAGCTTCGTTTAAATGAAGAAATTTGCGCCGAACATGAGGGCCTCTTCGCGAGCAGGCTCGCTCCCACATTTGGATTGCATTTAAATCTGACATTTGGAATGCAATCCCCTGTAGGAGTGAGCCTGCTCGCGATGGGGTTTTTTCAGTCGATGAATTCGAACCAGACAAACCGCTATCGCGAGCAGGCTCACTCCTACAGGGGGCGTGTTTATTCCCTCGCTATTTCGTTCCCCGGCAAAAGTTGGAAAGCTTCTTGCAGTAGCCGCCGTGAGCTCGCTCTGGGCGTCAAAAGTTTGCTTTAAAGGAACGGGGAAAACCGGTGGATCGCTCTCAGTTATTCAACACAGCACGCACAAACGTTGCCGATTTAAGTCGGGGCAATCTGGGCGTGCCGTTGCTGTTGCTGGTGATGCTGGCGATGATGATGTTGCCGGTGCCGCCGTTCCTGCTCGACGTGTTCTTCACCTTCAACATTGCCCTGTCGATCGTCGTGCTGCTGGTCTGCGTATACGCACTGCGGCCGCTGGATTTCGCCGTATTCCCGACGATCCTGCTGGTTGCGACCCTGCTGCGGCTGGCGTTGAACGTGGCCTCGACGCGGGTGGTGATGCTCCACGGTCAGGACGGCCACGCCGCCGCCGGTAAGGTGATTCAGGCCTTCGGTGAGGTGGTGATCGGCGGTAACTACGTGGTCGGTATCGTGGTGTTTGCGATCCTGATGATCATCAACTTCGTCGTGGTGACCAAAGGTGCCGGGCGGATTTCCGAGGTGAGCGCGCGCTTCACCCTCGATGCGATGCCCGGCAAACAAATGGCGATCGACGCCGACCTCAACGCCGGTCTGATCGACCAGAATCAAGCGAAGATGCGCCGTCAGGAAGTCGCCCAGGAGGCCGAGTTCTACGGTTCGATGGACGGTGCCAGCAAGTTCGTCCGTGGTGACGCCATCGCCGGCCTGCTGATTCTGTTCATCAACCTCATCGGCGGCATGGCCGTCGGTATCTTCCAGCACAACATGAGCTTCGGCGATGCCGGTCGGGTTTACGCCTTGCTGACCATCGGTGACGGTTTAGTGGCGCAATTGCCATCACTGTTGTTATCCACAGCTGCAGCGATCATGGTGACCCGCGCTTCCGGTTCGGAAGACATGGGCAAACAGATCAACCGCCAGATGTTCGCCTCGCCGAAAGCGCTGGCCGTGGCCGCTGGTTTGATGGCGGTCATGGGCCTGGTGCCGGGCATGCCGCACTTCTCGTTCCTGAGCATGGCCGCGCTGGCTGGTGGTGGCGCGTACCTGTTCTGGAAAAAGCAGAACGTGGCCAAGGTCGTGGCACTGGAAGAGGTCAAGCGCCAGCAAGAGCTGCTGCCGTCGCCGGCCCGCGCCATGGAAACCAAAGAGCTGGGCTGGGACGATGTGACGCCGATCGACATGATCGGCCTGGAAGTCGGTTATCGCCTGATTCCGCTGGTTGATCGCAACCAGGGCGGACAATTGCTGGCGCGGATCAAGGGCGTGCGCAAGAAGCTCTCGCAGGATCTGGGCTTCCTGATGCCGACCGTGCACATCCGCGACAACCTCGACTTGGCGCCAAGCGCCTATCGCCTGACCCTGATGGGCGTGATCCTCGCCGAAGCCGAGATCTACCCGGATCGCGAGCTGGCGATCAATCCGGGCCAGGTCTACGGCACGCTCAACGGGATCAACGCCAAAGATCCGGCTTTCGGCCTGGAGGCGGTGTGGATCGAAATCAGCCAGCGTGCGCAGGCACAATCCCTCGGATACACCGTGGTTGACGCCAGCACCGTGGTCGCCACGCACTTGAACCAGATTCTGTACAAGCACTCCAGTGAGCTGATTGGCCACGAGGAAGTGCAGCAACTCATGCAATTGCTGGCCAAAAGCTCGCCGAAACTGGCTGAAGAACTGGTGCCGGGGGTGGTTTCGCTGTCGCAACTGCTCAAAGTGCTGCAAGCGCTGCTCGCCGAACATGTGCCGGTGCGCGATATTCGCAGCATTGCTGAAGCAATCGCCAACAACGCCAGCAAGAGTCAAGATACCGCCGCGTTGGTGGCCGCTGTGCGCGTCGGCGTATCCCGCGCCATCGTCCAAAGCATTGTAGGCACTGAGTCCGAGCTGCCTGTGATCACCTTGGAACCAAGGTTGGAACAAATATTGCTCAATAGTCTGCAGAAGGCAGGACAAGGCTCGGAAGAGGGCGTTCTGCTGGAGCCAAGCATGGCCGAGAAGCTGCAGCGTTCGCTCATCGAAGCGGCGCAGCGTCAGGAAATGCAAGGTCAGCCGGTGATCCTGTTGGTAGCAGGCCCGGTGCGCGCGATGCTCTCGCGCTTTGGCCGCCTCGCAGTCCCTGGACTGCACGTGCTGGCCTACCAGGAAATACCGGACAACAAGCAAGTGACCATCGTTGCGACAGTAGGGCCCAACGGCTGAGGTAGTGGTATATGCAAGTTAAGCGTTTCTTTGCCGCCGATATGCGTCAGGCCATGAAGCTGGTTCGTGATGAGCTGGGCGCTGATGCCGCCATCATTGGCAACCGTCGCATTGCCGGCGGTGTCGAGTTGACGGCGGCACTGGATTACAAATTGTCGGCGCTGGCGCCGCGGGTTCCGAACATGGAACTCGAAGACGAGCTGCGCAAGACCCAGTCGCGCATCGTCACCGCCCAGGCCGAGTTGAGCATGCGTGGCGAAGCCGACGGCAACACCAATCGCCAGTTGTTCGCCGGGCTGCCATTGACGGCCGGCCTGCCGCTGACCGCTGCCGAACCGCTGACCGAACCGACCTACGCCGCGCCGGCGCGTCCGGCCCCGGCACCTGCGCAGTCCTCCGGCGGCGTTGATCCGCGTGCACTGGATTCGATGCGTTTTGAATTGAACAGCCTGCGCGAGCTGATGGAAGTGCAGCTCGGCACCCTGGCCTGGAATCAGCTGCAAGGCAGCCGTCCGGCGCAAGCCAATCTGTATCGTCGTCTGCAACGCATCGGTTTGTCCGGTCCGTTGTCGCGCGACTTGCTGTCGATGATTACCGATATCGAAGAGCCGCGTCAGGCCTGGCGCATGTTGCTCGCGCATCTGGCGCGGATGATTGCCGTACCGGAAGTCGAGCCGCTGGAAGAGGGCGGTGTGATTGCCATGGTCGGCCCTGCCGGCATGGGCAAGACCACCACGCTGGCCAAGCTCGCCGCGCGTTATGTGCTCAAGTACGGCGCGCAGAATGTCGCGCTGGTGAGCATGGACAGCTTCCGCATCGGTGCGCAGGAACAACTGAAGACGCTGGGCCGCATTCTCAATGTGCCGGTGACTCACGTCGATCCGGGCCAATCGCTGGTTCAGGCACTGGATCCATTGCTGCGCAAACGCGTGGTGTTGATCGATACTGCGGGCCTGCAAGCCAGCGATCCGGCCCTGCGCATGCAGCTCGAAAGCCTCGCCGGTCGTGGCATTCGCTCAAAAAATTATCTGGTCTTGGCAACCACCAGCCAGAAACAGGTTCTAACCGCCGCTTATCACAGTTACAAGCGTTGCGGGCTAGCCGGGTGCATCCTGACTAAACTGGATGAAACGGCCAGCCTTGGCGAAGTGTTAAGCCTGGCGATCAGTCATGAATTGCCGGTCGCGTACCTGACCGATGGCCCACGGATTCCGGATGATCTGCATCTGCCGCGCCGTCATCAACTGGTCAGCCGCGCCGTCAGCGTGCAAATGCAGGAAGAACCCAGCGAAGAAGCCATGGCTGACATGTTCGCTGATATCTATCACAGCCCGACCAAGCAGGTAGGCTGAGGTATTCATGAATAATTTTTGTACCTACATCGATGGTCTGCCATGCATTGTTCCGGTTGTGAACGCGCAGCCAGTAATGTGGCCTCCGTCTATGCAAGACAAGGTAAAGAAATAACATGGGCAGCATGCATCCCGTACAGGTGATCGCGGTGACCGGCGGCAAAGGTGGCGTCGGGAAGACTAACGTGTCAGTGAACTTGTCCCTGGCGCTGGCAGAGCTTGGCCGTCGGGTCATGTTGCTGGACGCCGATCTGGGGCTGGCGAACGTCGACGTTCTGCTGGGGTTGACCCCCAAACGCACGCTGGCCGACGTCATCGAAGGCCGCTGCGAATTGCGCGACGTGCTGTTGCAAGGCCCGGGCGGGATCCGCATCGTGCCTGCCGCCTCCGGCACGCAGAGCATGGTGCACCTGAGCCCGGCGCAACACGCCGGCCTGATTCAGGCGTTCAGCGACATCGGCGACAATCTCGACGTACTGGTGATCGACACCGCTGCGGGTATTGGTGACTCGGTAGTCAGTTTCGTGCGCGCAGCGCAGGAAGTGTTGCTGGTGGTCTGCGATGAGCCGACGTCGATTACCGACGCCTACGCGCTGATCAAATTGCTTAACCGCGATTACGGCATGAACCGCTTCCGCGTGTTGGCCAACATGGCGCAGAGCCCTCAGGAAGGGCGCAACCTGTTCGCCAAGTTGACCAAGGTCACGGATCGCTTCCTTGACGTCGCTCTACAATACGTCGGCGCCGTGCCGTACGACGAGAGTGTGCGCAAGGCCGTGCAGAAGCAGCGCGCCGTCTATGAAGCCTTCCCGCGTTCCAAGTGCGCACTGGCGTTCAAGGCGATCGCGCAGAAAGTCGATACCTGGCCGTTGCCGGCCAACCCGCGTGGCCATCTTGAATTTTTCGTCGAGCGCCTCGTGCAGCAAACGGCAGGGCCCGTGTTATGACCGCTAGCGGTATGAACTACTACAAGAAGTCGGCACGCGACGCTCAGTACGAGCTGATCGAGCGTTACGCGCCGCTGGTCAAACGCATTGCTTACCACTTGCTGGCACGGTTGCCGGCGAGTGTGCAGGTCGAAGACCTGATTCAGGCCGGGATGATCGGCCTGCTCGAAGTCTCGACCAAATATGACGCCAGCAAAGGCGCCAGTTTCGAAACGTACGCGGGCATTCGAATCCGCGGCGCGATGCTCGACGAAGTGCGCAAAGGGGACTGGGCGCCACGCTCGGTTCACCGCAATACCCGTATGGTCAGTGACGCAATTCGCTCAATTGAAGCTAAAACCGGCCGTGACGCTAAAGATCACGAGGTTGCAGCCGAACTCCAATTGAGTCTCGACGATTACTACGGGATTTTGAATGACACCTTGGGCAGCCGCCTGTTCAGTTTCGACGACCTGTTGCAGGACGGCGAACACGAAGGGCTGCACGAGGATGGCGCGAGTGCTCATCTCGAGCCGTCGCGCGATCTGGAAGATGAACGCTTCCAGGCAGCGCTGGCGGACGCGATTGCCAATTTGCCGGAGCGTGAGCGACTGGTGTTGGCGCTGTACTACGACGAAGAGCTGAACCTCAAGGAAATCGGTGAAGTCCTTGGCGTCAGTGAATCGCGGGTCAGCCAGTTACACAGCCAGTGCGCGGCCCGTTTGCGGGGGCGTTTGGGGGAGTGGCGAGCGCGCTGAAGGCAGTGTGGGGACACTGCGAACGAGGCTGGTGCGGTGATGAACGGCACCGGTCTTGCTCTGTTGTGCTCCAGACAGTCTTCGAGTGCTGCGCCGATTGATTGAAGTGGCGCGTCCAGGTGCTGGGCGCGTTTAAGACTGCTTGGAGGTCGAATTGAACAAAGACATGAAAATCCTCATCGTTGATGACTTCTCAACGATGCGGCGGATCATCAAGAACCTGCTGCGTGATCTTGGGTTCACCAACACCGTCGAGGCTGACGATGGCGTGACTGCCATTCCAGTGCTCAACAGCGGAAGCATCGACTTTCTGGTAACAGACTGGAACATGCCGGGCATGACCGGTATCGACCTGCTGCGCCACGTGCGCGCCGATGAAAAACTCAAGCACCTGCCGGTATTGATGGTGACTGCCGAAGCCAAGCGCGAGCAGATCATCGAGGCCGCTCAGGCCGGTGTGAACGGCTACGTAGTCAAACCTTTCACGGCTCAGGCGTTGAAAGACAAAATCGAGAAGATTTTCGAACGCATCGGCTGATGAACGCGCGGGGGAGCTATGGAGCATAACGAATCTTCACAGGGCGATTTCGAGTCGACCCTGAAAAAACACGCGGTCGAACTGGTCGAGAGCCTTGAAAAAGGCAGGTTCGGCGACGCTGTGCAACTGATCCATGAGCTCAATCAGACCCGTGACCGTGGCCTGTATCAGGAAGTCGGCAAGCTCACACGTGAACTGCACAGTGCGATCGTCAACTTCCAGATCGACCCGAACATGCCGCAGGCCGAGGAAGTGTCGCAAATCACCGACGCCACCGAACGCCTTGGCTATGTGGTCAAGCTGACGGAAGCCGCGGCCAACCGCACCATGGATCTGGTGGAAAGCGCCACGCCGGTGGTCAATGGTCTGGCCGATGAAGCCCAGACCTTGAGCGCCGATTGGGGCCGCTTCATGCGTCGCGAGGTCGGGGCTGAAGAGTTCCGCGAACTGGCGCGCCGGGTCGACGGTTTTCTGTCACGCAGCAGCACGGACAACCGTGCGGTGTCGAGCAATCTCAACGACATCCTGCTGGCTCAGGATTACCAGGATCTGACCGGTCAGGTGATCAAGCGTGTGACCCAACTGGTCACCGAAGTCGAAAGCAATTTGCTCAAACTCGTGCTCATGGCCAGTCAGGTCGACCGCTTTGCGGGCATCGAACATGACCGCGCCGCGATGCTTGCAGAAAAAGATCCACAAAAACATCTCTCGCAGGGTGAAGGTCCGCAGATTCATGCCGATAAACGAGAAGACGTTGTGTCCGGTCAGGACGATGTGGACGATTTGTTATCCAGCCTTGGATTCTAGAGTTGTGGAATTTTAGGTTTTTTGGGTTTTTAGACCTGTAGGAGCACCCCATTAATGAGCTTCGGCGCCGATGAAGAGATCCTTCAGGATTTCCTGGTTGAGGCCGGCGAGATTCTTGAGCAACTGTCCGAACAACTGGTCGAGCTGGAAAGCCGCCCGGATGACGCAGATCTGCTCAACGCAATTTTTCGCGGTTTCCACACTGTAAAAGGGGGCGCCGGCTTCCTTCAGCTCAATGAGCTGGTGGAGTGCTGTCACATCGCCGAAAACGTGTTCGACATCCTGCGCAAGGGTGAACGTCGCGTTGATGCAGAACTGATGGACGTTGTCCTCGAAGCACTGGACGCGGTGAACAGCATGTTCACTGAGGTTCGTGAGCGTGCACCGATCACCGCTGCAACCCCGGAACTGCTGGCCGCCCTCGCGCGCCTGGCCGAACCGCAATCGGCGGACGCAGCCCCGGCATCGCCGGTGGCTGAAATGATCGAAGAGCTGGTTGGCGAAGGCGATTCGGGCGACATCACCGATAACGAATTTGAACAGCTGCTGGATTCGCTGAACGCCGTCAAGGCCGAAGCCGAAGCCCCGGCCGCTGCTGCCCCTGCGCAAACTGCCAATGAAGCAGCCAGCGATGAAATCACCGATGCCGAGTTCGAGTCGTTGCTCGATCAACTGCACGGCAAAGGCCAGTTCGCGGTTGATGCCGTGGCTCCTGCGGCGGCAACGCCTGCGGCGCCTGCCAAGGGCGACAACTCCGACATCACTGACGACGAATTCGAAGCATTGCTCGACCAGTTGCACGGCAAAGGCAACTTCGCCGTCGATGCGCTGGAATCGGCCATTGCCTCGGCACCTGCGCCTGCCGCACCGGTGGCTGCGGCTGCCGGCAGCGATCTGATCAGCGATCACGAGTTCGAATCGCTGCTGGATGAATTGCACGGCAAAGGCAAGTTCAGCGAAGTCGGCGCCGCTTCTGCGGGCAGCGCTTCTACTGTCGCCACGCCTGCCGCCAAGGCACCGGCCGCTGTTGCAGCGCCCAAACCTGTGGCCAAGCCTGAGCCTAAAGCCGAAGCGCCGAAACCGGCCGCTGCTGCTGCACCGGCTCCGGCCCGCGCTCCGGCGACACCGCCACCGGAAAAACCGGCGAGCGAAGCCGAGACCACCGTGCGCGTCGACACCGCACGTCTCGACGAAATCATGAACATGGTCGGTGAGCTGGTGCTGGTGCGTAACCGTCTGGTGCGCCTGGGCCTGAACAGCGGCGATGAAGCCATGCAAAAGGCCGTGTCGAACCTCGACGTGGTCACGGCTGACTTGCAGACCGCGGTGATGAAGACGCGGATGCAGCCGATCAAGAAAGTCTTCGGGCGCTTCCCGCGTCTGGTTCGCGACTTGGCTCGTCAGCTCAAGAAAGAGATCAACCTGGAGCTGGTCGGTGAAGAAACCGACCTCGACAAAAACCTTGTCGAGGCACTCGCCGATCCGCTGGTCCACTTGGTGCGCAACGCGGTCGACCACGGCATCGAGTCGCCGGAAGAACGCGAAGCATCGGGCAAGGCCCGTGGCGGTCGTGTCGTGTTGGCTGCCGAGCAAGAGGGCGACCATATCCTGCTGTCGATTTCCGATGACGGCAAAGGCATGGACCCGAACGTCCTGCGCGCCATCGCGGTAAAACGCGGGGTGATGGACAAGGACGCGGCCGATCGCCTCAGCGATACCGAGTGCTACAACCTGATTTTCGCCCCGGGTTTCTCGACCAAGACCGAGATCTCCGATGTGTCCGGCCGCGGCGTCGGCATGGACGTGGTGAAGACCAAGATTTCCCAGCTCAACGGTTCGATCAACATCTACTCGACCAAGGGCCAAGGCTCGAAGATCGTCATCAAGGTGCCGCTGACGCTCGCGATCATGCCGACCCTGATGGTGATGCTCGGCAACCAGGCGTTTGCGTTCCCGTTGGTCAACGTCAACGAGATCTTCCACCTCGACCTGTCGACCACCAACGTCGTCGATGGTCAGGAAGTGGTGATCGTGCGGGACAAGGCGCTGCCATTGTTCTACCTCAAGCGCTGGCTGGTTCGTTCCGCCGCTCACGAAGAGCAGCGTGAAGGCCACGTGGTGATCCTTTCGGTGGGCACTCAGCGGATCGGCTTCGTTGTCGATCAACTGGTCGGCCAGGAAGAAGTGGTCATCAAGCCATTGGGCAAAATGCTCCAGGGAACTCCGGGCATGTCCGGCGCCACCATCACTGGTGACGGCCGCATTGCACTGATTCTCGATGTTCCAAGCATGCTCAAGCGTTACGCCGCACGGCGTATTTGAATCCGGGGCGGCGGGGCGATAACGTCCCGCTGCACCTAATGGAGTGTTTATGGCAGTCAAAGTCCTGGTGGTGGACGATTCGGGTTTTTTCCGCCGCCGCGTCTCGGAAATTCTTTCAGCGGATCCGAGCATCCAGGTGGTCGGTACGGCCACCAACGGTAAAGAGGCGATCGATCAGGCTCTGGCGCTCAAGCCAGACGTGATCACCATGGACTACGAGATGCCGATGATGGACGGCATCACGGCGGTGCGGCACATCATGCAGCGCTGCCCGACCCCAGTGTTGATGTTCTCCTCGCTGACCCACGAAGGCGCGCGGGTAACCCTCGATGCGCTGGACGCCGGCGCGGTGGATTTCCTGCCGAAGAATTTCGAAGACATCTCGCGTAACCCGGAGAAGGTCAAGCAACTGCTGTGCGAGAAGGTCCACAGCATTTCGCGCAGCAATCGTCGTTTCAGTGCTTACAGCGCACCTGCGCCAGTGGCTGCACCTGCACCTGCACCTGCGCCGACCCCGGCATCGAGCTTCAGCAGCCACAGCACCAGCGCCCCGGCACGCCCGGCACCTGTGCATGCGCCTGTTGCAAGCCGCGCCTCGACTGCCGGCTCATCGTCGCCGGCACCGAAACGCAAAGCCTACAAACTGGTTGCGATTGGTACGTCGACCGGCGGCCCGGTTGCCCTGCAACGCGTGCTGACGCAATTGCCGGCGAACTTCCCGGCACCGATCGTGCTGATCCAGCACATGCCGGCAGCGTTCACCAAGGCTTTCGCCGAGCGTCTCGACAAGCTCTGCCGCATCAGCGTCAAGGAAGCCGAGGATGGCGACATCCTGCGTCCGGGCCTGGCGTTGCTCGCGCCGGGTGGCAAGCAAATGATGATCGACGGCCGTGGCGCGGTGAAGATTCTGCCGGGTGACGAGCGTTTGAATTACAAGCCGTGCGTGGACATCACCTTCGGTTCCGCAGCCAAGTCCTACGGCGACAAAGTTCTGGCGGTGGTGTTGACCGGCATGGGCGCTGACGGCCGTGAAGGCGCGCGTCTGCTCAAGCAGGGCGGCAGCTCGATCTGGGCGCAGGATGAAGCCAGTTGCGTGATCTACGGCATGCCGATGGCCATCGTCAAAGCTGATCTCGCCGATGCGGTGTACAGCCTGGACGACATCGGCAAGCACATCGTCGAGGCGTGTATCTGATGGATGTTTTAAGCCTTATCGGGATCATCATGGCGTTCGTCGCCATCATCGGCGGCAACTACCTGGAAGGTGGTCACCTCGGTGCGCTGGCCAACGGCCCGGCGGCATTGATCGTACTGGGCGGCACCATCGGTGCCGCGCTGCTGCAATCGCCGATGAGCGCGTTCAAGCGCGCCATGCAGATCCTCGCCTGGATCCTGTTTCCGCCACGGGTCGATCTGGCCGGTGGCATCGACCGCGTCGTCAACTGGAGCCTCACCGCGCGTAAGGAAGGCCTGCTGGGCCTGGAAGGCGTGGCCGATGCCGAGCCTGACAATTACTCGCGCAAAGGCCTGCAACTGCTGGTCGATGGCGCCGAGCCGGAAGCGATTCGCAGCATCCTCGAAGTGGATTTCTATACGCAGGAAGCGCGCGACATCGAGGCGGCGAAAGTCTTCGAAAGCATGGGCGGCTACGCGCCGACCATCGGCATCATCGGTGCGGTAATGGGCCTGATCCATGTGATGGGCAACCTCGCCGATCCGACGCAGTTGGGCAGCGGCATCGCCGTGGCTTTCGTCGCGACCATTTACGGTGTGGCCAGTGCCAACCTGGTGTTGCTGCCGGTGGCCGCCAAGCTGAAGTCAATCGCGTTGCGACAGTCGCGTTATCGCGAAATGTTGTTGGAAGGGATCCTGTCGATCGCCGAAGGTGAAAACCCTCGCTCCATTGAGTTGAAGCTGCAAGGCTTCATGGATTAAGGGAATAACCTCATGGCTCGTCGTCGCCACCAGGAAGAGCATGTAAACCACGAACGCTGGCTGGTTTCCTACGCTGACTTCATCACCTTGCTGTTCGCGTTCTTCGTGGTCATGTACTCGATTTCGTCGATCAACGAAGGCAAGTACAAGGAAATTTCCGAAGCGCTGGTCGGCGTTTTCAAAGACTCCGACCGCGCGCTAAAACCGATCCCGATCGGCGACGAGCGACCGAAGACCGTGACCCCGGCCAAGCCGTTGGTCAAGGACGCCGAGCAGATCGATGCCGGTATCGCCGGCGCCAGCGATCCGCTGAAAAGCATCGCCGATGACATCAGCGCTGCCTTCGGTGACCTGATCAGCTCCAACCAGATGACCGTGCGCGGCAACGAGTTGTGGGTCGAGATCGAGCTCAATTCCAGCCTGTTGTTCGGCAGTGGCGACGCCATGCCGAGCGACATCGCGTTCAACATCATCGACAAGGTTGCAGCGATCCTCAAGCCGTTCGACAACCCTATTCACGTCGAAGGCTTTACCGACGATCAACCGATTCGCACCGCGCAATACCCGACCAACTGGGAACTGTCCTCGGCACGTTCGGCGAGCATCGTGCGCATGCTGGCGATGCAGGGCGTGAACCCTGGTCGTCTGGCGTCGGTGGGTTACGGTGAGTTTCAACCGGTGGCCAATAACGCCACCGTTGAAGGCCGCGCGAAGAACCGTCGTGTGGTGCTGGTGGTGTCGCGCAATCTCGATGTGCGTCGCAGCCTCACGGGCACCGGGACCGCCAATGCGCAACCGGACGCCGCGTTGAAGCGTGCTGGCACACAAACTGCACCGACCCCGGTCAAGACGCCGGGACGCGAGAGTGCCGTCAATTCTCCGTCACCCGCATTAACACGCTGAGCTATGTCTCGGTCGAGCATATCGGCCGGGAGGAACGAACTGAATGAGAGTCTGGGCAGTCGCCAATCAAAAGGGTGGTGTCGGTAAAACCACATCTTCCATCGCTTTAGCCGGATTGCTGGCCGAGGCGGGCAAGCGCGTGGTTGTGGTCGATCTTGACCCGCACGGCTCGATGACCAGCTATTTCGGCTACGATCCCGACAGCCTGGAACACAGCAACTACGACCTGTTTCTGCACAAGGGCAGTGTGCCGCAAGGCCTGCCGGGGCAGTTGCTGTTGTCGACCAGTGACGAACGCATTTCCCTGTTGCCGTCGAGCACTGCGCTGGCAACCCTTGAGCGGCAGTCGCCGGGTCAGAGTGGCTTGGGTCTGGTGATCGCCAAGAGTCTGGCGCAGTTGTGGCAGGACTTCGATTACGCGGTGATCGACAGCCCGCCGTTGCTCGGCGTGTTGATGGTCAACGCCCTCGCGGCGAGCCAGCAATTGGTGATCCCGGTGCAGACCGAACACTTGGCCGTCAAAGGCCTCGAGCGCATGGTCAACACTCTGGCGATGATCAACCGTTCACGCAAACAGGCGCTGCCGTTCAGCATCGTGCCGACCCTGTTCGATCGCCGTACGCAGGCATCGATGCACACCTTGCGCGTGCTGCGCGACAAATTCCCGGAAGAGATCTGGCAGGGTTACATCCCGGTCGATACTCGTCTGCGCGACGCCAGCCGTGCCGGTGTCACGCCTTCGCAATTCGACGGCAAGAGCCGTGGCGTGCTGGCGTATCGCGCGCTGCTCAAGCACCTGTTGGCGCAACAACTTGTTCCGCAGGTGGCTTGAATGATTTTGAACCTTGTAGGAGCTGCCGCAGGTTCGGTGCCGCGTTCGGACGATCTTTTGATCTTGCTTTGTGGTGCTTCTGAAAAGATCAAAAGATCGCAGCGTTCCGCAGCTCCTACAGGGGACTGTGTATGAATCGGCCTTTGAAGTTGACGTCTAAGCCGCAGTTGGCCTTGCAGTCGTATCTGGACAGTTTGCTGCAGGAAATTCCTGACGAGTTGCCGGCGCCAGTCGAGGTTGTCGAAGAACGTGCCGAGGTGCTGGACGAGTTCCAGGCGGCGGTGCTGGAAGAGCAGGCGCGTGACGCGCAGAAAGCGGCCGGGCCGGCTGCGCCGGTTGTTGCGCCTGCCATCGCCGCGGTTGCCAAAGCGCCGGTGGCATTGATCGAAGCAGACGAGCCGATGCGCGCATCGGTGTCGACGCTGGCGCCGCTGTTGCAAACCCAATTGTTGAAAACCGCGCCGGAACCGGCGGTGCTTGAACCGGAACCGGCTCCGGTAGCACCCGCACCCGTCGAGCAGACGCTGGTACCGCCGCTGGTCGAAGTGCATCTGCCGCCCAGCAATACGCCGCCACCGGTGGAAACCGATGGCCGTCCGGCCTGGGCGTCAGAAGCCTTCGAATGCCTGCTGTTCGACGTCGCCGGGTTGACCCTGGCGGTGCCGCTGGTGTGCCTTGGCTCGATCTATTCGCTGGCCGGTCATGAGCTGACGCCGCTGTTCGGTCAGCCGGAATGGTTCCTCGGGATCCTGCCGAGCCAGTCCGGCAACCTGAAAGTTTTGGACACCGCACGCTGGGTCATGCCGGATCGCTATCGCGATGACTTTCGTCAGGGCCTGCAGTACGTGATTTCGGTACAAGGTTACGAGTGGGGCCTGGCGGTGCATCAGGTCAGCCGCTCGTTGCGCCTGGACCCGAATGAAATCAAATGGAGAAGTCACCGGGGTCAGCGGCCATGGCTCGCCGGCACCGTGATTGAGCACATGTGTGCATTGCTTGACGTTTCCGCACTGGCCGAGTTGATCGACAGCGGTGGGGCAAAGCACTTGAGCGGCCACAAGCCGCTACATAAACCGACATAGCAGCCGACATAACAATCAGGCGACGGCATTGTTGAATGCCGCCACACAGAACACACACCGCCCAGAGCGGTTTTTTCGAGGGGTCAGGTATGAGTAATCAGGCGACGAATGCAAAAGGTTCTGAAGATCCGATCCTGCAATGGGTGACCTTCAAGCTGGACAACGAAACCTACGGCATCAACGTGATGCGCGTTCAGGAAGTCCTGCGCTACACCGAGATCGCTCCGGTGCCGGGCGCGCCAAGCTACGTGCTGGGCATCATCAACCTGCGCGGTAACGTGGTCACCGTGATCGACACCCGTCAGCGCTTCGGCCTGAACAGCGGCGAGATCAGCGACAACACCCGTATCGTCATCATCGAAGCCGACAAGCAAGTCGTCGGCATCATGGTCGACAGCGTGGCCGAAGTGGTTTACCTGCGTCAGTCGGAAATCGAAACGGCGCCGAACGTCGGTAACGAAGAGTCGGCCAAGTTCATCCAGGGCGTGTGCAACAAGAACAACGAGTTGCTGATCCTGGTCGAGCTGGACAAGATGATGAGCGAAGAAGAATGGTCGGACCTGGAGAATATCTGATTGATTCTCGAGGTCGCGGTCATTGTCCTGTTCCTTTTCTGGGCAGGCACGCTGGCAATGTTTGTGTCTTACATCAAGGCGCAAAAAGTCATTGCTGCGCAACAGGCTCAGGGCGATGCGCTGCGTGATCAGCGCATCAAAGACCTGGCCAAGCGCGTCGACGATTACCAGAACGGTAATGTGCGCATGGGCGAGGCGCTGCACGAGTTGCGTGCGGTGGTCAGCCCGTTGCCGGACAAGATCGTCCAGCTGGAACAGCGCGATCCATCCAGCCTGTCGTTCGCCCAGGCGGCGAAACTGGTGGGGATGGGTGCGAGCGTTGATGAGCTGACGCAGTCCTGCGGTTTGACCCAGGCTGAGGCGGAGTTGATGCGCAAGTTGCATAAGAACTAGAAGCAAGATCAAAAGATCGCAGCCTTCGGCAGCTCCTACATTGGAATGCGCTTTCCTGTAGGAGCTGCCGAAGGCTGCGATCTTTTGCTTTCAGGGCTTAATAATCATCCCCGCGCAGGGTCACATCCTTCTCGACCATCGGCGCATTCGGGTCGTGCCCTTCGGGGAATTTGCCTTTCAGATTCCATGCAAACGCGATGATCTCGGCAATCGTGCGGTACAGCTCTTCGGGAATGCTGTCGCCCAATTCCATCCGCGCCAACAGGCGCACCAGCTCGGCGTTCTCGTAGATCGGCACTTCACAGTCGCGAGCAATGCGCAGGATTTCTTCGGCCAGTTCTTCATCACCCTTGGCGGTGAGTGTCGGCGCGTGGTTGCCGTCGTATTTGAGGGCGATGGCCTGGCGTGGGGCAGTGGAATTGTTCATGCGGTTTCGTCGACCCAGCGGTGTTCGAGACGGGTTTGGTTGCCTTGCGGCGGGGTGCCGAGATGGCAATCGATATCGCCGACGTTCAACCCGCGATCAAGCAGACGCTGGCGCAGGGCGAACAGATTGCTTTCAATCAGATCGGCGGTGTACTGCCGTTCGGCCCAGAGCTGGCTCGACAGGCTGCCGGCGATCAACTGCGCCTGAATCTGCATTGGCCCGAGCGGTTCCATGTCGAACGCCAGATCGACGCGCCACAGTTGTTGCCGGGGCTCGTGTTCCTCGCGGCGCTCGTTCGGTTGCGGTTCGCGTTCCGGGGCTTCTTCGCGCTGGAACTTGACCTGCAACGGCACGATGTCCTGCAGGTTGCGCATGGGGATTTCCAACTGCCAGGTGCTGAGCAAGCGGCCGTCGTCGGTGACGCCGGTCTGTTCCAGGCTCGACAGTTGATGGCTTTGCAGGCGCGAAACAGCGGCAGCGGCGAGGCGCAGCAACTGTTCCAGATCGCCTTCGCCTTCCAGATTTTGCAGCAAGCGGTCGGGCAGGGGGAAGCTGCTCGGCAGCGGTTTTGCGCTGACCTGGCCGAGGGTGCCGAGCGCGTTACGGACGAAATTCGGTAGCGCCTGCGCCAGCGTATTGGCGGCGATGATCGCATTGAAACTGGTGCTGCTCGGCAAGCCCGGCGTCAGTTGCGCGATCAGCTTGAGCAGATCGGCTTTCATGTCTGGCGCCAGTGTCGGGGTCTGCCCGGTCAGCAGTTTCGCTTCGAGGAACGCGCCGCTGTTGGCCAGGGCCTGCGCGACACCTTTGGCGGTGCTCAATTGCTGCACGTCGGGCAGGCTGGCCAGCAACTTGTCGACCATGGCGCGCAAATCCTGCGAGGTCTGATCGGTGTCGGCCGGCAGGTTTTGCAGCGCGTTCAACACACCTGTCAGGGAAGCCTGACGACTTTGCTGGCCAAGCAATTGCTGGCTGACGGCGAGCTGCTCCTGACGGCTGCTCAAGGGCAGGAATTTCAGCGTTTGCGCATCTTCGACCAAGGCCGAGAGCAGGGTGCCGATGCGCAGCGGTTGCGGGCTGTCGAGGGTCAGCGTGCTGCCGCTCTGGGCGGTGTTGAGCAACGTCACCAGCGAGCGAAACACCGTTGCTTGCCCCGGCGTCTGCGGCAGCACTTGCGAGGTCAGCACTTTGCCTTGCAACAGGGTGCCGACCGGCAATTGTGCCGTGTCGATGCGGGTGAGGGCGGCAACACTGCTGGCGATGGCTTGCTGCACGGTAATCGCCAGATTGCCCGCCGATGGCTGGGTGATCGCGAGGCTGGTGCCCTGGGGCAGCGGCAGATTGCTGGTCGCTTGCACGGTGGTCTGGCGACCGTTGTCGAGCGTCACCTTGAGCAACAGTTGAAAGGTCTGATCCGCCTGCTTGAGCGACAACACCTCGGCCTTGGCGCTTTGCCCCGCGTCGATCAAGCCTTCGACCGGGGTCAGCAGCTTGAGCAACTCACCGACCTGCGGGCGAACGGTCGCCTGGGTGGCTGGCGGGAGCGGGAGGATGTTCATTTCGCCTGTCATACGCGGACACAACCTGAGGAAATTGCACTCTTGAGAGTAAGGCACGGCATGTATAATGCCGCCCGTCTTGCGCTTCGTTCAAAAAACATAGCAATTGTTTGACGCAGCTCTCTAGATCGAGCCGTCATTGCATTTATGCTGCATCTCTTTAACGGCCGCGCCAGAGCCGACTTGAACCGTATAAGGCCCGTGATCCCTTGACCAGTCCTGTCCTGCAAACCGTTGCCCTCGCGTGTGAACGTGATCTCAGGCTGCTCTTCGAAAATCTCGAATTGAGACTGGCCAGTGGCGATATGGTGCAGATCAGCGGTCCCAACGGCAGCGGTAAAACCAGTTTGTTGCGTTTGTTGGCCGGGCTGATGCAGCCGACCGACGGTCAAGTCCTGCTCAACGGTCTGCCGCTCGCCGAACAACGCAGCGAACTGGCGCGCAACCTGTTGTGGATCGGCCACGCCGCCGGGATCAAGGACCTGCTGACCCCGGAAGAGAACCTGTCGTGGCTCTGCGCCCTGCATCATCCCGCTGAACGCCAGGCCATCTGGCAAGCGCTGGCAGCAGTAGGATTGCGCGGCTTCGAAGATGTTCCCTGCCACAGCCTGTCTGCCGGTCAGCAACGACGCGTGGCGCTGGCGCGGTTGTATCTCGACAGCCCGCCGCTGTGGATTCTCGATGAGCCGTTCACCGCGCTGGACAAACAGGGCGTGGCGCAACTCGAAGAGCACCTGGCGGCTCACTGCGAGCGCGGCGGCCTGGTCGTGCTGACCACGCACCACACGCTGAGCCGAATGCCGGCCGGTTATCGTGATATCGATCTGGGGAACTGGGCAGTATGAGTGTCTTCGGCCTGCTGGTTGCCCGTGAATCCCGACTGCTGTTTCGCCGCCCGGCGGATCTGGCCAATCCGCTGATTTTCTTCGCCATCGTCATCGCTTTGTTCCCGCTGGCCGTCGGCCCGGAAACTCAAGTGTTGCAAAACCTGTCCCCCGGGTTAGTCTGGGTGGCGGCGCTTTTGTCGGTCCTGCTCTCGCTGGACGGGCTTTTCCGCAGTGATTTCGAAGACGGATCCCTGGAACAGTGGGTCCTTTCGTCGCACCCGTTACCACTTCTGGTATTGGCCAAGGTACTGGCACACTGGCTTTTCTCCGGCCTGGCACTGGTTTTGCTCTCACCTCTGCTGGCGTTGATGCTCGGTTTGCCTGCCGCCTGTCTGCCGGTTTTGCTGCTTTCGTTGCTGCTGGGAACACCGGTGCTGAGCTTGCTCGGCGCGGTGGGCGCGGCGCTGACGGTCGGTTTGAAACGTGGCGGCCTGTTGCTGGCGCTGCTGATTCTGCCGTTGTACATCCCGGTGTTGATTCTTGGCAGTGGCGCCTTGCAGGCAGCCCTCCAAGGCATGCCGGCGACCGGGTATCTGCTGTGGCTTGGTAGCCTGACCGCCCTGGCGATCACCCTGACACCTTTTGCAATAGCTGCTGGCCTGAAGATCAGCGTCGGCGAATAATGAGGTCTGGTTAAAATTTAACCAGCAAAGACCCTGAGACTGCTCACACCGATGAGCGGCACCCGTGATGGAAACAGTATGAACTGGACCTGGTTTCACAAGCTCGGCTCGCCCAAGTGGTTCTACGGCATCAGCAGCAAGTTGCTGCCGTGGTTGAGCATCGCAGCGTTGCTGCTGATTGGTGTCGGCGTCGTCTGGGGCCTGGCCTTCGCGCCGCCGGATTATCAGCAAGGCAACAGCTTTCGCATCATCTACATCCACGTGCCTGCCGCGATGCTCGCTCAGTCGATCTACGTGATGCTGGCGGTGTGCGGTGTGGTCGGGCTGGTGTGGAAGATGAAACTGGCTGACGTCGCCCTGCAATGCGCCGCACCGATCGGTGCGTGGATGACCGCTGTGGCGCTGGTCACCGGGGCGATCTGGGGCAAACCGACCTGGGGTTCATGGTGGGTCTGGGACGCACGCCTGACCTCGATGCTGATTCTGCTGTTCCTGTATTTCGGTGTGATCGCGCTGGGCAATGCCATCAGCAACCGCGACAGTGCCGCCAAGGCCTGCGCGGTGCTGGCCATCGTTGGTGTGATCAATATCCCGATCATCAAGTACTCGGTGGAGTGGTGGAACACCCTGCACCAGGGCGCGACCTTCACCCTCACCGAAAAACCGGCAATGCCGGCAGAAATGTGGCTGCCGCTGCTGCTGACAGTGCTGGGTTTCTACTGCTTCTTCGGCGCCGTACTGCTGTTGCGCATGCGTCTTGAAGTGCTCAAACGCGAAGCCCGCGCCAGTTGGGTGAAAGCAGAAGTGCAGAACAGTCTGGAGGCCGCTCGATGAGTTTTGCTTCATTCGGCGACTTTCTCGCCATGGGCCATCATGGCCTGTATGTCTGGACGGCCTACGGCATCTGCCTGGCCGTACTGGCCTTCAACGTGGCGGCGCCGATCCTGGCCCGCAAGCGGTATCTGCAACAAGAGGCGCGACGTCTGCGCCGGGAGAACGGCAAGTGAATCCGCTGCGCAAGAAACGTCTGATCATCATTCTGGCCATTCTGGTCGGGGTCGGCGCTGCCGTCGGCCTGGCCCTCAGCGCCCTGCAGCAGAACATCAATCTGTTCTACACCCCGACCCAGATCGCCAACGGCGAAGCGCCGCAAGACACGCGCATCCGCGCCGGTGGCATGGTCGAGAAAGGCTCGCTGCAACGTTCGCCGGATTCGCTCGACGTCAAATTCATCGTCACCGATTTCAACAAATCCGTGACCATCACCTATCGCGGTATCCTCCCGGACCTGTTCCGCGAAGGGCAGGGCATCGTCGCGCTGGGCAAGATCAACGCCGACGGCGTGGTGGTGGCCGATGAAGTGCTGGCCAAGCACGACGAGAAGTACATGCCGCCGGAAGTGACCAAAGCGCTGAAAGACAGTGGTCAATCCGCACCAACGCCCGCGAAGGAGGGTTGATCGATGACGTCGGCAATTTTTATTCCTGAGCTGGGTCATCTGGCGATGATTCTGGCGCTGTGTTTTGCTCTGGTGCAGGCCGTGGTGCCGTTGATTGGCGCCTGGCGCGGCGACCGTTTCTGGATGAGTCTGGCCCAGCCGGCCGCGTGGGGGCAGTTTGCATTTTTGCTGTTCGCCTTCGGCGCCTTGACCTACGCGTTCATGGTCGACGACTTCTCCGTCGCCTACGTGGCGAACAACTCGAATACCGCGTTGCCGTGGTATTACAAATTCAGCGCGGTATGGGGTGCCCACGAAGGTTCGTTACTGTTGTGGGCACTGATCCTCGGCGGCTGGACCTTTGCGGTGTCGGTATTTTCCCGGCAGTTGCCGCAAGTCATGCTCGCCAGGGTGCTGGCGGTGATGGGCATGATCAGCACCGGTTTCCTGCTGTTCCTGATCCTCACGTCCAACCCGTTCAAACGCATCCTGCCGCAAATGCCCAGCAATGGCGCTGACCTTAATCCGCTGCTGCAAGACATTGGCCTGATCGTTCACCCGCCGATGTTGTACATGGGCTACGTCGGCTTTTCCGTGGCGTTCGCCTTCGCCATCGCCGCGTTGATGGGCGGTCGACTTGATGCTGCGTGGGCACGCTGGTCGCGCCCGTGGACCATTGTCGCCTGGGCCTTCCTCGGTATCGGCATCACCCTCGGTTCATGGTGGGCGTACTACGAACTCGGCTGGGGCGGCTGGTGGTTCTGGGATCCGGTGGAAAACGCATCGTTCATGCCTTGGCTGGTCGGCACTGCGCTGATTCACTCGCTGGCGGTCACGGAAAAACGTGGCGTGTTCAAGAGCTGGACGGTGTTGCTGGCGATTGCCGCATTCTCGCTGAGCCTGCTCGGTACGTTCCTCGTACGTTCTGGTGTGCTGACCTCGGTGCACGCATTTGCCTCGGACCCTGAGCGCGGCGTGTTCATCCTGATCTTCCTGCTGTTCGTGGTCGGCGGCTCGCTGACGCTGTTCGCCCTGCGCGCGCCAGTGGTGAAGAGTCAGGTCGGTTTCAATCTGTGGTCGCGGGAAACCCTGCTGCTGGGCAACAACCTGGTGCTGGTGGTGGCCGCGTCGATGATCCTGCTCGGCACGCTGTACCCGCTGATTCTCGATGCGCTGAGCGGCGCGAAAATGTCGGTTGGCCCGCCGTACTTCAATGCGCTGTTCATTCCGTTGATGGCGTTGCTGATGATGGTCATGGCGGTCGGCGTGATCGTCCGTTGGAAGGACACGCCGATGAAATGGCTGGGCAGTATGCTCACACCAGTGCTGCTCGGCAGCGTCGCGCTGGCGGTGGTGGCTGGTGTCGCTTATGGCGATTTCAACTGGGCGGTGATCGCGACTTTCCTGCTCGCTGCCTGGGTTCTGCTCGCCGGCGCCCGCGACATCGTCGACAAGACTCGCCACAAAGGCTTGATCAAAGGCCTGCCGACGCTGACCCGCAGCTACTGGGGCATGCAGATCGCCCACCTCGGCATCGCTGTTTGCGCGCTGGGCGTGGTGTTATCGAGCCAGAACAGTGCCGAACGCGACTTGCGTCTGGCGCCGGGCGAGTCGATGGACCTGGCCGGTTATCACTTCATCTTCGAAGGCGCCAAACACTTCGAAGGGCCGAACTTCACGTCCGACAAAGGCACGATTCGCGTTATTCGTGACGGCAAGGAAGTCAGCGTGCTGCACCCGGAAAAACGTCTGTACACCGTGCAGAACTCGGTGATGACCGAAGCCGGGATCGACGCCGGTTTCACCCGCGACCTCTACGTCGCCCTCGGCGAACCGCTGGAAAACGGCGCCTGGGCTGTGCGCGTGCACGTCAAACCGTTCGTGCGCTGGATCTGGTTCGGCGGTCTGCTCACCGGGTTCGGTGGTTTGCTGGCGGCGCTGGATCGACGTTATCGGGTCAAGGTGAAAGCCAAGGTGCGTGAAGCCCTGGGCATGACGGGAGCGGCTGCATGAGACGTTGGTTGATGCTGGTGCCATTGGCGATTTTCCTGCTGGTGGCGGTATTTCTTTATCGCGGTCTGTACCTCGATCCGGCGGAGCTGCCGTCGGCGATGATCAACAAACCGTTCCCGGAGTTTTCCCTGCCAAACGTGCAGGGCGACAAGAGCCTGACCAAGGCTGACATTCTCGGCAAACCGGCACTGGTCAACGTCTGGGGAACCTGGTGCATTTCCTGCCGGGTCGAGCATCCGGTGCTGAACAAACTCGCCGAGCGCGGCGTGGTGATCTACGGCATCAATTACAAGGACACCAACGCCGATGCCTTGAAGTGGCTGGCCGAGTTCCACAATCCGTACGTGCTGGATATCCGTGATGACGAAGGCTCGCTGGGCCTGAATCTCGGCGTCTACGGCGCGCCGGAAACCTTCTTCATCGACGCCAAGGGCATCATTCGCGACAAGTACGTCGGCGTGATCGATGAACAGGTCTGGCGCGAAAAACTCGCGGCCAAATACCAGGCGCTGGTTGATGAGGCCAAGCCATGAAGCGCTTTCTGGCTGCGCTGGTATTGGGATTGAGTCTGATCGGCGTGGCGCATGCCGCGATCGACACCTACGAGTTTGCCAAAGAAGGTGATCGAGAGCGTTTCCGCGAGCTGACCAAGGAACTGCGCTGCCCCAAATGCCAGAACCAGGACATCGCCGACTCCAACGCGCCGATTGCCGCTGACCTGCGCAAAGAGATTTTCCGCATGCTCGGCGAGGGCAAGGACAACCAGCAGATCATCGACTTCATGGTGGATCGCTACGGTGATTTCGTCCGCTACAAACCGGCGCTGAATGCCAAGACCGCGCTGCTGTGGTTTGGCCCGGCCGGTTTGTTGCTCGGTGGTTTGGTGGTAATCGCGGTGATCGTCCGCCGTCGTCGCGGCCAGCGCGCCGAGACCCCGCAAGCGCTGTCCATCGAAGAGCGTCAGCGCCTCGACCAACTGTTGGATAAAAACCAAGAATGATTGATTTCTGGCTTGCCGCAGGGCTGTTGCTTCTGGTCGCCCTGAGTTTTCTGCTGATCCCGGTTCTGCGCGAACGTCGCGCCCAGCGTGAAGAGGATCGTACTGCCCTGAACGTTGCGCTGTATCAGGAGCGCGTCGCCGAGTTGCAATCGCAACAGGCTGAAGGCGTGCTCGACGCTGCACAAATGGACAGCGGTCGTGCCGAGGCTGCGCGTGAGTTGCTGGCGGATACCGAAGGCGTTGCTGCGCCACGAGTGTCGAAGCTGGGTAAACCGTTGCCGTTGTTGGCCGCTGTATTGGTGCCAGTGCTTGGCTTGGGTCTTTATATGCATTTCGGTGCTGTCGACAAGGTCGAGCTGACCCGCGAATTCGCCCAGGCGCCGCAGTCGATGGAAGAGATGACCCAGCGTCTGGAGCGTGCTGTCGCGGCGCAACCGGATTCCGCTGAAGGTCTGTACTTCCTCGGCCGTACCTACATGGCGCAAGAGCGTCCGGCGGATGCGGCGAAGATGTTCGAACGCGCCGCCAATCTGGCTGGTCGTCAGCCGGAACTGCTCGGGCAGTGGGCGCAGGCGCAGTATTTCGCCGACGGCAAGAAGTGGTCGGCGAAGATCCAGACGCTGACCGACGAAGCGCTGAAGGCCGATCCGAAAGAAGTCACCAGCCTCGGTCTGCTCGGCATCGCCGCGTTCGAAGGCGAGCGTTATCAGCAAGCCATCGATTACTGGAACCGTCTGCTCGCGCAACTGCCACCGGACGACAAATCCCGTGACGCGCTGCAAGGCGGGATCAAGCGCGCCGCCGAACGTCTGGAAGCCAGCGGTGGCAAAGTCGCTGAGGCACCTGTAGCTGCGAAAGCCGCACTGTTGAAAGTCAGCGTCGATCTGGCCAGCGAGCTCAAAGGCAAAGTGCAACCGGGCGACAGCGTGTTCATCTTCGCCCGCGCGACGTCCGGCCCACCAGCGCCGCTGGCAGCCAAGCGCCTGACCGTGGCGGATCTGCCAGTGACCGTGGAACTGGGCGATGCCGATGCAATGATGCCGCAGTTGAAACTGTCGAACTTCCCTGAAGTCCAACTGGTTGCGCGCGTCTCACGGGCTGGTCAACCGACCGCCGGTGAATGGGTGGGTCGCAGCGGCCCGCTGGCCAGCAGCACCACCGCGCCACAAAAACTGACCATCGACAGCCCGGATCAATAACCGGGCACAACAGGAAAGCACCGCCATGCACACCATCGCCCGAATCACAGTCCTCACACTGGCCCTGGGCTTGAGTGCATGTGCGGTGCAACGCCCGGAACCGACCACCCACCTGCCGCCGATCCCGCCGTCGCAACCGAGCCCGACCCCGTCGACCTCGCCGACCCCAGGCAAAAGCATCCCGGCGAAACCGGCCAAACCGGTCCCGCGCACCTCGGCCAGCTTCGCCCCACCACCGGGCGGCAACAGCCACTGGGACCAGAAACTCGGCGTCTACGTCCTCGACGACCAGACCAACACCTTCTACCGCCAACGCACCTACTACCGCTGGAACAACGGCTGGAGCCGCTCGATCAGCCCTAACGGCCCGTGGGAAGACACCAACATCCACGGCGTGCCACCGGGGCTGGGCAAGCAGTTCGGGCAGTGAATGAAAACGGCGATCTTCGGATCGCCGTTTTTTGTCTGTCGATTGCGTTGGCGATTTCACAGGATCGCGCGGTAGCTGCCGAGCGCGTGAATCGACTTCTTCAATCCCTGACGCTGCAGCAAACTCAGAAATGATTCGACGTCCATCGCGGGTGTTTTCAATTGCTTTCGCTGTCGTTGAGCGGCTGCGATCACTGCAGCCGAATCCAGATGAAACAGATTTTCGACGAATTCATCTGGATGCTGCGCCTCGATACCAAAAGGGGCGAGATGCTCATCGGGAAAATCTTTCAAATTGAATGTGACGATAACGCCTGCACCGCAACGTATCGCGGCTGCCAGAACATGGCGGTCATCTGGATCCGGCAGTGACAGTCCGGTTACAAGATCCTCATAGTCCGAGACGCATGCATCAGGGATGGCGCGATCCATCAGTTCCGACGTGCGGTCCAGTTGCTGCATGGTCAAGTCAGTGCGGTTCTTTAGTAGGTTGCGTTTCCATTCGCCGTGAATCTCCTTTGTCCATCGCGCCCGAAATCTTCCTGAGAGGGCGAGCCACATCAGGAAATCTCGCAACGGGGCTGGGTATAAAACACATGCATCGTATACAGCGGTGAAAGAGGAATGCCTCACTCGTATCCTGTCCTTAATACTTGTGCCTGCTCCGCGAGTAGCGCCATTGCCTGCTCGCTGGCGGTGTCGCGCCGGGTTTTATAGTCCATCAAATCGGCAAAGCGCACACGTCGGTGCTTGCCGGTTTTGTGGTAGGAAATCTCGCCGCTTTCCAGCAGCTTTATCATGTGCGGGCGTGAGACGTTAAGCAGGTCAGCGGCTTCCTGGGTGGTGAGTTCGGCATGAATCGGCACGACTTTGACGGCATTGCCTTCTGCCAGCGCCGCAAGAATGTCGACGAGAAGGCGCAGGGCGGAGGTGGGCAGTTCGACACGGTGCGCCTCGTTCTGCTCATCGAAGATCTGGATGTGCTGGGTTTCGAATTCAGTCGCCAGGTAAGCGGCCAGGGCGCGTTGGCCTTCGATGGCTGCTTTTATTTCGCGCTCTACGGGAAGGTTGATAGGAGGATGAACAATGATCGACATGATTTTTCCGACATGTTAATAATGAATGTCGGAACTTTATTCGAAATAAACGAAAATCGCAATAAACGAAACGCTCGGTATTAATGCTCGTCGATCAGAATCCCCTGCACATACTCAACAAACGCCCGCGCCTTGGCACTCGCCATTCTTCCCGTTGGAAACACCGCCCACAAATCCAGATCGGGCAGTGTCCAGTCGTGCATAACGGTTTTCACCGCGCCGCTGGCCAGTTCCGGGGCGAACATCCATTCGGAGGCGATTGTCAGGCCCTGATCGGCCAGTACAGCTTCGCGTACGCCCTCGGCCGCGCTGACGCGCAAACGTCCGCTGAGGATCACCGATTGTTGCTCCGCGCCTTTGGCGAACTGCCAAGTGGTGCCGCCGCCGAGGTTGTAGACGACGGCCTGGTGTTTGCTCAATTCGGCGGGGCAGCTCGGTTCGCCGTGCTTGGCAAAGTAGGCCGGTGTGCCAAGCACCACGCGGCGGCAGTCGGCGATCTTGCGGGCGGTGAGCCCCGAATCGTTGAGCGCACCCATGCGCAAAGCTACATCGATGCCTTCTTCAACCAGATTGATGTTGCGGTCGTCGAGCATCAGGTCGATGTTCAGTTGTGGGTGCTGATCGAGGAACGGCCCCAGTTGCGGGACGATGTGCAGGCGACCGAAGGTCACCGCGGCGCTGATGCGCAAGTTGCCGCTCAAGCCGCTGGCGATGCCGCGCGCAGCGTTGTCGGCCTCGTCGGCTTCTTCGATGGCGCGTTTGGCCCGTTCGAAAAAAGCCAGTCCGGCTTCGGTCGGGGTCAGGCCGCGCGTCGAGCGCAGGAGCAGGCTGACGGCCAAGCGTTTTTCCAGCGCGGCGATGGTTTTCGATACCGCTGGCTGGCCGATATTCAGACGTCGCGCGGCGGCGGAAAACGAGCCGGTTTCGACGACGTAGATGAAGGTTTCCATGACGGCGAGGCGGTCCATCAATGCTCCTTATCGTGGATCCCTGTGGGAGCGAGCCTGCTCGCGAAAGCGGTGTATCAGCAACATCAATGTGTCTGACATACCGTATTCGCGAGCAGGCTCGCTCCCACAGAGGATTTGGGGTGTTGATCAGAATGCGGCTTTGCCGACTGATGCGCCGCCATCGACGAACAAGGTTTGCCCGGTGATGAAGCCGCTTTGCTCCGACAGCAGAAACGCAATCGCCGAGGCAATCTCTTCCGGCTGCCCCAGCCGTCCCATCGGCACCCCGGCCAGATAGCGCGCCTCACCCTCGCTGCCCGGCGGATTGTTGGCGCGAAACAGTTCGGTCTCGGTCGGCCCCGGTGCAACCGCGTTCACAGTGATCCCGGTCTGCGCCAGCTCCAGCGCCCACGAGCGGGTGAAGCTGACCAACGCCGCTTTCGCCGCCGCATACGCCGTGCGCTGGGTGATGCCCAGCACCGTCAGGCTGGAAATATTCACCACCCGACCCCAACCCCGCGTGCGCATCCCCGGCAACAACGCCTGCGTGGCCTGCAACGCTGAATGCAGGTTCACCCGCATCACGTCGTCGAAGGCATCCAGATCGATATCGCCCAACGCCTGCGGGCGCACCAGCCCGACGTTATTCACCAGCCCATCGAACTCATAAGTGCGCGCCAACTCCGCGAGCACATCTGCAGTGAGCTTGCGATCGCTCAGATCCAGCGGGAACAGAATCCCCGGGAAACTCAAATCGGGGTGGCGAGCAATCCCCACCACCCGATGCCCGGCGCGATCCAGATGTTCGGCCAACGCGCGGCCAATGCCTTTGCTGGCGCCGGTGATGAGGAAAGTACGGCGGGTCATGGCAACTCCAGGGCAAGTCATCGATTCAGCCACGCAATGCATCCAGCATCGCGTCAGGCTCGGGACGCTGAGTGTAATCCGGGTTGACCTCGGCGTAACGAATCACACCGTCCTGACCGATCACATAGCGGGCCGGCATCGGCAAGGTCCAGGCCGGATCATCGTTGAAGGTCGGCAGATCATTGCGCAGATTCTTGTACAGCTCGATCAGGTAGGGCGGCAGTTCGAAGCGCAGGCCGAAGGCTGCCGCGACGTCATTGCGCGGGTCGTTGAGGATAGGGAATTGCAGTTCGTTGATGCGTTGCGACTTGCGACTGTTGGCAGCGATCTGCGGTGAAATCGCCAGCAGACTTGCCCCGGCATCTTGAATTGCCGGCAGAAAAGCCTGCAATGCTTGCAGCTCCATGTTGCAGTACGGGCACCAGACGCCGCGATAAAACGTCAGCACCAGCGGCCCCTGCGCCAGTTTATCGGCGGAAGAGACCGCATTACCCTCAGGATCTTTCAGAGTGAACAGCGGCGCCATGTCGCCGACCTTCAAGGCACTGTTGGCAGCACCGGAGGCAATCAATTCGGCGGTGGCCCGCTCCATCACCGGGTGGATATCGGCAGGGGCGTTGTAAGGCGGTTTGCCGGCCTTGAAGTCAGCTTTGAAGGCATCGAGTTTTGCTTGCAGGGTCATGGTCGAAAGTCCTGAAGAAACGCCGGTAGTGGCTGGGTTCAAGAGTGACCGTCATACGGGTGCAGGGGAACGCCGGTGCGGGGCATAGCATTCATGCTCGGGCGGAATGAGTGAAAATTCACACCCTGCAAAACAACCGGACGTCGCTTTAGGGTTTTCTGTACTTGAATAAAGATAACTCTAGGGTTATTTTTAAAAGACCGGGCCAAGGAGGCAATTGGTGCAGAGCAGGCAATTGATCAAGGAGCTGGAGGAGGCTGGGTGGGTGCTGGATCGGATCACCGGCAGTCATCACATCTTCACTCACCGATACAACCCGTACACGATTCCCGTCCCTCACCCGAAAAAGAATTTGCCGCTGGGGACGGTCAAAAGCATCAGGAGGCGTGCCGGGCTGTACAACCCGCCAGCCAGTTACCAAGGAGATCCATAATGCAATATCCAATCTGCATTGAATGGGGTGACGAAAATACCGCCATTGGTATTCAGATCCCCGATATTCCCGGCGCCGTTACGGCAGGGGATAGCTTTGAAGATGCCTACAATGCGGCAGTTGAAATCGCCCACATCATGCTGCAAGAGATTGTGGCGAGCGCAGAGCCGATCCCGATGCCCACTTCTGCAGCGGCGCATCGCAACAATCCGGAATTTGCCGACATGGGCTGGGGCATGCTCGAACTGGATATCTCGCCATATCTGGGCAAGACCGAGAAGGTCAACGTGACGCTCCCCGGTTACGTGATCCAGCGCATCGATCGTTATGTGCGCGAACACAACGTCAAAAGCCGCTCCTCCTTTCTGGCGGATGCGGCGATGGAAAAACTGGTTCGATATTAAGCCTCATCGCTCCCCCAGGCTAAATGAATAACCTGTGGGAGCGAGCCTGCTCGCGAAGCTTTTGACGTCTTACGCCGTCGCCAATGAACCACGCTGCGAAACACTCAAAAACCGCAACAACGCCAACAGCGGAAACGCACTCCCGACAATCACGATCCATAACCAGCCACCATGCTCATACACCGCACTGGCCACCGACGAACCAAACGCGCCGCCGATAAAGATGCTGGTCATGTACAGCGCGTTCAGACGGCCACGGCTTTTTGCGTCCAGCGAGTAGACCGCGCGCTGGCCAAGGACCATGTTCATCTGCACGCAGAAGTCGAGCACTACACCGGTTACGGCCAGACCGATGACGCTGTAGGCCGGATGAATGAAGGCGGGCAAAAAGCTCAGGCTGGCGAAGACCATGGCCAGCAACGAAGCGATGCGAGTGTGGCCGGCGTCGGCCAGACGTCCGCTGATCGGCGCGGCAATGGCACCGATGGCGCCGACCAGGGCAAAAATCGCGATTTCGCTTTGCGACAGACCATGGTTACGCGCCAGTTCCAGCGGCACGGCCGTCCAGAACAGGCTGAACGTGGCGAACATGCAGCCCTGATAAAACGCGCGCTGACGCAGCACCGGTTGCTGGCGCAACAGCGTCCACAACGAGCCGAGCAGTTGGCCATAAGTGGCGCTGTGATCAGGCTGACGCTTGGGCACGGTCAGCGCCAGCACCACGCTGATCGCTGCCATCAGTGCCGCCGCAATCATGAACATTGCCCGCCAGCCCAGGTGATCCGCGACCACGCTCGACACCGGTCGCGCCAGCAGAATACCCAGCAACAAACCGCCCATGATCCCGCCGACGACACGGCCACGGGATTCCTCCGGAGCAAGGTGCGCTGCCAGAGGAATCAGAATCTGCACCGATACTGAACTGAAACCCACCAGCAATGAGATCAGCAGAAACACATTAGGCTGATCGGTAAACGCCGCCGCCAACAGGCTGGCAATCGCCACCACGGTAGTGATGATCATCAACCGACGGTTTTCCAGCAGGTCCGCCAGCGGCACCAAAAAGAACAGGCCCAGCGCATAGCCGATCTGCGTCAGCGAGACGATGAAACTGGCCATGGTGTCGCTCAGGCCAATGTCCGGCGCGATCAGGCCGATGATTGGCTGCGCATAGTAGATGTTGGCAACGATGGCGCCGCAGCAGAAGGCGAACAGCAGCACCATGCCTCGGGTCATTGCGTGAGTGGTGGCGGTCATAAGGTTTCTCGATCCAGCGAAAGGGAATGCGGTGAGGCTATGGGACAAAGCCGAAGGGCAGAAGACGCCGTCAGTTGATATCAGTTATTCCGTTGCGGAATGACGGGCGTGGCCATTCAGGGCGAACCTTGCGTCCGACAGTTGAGGGCTGATGATACATTCACTTACATCTTCTTCGATAGCGTGCTTATGTTTGCATCGGCTTGTTCAATGTTCATCACCGGAGGATTGCAATGTTTCGTCAGAGGCTTCGCCACACCGCAACGATTGTCCTGATCAGCCTGCTGAGTGCGACGAGCGTGCAGGCTGCCGATGCACCGGGGATGCGCCTCGGTGTGCGCGGCGAGATCACCGGGGTCAGCGCCGATACCTTGAAAGTCCACGTCAACAGCGGCGAGAACGTGGTGATCCGGTTGACCGGCGACACCAAAGTTCGCGCCGTAACACTGGCTAATATCGAAGACATCAAACCCGGCAGCTACATCGGTTCGGCGGCAATACCGCAGGAAGATGGCACGCTCAAAGCTCTGGAAGTGCATGTGTTTCCGCCAGAGTTGGCGGGCAGCGGCGATGGTCATCGACCTTTCGATCTGGCCAAGGGCAGCAGCATGACCAATGGCAGCGTCGGCGATCTGGTGGTGAGCAACGGGCGGGTGCTGACGGTGAACTACAAGGGCGGGCAGCAGAAGATCCTGGTGCCGGAGGATGTGCCGATCGTCAATCTGACGCCGGGCGATAGAAGCTTGCTGAAGGTTGGAGTGAAGATTGTCACCTTCGTCACGCAAAGTGCGGACGGCACGCTGACTGCGCAATCCATCTCCGCCGGCAAGGACGGCGTCACCCCACCGATGTAATGGTTCACACAATTCCCCCTGTAGGAGCTGCCGCAGGCTGCGATCTTTTGATCTTGTTTCTAAACATCAAAGTCAAAAGATCGCAGCCTGCGGCAGCTCCTACAGAGGATCAGGTGTTACTGGCCGGTGTAAATCTGATCGAAGACACCGCCATCATTGAAGTGAGTTTTTTGCACCGTGCGCCAGTCGCCGAAGGTCTTCTCAACCGAAAGGAAATCAACTTTCGGGAAACGATCGGTGTACTTCGCCAGCACCGCCGGATCACGCGGACGCAGGTAGTTTGCCGCAGCAATCTCCTGACCTTCCGGCGACCACAGGTACTTCAGGTACTCATCCGCCGCCGCACGCGAACCTTTCTTGTCGACCACTTTGTCAACCACGGAAACCGGTGGCTCAGCCTCAGCCGAAACACTCGGGTAAATCACTTCAAACTGATCACGACCAAACTCGCGGGCAATCATTTCCGCTTCGTTTTCGAAAGTCACCAGCACGTCGCCGATCTGGTTGGTCATGAACGTGGTGGTTGCGGCGCGGCCACCGGTGTCCAGCACTGGCGCCTGCTTGAACAGTTTGCCGACGAAATCCTTGGCCTTGTTCTCGTCACCACCGTTCTTCAGCACATAACCCCAAGCCGACAGGTAGGTGTAGCGGCCGTTACCCGAAGTTTTCGGGTTTGGCACGATCACTTGCACGCCGTCCTTGAGCAGATCCGGCCAGTCTTTCAGGGCTTTCGGGTTGCCCTTGCGGACGATGAACACGGTGGCGGAGGTGAATGGCGCGCTGTTGTTCGGCAGACGCGTGACCCAGTTTTCCGGAACCAGTTTGCCGTTGTCGGCGAGGGCGTTGATGTCGGTGGCCATGTTCATGGTGATGACGTCAGCCGGCAGGCCGTCGATCACCGAGCGCGCTTGCTTGCTCGAACCGCCGAAGGACATCTGCACGGTGATGTTTTCGTTGTGCTCGGCTTGCCAGTGTTTCTGGAACGCAGTGTTGTAGTCCTTGTAGAAATCGCGCATCACGTCGTAGGAAACGTTGAGCAGCGTCGGGGCTGCCTGGGCGATGTTGGCCAAGGCCAGGCCGGCGGCGAGAAGTGAGGCGCCAAAGAGTTTTTTCACTGCGCATTCCTTGTTGTTTGCGTATGTATCGGGGGGGTGATGGTCAATTGCCACTGACTATAACGGGGCGCGCGTAGTCGCTTAAAGATTAAAAAGCTCTGTGCTTATTCCAGTTTCTTGAACAGCGCATTACCGCATCGCGAGCAGAACGCCGCGCCGTGTTCGTGGCTGTTTTTCTTGCACACCGGGCAGTCGTGTTGCAGCTGTTCGCCGCGCATGGCGTTGGCCAGCTCGGCGGTGAAAATCCCGGTCGGTACAGCGATGATCGAGTAACCGGTGATCATCACCAACGACGAAATCACCTGGCCCAGCGGGGTCTTCGGCACGATGTCGCCGAAGCCTACCGTGGTCAGTGTGACGATCGCCCAATAGATACCTTTGGGAATGCTGGTGAAGCCATGCTCCGGGCCTTCGATCACGTACATCAGCGTGCCGAACACCGTCACCAGCGTGCAGACGCTGACCAGAAACACGACGATCTTCTGCTTGCTGCCACGCAGCGCCGACATCAAATAGTTGGCTTGCTTGAGGTACGGGCTGAGCTTGAGTACGCGGAAGATCCGCAGCATGCGGATGATCCGGATGATCAGCAGGTACTGCGCATCGCTGTAATACAGGGCGAGGATGCCGGGCACGATCGCCAGCAAATCCACCAGCCCGTAAAAGCTGAAGGCGTAGCGCAATGGTTTCGGTGAGCAATACAGACGCAGGATGTACTCGCCGAGAAAGATGATCGTGAAGCCCCACTCGATGTAGGCCAGCACGTCGGCGTAGTTCTGGTGAATGCTGTCGATGCTGTCGAGCATCACGATCACCAGACTGGCGAGGATGATCAACAGCAGAATGCCGTCGAAGCGACGCCCGGCGAGGGTGTCGCTCTGGAAAATCATGACGTAGAGTCGTTCGCGCCAACTGTTGCTGCTGTCCATGGATAACGCCTGAATCGAAGATCAGCGCAGCCTAGGTTGATTCTCCCCATGAGCGCAAGGCGCACGCTCGACCGGCGTTTTGCCGAGCATCTGGATGCCGGCGCGGATCAGCCAGCCAGCGAGGATAAATGGCGCGGTCAACGTAGCGAGGCCGATGGCGGCAAACAGCGGCGTGACCAGCAGCGCGAGGACGATGCCGAACAGCGGCAACCACGGTTGTTGACGTTGCGCGGAGAAGGCAAGGGCGGCGAGCACGGCGTTGTAGCTGCCGATGCCGAGCAGCGCGACACTGGTTTCGTGGTGCAGCAGGCTGGAGCCGAGACCGATGGCCGACGCCAGCAGCGCCCAGCAGAAAGCGCGGCGATCAGCGATCAGCAAACCGATGGCGATCAGGGCGCCGGCCAGTGGATGACCGAGAAACATCACCTGGCCCAAACCACGCAGTTCGGCGGCAAGCAGGTTCAGCGTGCTCATTTCTACGTGTGTCATCGGCGCCGACGGTTCAGCGAACAGCAGCAGAACCCAGCTCATCGCCACGAACGGAGAGGTATAGGCCGGAATCGATCGGCTGCTGTAGACATGTTTGAGCCATTGCTGGGTGACCATCGCGCTCAAGCCGCCAGCGGCAAGAATCAGCGGCGGCAGCATCGGCGACCACGGGAAATACAGGCTCAGCAGCAGACCGAGCAAGATGCCGTTGTAGCTGAACAGTCCGGCCTGGCGATCAGCCTTGGCGTAGTTGCGTCGTTGCGCGGTGAGCAAACCGGCAACGGCACCGAGCAGCGCTCCGGCGAACAGCACTGGCGCCGTCAGCAGGATCGCCAACAGGCACAGCAGGCCGCACAGCGGATGGCGCTGGAGGAATATTTGACTGAAACCGTTGAGCAAAGCCTCGGCCCAGTCGGGGCAGTGGGTGTTGAAATGATTGGCAGGCATGTTGAGGAAATCTGGGCAGTTGATCGTTCCCACGCTCTGCGTGGGAATGCCTCAAAGGACGCTCTGCGTCTGCTCTTGGGACGCAGAGCGTCCCGGGCCGCATTCCCACGCAGAGCGTGGGAACGATCATGGTGGGCGGTTAAATCAATGTTTCGATACGCAGCGAGTTAGTCGACCCCGGCTGACCAAACGGCACACCGGCAGTGATCAGCAACGTGTCGCCACGCTCGGCCATGCCTTGCGCCTGGGCGATTTCCAGCGCGGTCGAACAGACTTCGTCGACCTGACGCAAGCGATCGTTGACCACCGAATGAATCCCCCACGCCACGCTCAAACGCCGTGCCGTCTGCAGGTTCGGCGTCAGGTTGAGGATCGGCGCTTTTGGCCTTTCCCGCGCGGCACGCAAACTCGATGTGCCCGACTCGCTGTAGTTGACCAGCACCGCCACTGGCAGCACGTTGCTGATGCGACGGATCGCGCAGCTGATCGCGTCGGAAACGGTCGCTTCAGCTTTCGGCCGACTGACGTCGAGCTGAGTCTGATAGTCCGGGCCGTTTTCCACCTGACGAATGATCTTGCTCATCATCTGCACGGCTTCCAGCGGGTATTCGCCGGAGGCAGTTTCTGCCGACAGCATCACCGCATCGGCGCCTTCGGCCACGGCGTTGGCAACGTCTGTCACTTCGGCGCGGGTCGGGGCAGGGGAGAAGCGCATCGACTCCAGCATCTGCGTCGCCACCACCACCGGTTTACCGAGTTCGCGGCAGGTGGTGATGATGTTTTTCTGAATCTGCGGCACGCTTTCGGCCGGCACTTCAACGCCGAGGTCGCCGCGAGCCACCATGATCGCGTCGCTCAATTCAGCGATTTCGCGCAGTTGTTCAACGGCGGAAGGCTTCTCGATTTTCGCCATCAGAAAGGCTTTGTCGCCGATCAATGCGCGGGCTTCGATGATGTCTTGCGGACGCTGCACAAACGACAGCGCGACCCAGTCCACACCCAGTTCCAGACCGAAGCTCAGGTCGCGGCGATCCTTGGCGGTCAGCGGGCTGAGGTCGAGTACCGCTTGCGGCACGTTGACGCCTTTGCGATCCGACAGTTCGCCGCCATTGAGCACGGTGGTATCGATCGCATCGTCGTACTTGGTGACTACGCGCAGACGCAGTTTGCCGTCATCGAGCAGCAAATCCATGCCGGCTTCCAGCGCAGCAACGATCTCTGGATGCGGCAGATTCACCCGGCGCTCATCGCCCGGTGTCGCGTCCAGATCCAGGCGAAATGCCTGACCGCGATGCAACTGCACCTTGCCGTCAGCGAACTTGCCGACGCGCAGTTTCGGCCCCTGCAAGTCCATCAGAATGCCCAACGGGTAGTTGAGCTGGCGCTCGACTTCGCGGATCCACTGATAGCGCTTGGCGTGGTCGGCGTGGTCGCCGTGGCTGAAGTTCAGGCGGAAGATATTGACCCCGGCCTCGACCAGTTCACGGATGTCTTCTATGCCATCGACGGCAGGCCCGAGGGTGGCGAGGATTTTGACCTTTTTATCAGGCGTCATGATTTGGAGCTCTCAAGGATCAGAATGGCGCGGAAGTCGTTGACGTTGGTGCGGGTCGGCTCGGTGACGATCAGCGCATCGAGCGCCGCGAAATAGCCGTAGCCGTTGTTGTTATCCAGCTCGTCGCTGGCGCTCAAACCGAGGGTGGCGGCGCGGGCGTAGCTGTCCGGGGTCATGATCGCGCCGGCGTTGTCTTCCGAGCCGTCGATGCCGTCGGTGTCACCGGCCAGCGCATAGACGCCGGGCTGGCCTTTGAGGTTTTCGGTCAGGCTCAGAAGGAACTCGGCGTTGCGTCCGCCACGGCCATTGCCGCGCACGGTCACGGTGGTTTCGCCGCCGGAGAGAATCACGCACGGCGCAGCCAGTGGCTGGCCGTGATTGATGATCTGGCGGGCGATGCCGGCGTGGACTTTCGCCACTTCGCGCGACTCACCCTCGAGGTCGCCGAGGATCAGCGTGCTGAACCCGGCCTGACGGCATTTCACTGCTGCGGCATCCAGCGATTGCTGCGGGCGGGCGATCAACTGGAAGTGGCTGCGCGCCAGCGACGGATCACCGGGTTTGACGGTTTCCGACTCAGGGCTTTGCAGCCAGGTGCGTACCGACGCCGGGATCTCGATGCCGTAGCGTTTGATGATCGCCAGCGCTTCAGCGGAGGTACTTGGGTCGGCCACGGTCGGGCCGGAAGCGATGACCGTGGCGAGGTCGCCGGGTACATCGGAAATCGCGTAGGTGTAGACAGTGGCAGGCCAGCAGGCCTTGCCGAGACGGCCACCCTTGATCGCCGAGAGGTGCTTGCGCACGCAGTTCATCTCGCCGATGGTCGCGCCGGATTTGAGCAGGGCTTTGTTGATCGACTGCTTGTCGGCGAGGGTGATGCCGGCGGCCGGCAACGCCAGCAGGGCAGAGCCACCACCGGAGAGCAGGAAGATCACGCGGTCGTCTTCAGTCAGGTTGCTGACCAGCTCGAGCACGCGTTTGGCCACGGCCAGACCGGCAGCGTCCGGCACCGGATGCGCGGCTTCGACCACTTCGATTTTTTCGCAGGGGGCGCCGTGACCGTAACGGGTCACCACGAGGCCGGAGACTTCACCTTGCCAGCTGCGCTCGACCACTTGCGCCATCGCGGCGGCGGCTTTACCGGCGCCGATGACGATCACCCGGCCGCTGCGATCAGCGGGCAGATGGGCTTCGAGAACCTGGTTCGGATGGGCCGCGTCGATGGCTGTGGCAAACAGCTCGCGCAGCAGTTGTTGCGGATCGACCGACATGGCGGGCTCCCAATCTTATTGTTCTTGGTTAATGCTGATGATCGTTCCCACGCGCAGCAAAGGAATGCCTCAATGGACGCTCTGCGTCCGCTTCGGCAGGGACGCGGAGCGTCCCGGGCTGCATTCCCACGCAGAGCGTGGGAACGAGCGACGGGGCAGTGGTTTATTTTTTGTCGCGGATCGAGAAGTTGGCCATGTGTTCCAGACCTTTGATCAGCGCCGAGTGATCCCAGTTGCTGCCACCGATGGCTGCGCAGGTGCTGAACACTTGCTGGGCGTTGGCGGTGTTTGGCAGGTTGATGTTCAGCTCTTTGGCGCCTTGCAGGGCCAGGTTCAGGTCTTTCTGGTGCAGGCTGATGCGGAAGCCTGGATCGAAGGTACCTTTGATCATGCGCTCGCCGTGCACTTCAAGAATCTTCGAGGAAGCGAAGCCACCCATCAGTGCTTCACGCACCTTGGCCGGATCAGCACCGTTTTTCGAAGCGAACAGCAGGGCTTCAGCAACGGCCTGAATGTTCAGCGCAACGATGATCTGGTTGGCGACCTTGGCGGTTTGACCGTCGCCATTGCCACCGACCAGAGTGATGTTCTTGCCCATGGCCTGGAACAGCGGTAGCGCGCGTTCGAAGGCATCGGCGTCGCCACCGATCATGATGCTCAGGGTCGCGGCTTTGGCGCCGACTTCACCACCGGATACCGGTGCGTCGAGGTATTGCGCGCCTTTCTCGTTGATCTTCGCAGCGAACGCCTTGGTGGCGGTCGGCGAGATAGAGCTCATGTCGATAACGATCTTGCCTTTGCTCAGGCCGGCGGCAACGCCGTCAGCGCGGAACAGGACGTCGTCTACCTGCGGGGTATCCGGCACCATAACGATGATGAATTCAGCTTCCTGTGCCACTTCGCGCGGGTTGGCCAGGGCGACGGCGCCAGCGGCAACCAGGTCGGCAGGGGCGGCGTCGTGGTGCGCCGACAGGAACAGGCTGTGACCGGCTTTCTGCAGGTTCGAAGCCATTGGGTGGCCCATGATGCCGGTGCCGATAAATCCGATTTTAGCCATGAGAAAATCCTCTTGTTTTTGTCTTTCCCCTGTAGGAGCTGCCGCAGGCTGCGATCTTTTGATCTTGATCTTCAAAATAACAAGATCAAAAGATCGCAGCCTGCGGCAGCTCCTACGGGGTCACGTGTTTGTCAGATTGCGTTGTGGGTTTTCAGCCAGCCGAGGCCTGCTTCGGTGGTGGTCAGCGGCTTGTATTCACAACCAACCCAGCCTTGGTAACCGATGCGGTCGAGGTGTTCGAACAGGAAGCGGTAGTTGATTTCACCAGTGCCTGGTTCGTTGCGCCCCGGGTTATCCGCGAGCTGCACATGGTTGATCTCGCCCAAGTGCGATTGCAGGGTGCGGGCCAGATCGCCTTCCATGATTTGCATGTGATAGATGTCGTATTGCAGGAACAGATTGGCGCTGCCGACCTGTTCGCGAATCGACAGGGCTTGCGCCGTGTTGTTCAGGTAGAAGCCCGGAATGTCACGGGTGTTGATCGCTTCCATCACCAGTTTGATACCCGCAGCCTGCAGCTTGTCGGCGGCGTATTTCAGGTTGGCAACGAAGGTCTTTTCTACGGTTGCATCATCAACGCCTTGCGGACGAATACCGGCCAGGCAGTTGATCTGGGTGTTGCCCAGCACTTGCGCGTAGGCAATCGCCAGATCGACACCGGCGCGGAACTCTTCGACCCGATCCGGCAGACACGCGATACCGCGCTCGCCCTTGGCCCAGTCACCGGCCGGCAGGTTGAACAGCACTTGGGTCAGACCGTTGGCGTCGAGCTTGGCCTTGATTTCAGCGGAGCTGAAGTCGTACGGGAACAGGTACTCGACACCGCTGAAACCAGCCTTGGCGGCGGCGTCGAAACGGGCAAGGAAATCCTGTTCGGTGAACAGCATGGACAGGTTGGCTGCGAAACGCGGCATGGTGGTCTCCCGTTGCAAATTAATGATGATGACCCCGTGTAGGAGCTGCCGCAGGCTGCGATCTTTTGATCTTGATCTGTTAACAACAAAGATCAAAAGATCACAGCCTGCGGCAGCTCCTACAGGAGCATCAGGCCATGGCGGATCAGTCGAGCAACGAAATCGCCGTTGGCGCATCGTTGCCGACCAGCGCCAGGTCTTCGAATTCGTTGACGGCGTTGATCTCGGTACCCATGGAGATGTTGGTCACACGCTCCAGAATGATCTCGACGATCACCGGCACCTTGAACTCTTCGATCATCTGTTCGGCCTTGCGCAGGGCAGGGGCGATTTCCGATGGTTCGAACACACGCAGCGCTTTACAGCCGAGGCCTTCAGCCACTGCAACGTGGTCAACACCGTAACCGTTGAGTTCCGGCGCGTTGAGGTTATCGAAGGACAGCTGCACGCAGTAGTCCATTTCGAAGCCGCGCTGTGCCTGACGGATCAGACCCAGGTACGAGTTGTTCACCACGACGTGGATGTACGGCAGTTTGAACTGAGCGCCGACCGCCAGTTCTTCGATCATGAACTGGAAGTCATAGTCCCCCGACAGGGCCACGACTTTACGGCTCGGATCGGCCTTCACCACGCCCAGCGCCGCCGGAATGGTCCAGCCCAACGGGCCTGCCTGGCCACAGTTGATCCAGTGACGCGGTTTGTAGACGTGCAGGAACTGCGCGCCGGCAATCTGCGACAGACCAATGGTGCTGACGTAGCAGGTGTCCTTGCCGAACACCTGGTTCATTTCTTCGTAAACGCGTTGCGGTTTTACCGGCACGTTGTCGAAGTGAGTCTTGCGGTGCAGGCTGGCTTTGCGCTGCTGGCAGTCTTGCAGCCAGGCACTGCGGTTTTTCAGCTTGCCGGCGGCTTGCCATTCACGGGCCACTTCGATGAACACGGTCAGTGCGGCAGCAGCGTCGGAAACGATGCCCAGATCCGGCGTGAACACACGACCGATCTGCGTGCCTTCGATGTCGACGTGAATGAACTTGCGGCCTTCGGTGTAAACGTCAACCGAACCGGTGTGACGGTTAGCCCAACGGTTACCGATCCCCAACACCACGTCGGATTTCAGCATCGTCGCGTTGCCGTAACGGTGCGAAGTCTGCAGACCGACCATGCCGACCATCAGCGGGTGATCGTCCGGAATGGTGCCCCAGCCCATCAGGGTCGGGATCACCGGGATGCCGGTCAGTTCAGCGAATTCAACCAGCAGATCGCTGGCGTCGGCGTTGATGATGCCGCCACCGGCAACCAGCAATGGGCGCTCAGCTTGATCAAGCAGAGCCAAAGCCTTCTCGACCTGAATGCGGGTCGCGGTCGGTTTGGCCAATGGCAGCGGCTGGTAAGCGTCGATATCGAATTCGATTTCGGCCATCTGCACGTCGAACGGCAGGTCGATCAGCACTGGGCCTGGACGGCCGGAACGCATCTCGAAGAACGCTTTCTGGAACGCGTAAGGCACTTGGCCCGGTTCCAGAACAGTGGTCGCCCACTTGGTGACTGGCTTGACGATGCTGGTGATGTCGACAGCCTGGAAGTCTTCCTTGTGCATACGGGCGCGGGGTGCCTGGCCGGTAATGCAGAGGATTGGAATCGAGTCGGCCGAGGCGCTGTAGAGCCCGGTGACCATGTCGGTACCGGCAGGGCCGGAAGTACCGATGCACACGCCGATGTTGCCGGCCTTGGTGCGGGTGTAGCCCTCGGCCATGTGCGAGGCGCCTTCAACGTGGCGAGCAAGGACGTGATCGATGCCACCGATTTTCTGCAAGGCGGAGTACAGCGGGTTGATGGCAGCGCCCGGGATGCCAAAAGCGGTATCAACCCCTTCACGGCGCATCACCAGAACGGCGGCTTCGATTGCTCTCATTTTGCTCATGGTTTTGTGCCTCTTTACGTTTTGTAATTGTATACAAGTGGCTTTGCGCAGAGTGTATTCACGGCGGACGGCGCAGGTCAATCCATTTTCTCAAGCGCCTGTTTCATTCGTCGGAAGCCGTTTCTGCTGTGGCTTTTCGTCGCATGTGGCGCTTTTCGAGAATTATTGTATACAAAAAAATAATTCATTGTGTTCTATTTGTTGCATCGGGCTGCGGCAGAAAACCGCAGCCCCCGACTTTCCCTATAACAAAATGAGGACGGCACCATGAGCGCTTTAACCTTGAAAGTCGCAGTCAACCTGGTCAACGAAGCCATCACGGCCGGGCGGGGCATCAACGCCGCGCCGCTGACCATCGCGGTACTCGATACCGGCGGCCACCTGATCACCCTGCAGCGCGAAGACGGCGCGAGCCTGCTGCGCCCGAACATCGCCATCGGCAAAGCCTGGGGCGCCATCGCTCTGGGCAAAGGCTCACGCTTGCTGGCACTTGATGCACAACAACGCCCGGCCTTTATTGCCGCGCTGAACAGCATGGGCCAGGGCAGCGTCGTGCCGGCACCGGGCGGTGTGTTGATTCGTGATCAGGCCGGCAATGTGCTGGGAGCGATCGGGATTAGCGGCGATCTGTCGGATATCGATGAGCAAGTGGCGATCAAAGCGGTGGAGGCGCTGGACCTGCGTGCGGATGCGGGGGTGGCGGCCTGACCGGCAATGAGTCAGCACGCCTGATGGTGTGATGATGACGAAGAGGGGCGGGGTCTATAGACTGCCGCCCCTCTCGTTTATGTATCAAGGAAGATCTGCGTGAAGACGCTATTTGCCATGACGATGGCCGCCGCCATCATTCTCTGCACTCCCGTCCTGCATGCGACGGAAACTCCCGATGCCGAAGAAATCGCGTTCAACGCACTGAGCCCGGTGGTCTCGGCATTGATCAATGCCGACGACGTCGAGGAACTGATGGAGCGCGCGGAAAAGCTCGAATCGTCCGATACGTTGCAGGCCATTGCCGTCTATCTGGCCGCCAGCCGTGAAGATCCGAAACAATTGCAGGCGCCTTATCAGGTCGCGGCGCTGTTTGCTCGTCGTGGTGACGACAAATTGGCCGAGCGCTTCCTGCGCGAAGCCGATGATCGTGGTTTGTGGTTCGGCCCATTGATGGCTGGCGATGAGGATTTTGCTGATCTGCGCGAATCTGACACCTACAAAACCGTGCTGGCGCACGCGCAGGAACGCTACCGGAAAATCGCCGTGGGCAAGGTTGGCGCGATATCGGTGCTCAACCCGTCGGCAAGCATTCCGGTGCCCAAAGCCTGCCGGCCGGTAGTGGTCTGGCTGCACGGTTATGGCGTCAATGGTGAACTGGATGAGGGCTACCAACCGCTGGCTGACACGGGCGCAATCATTCTAGGGATCAACGGTACGCAAATGATCAATGCGGTCGACAGCTTCCGCTGGATCGGCCCAGGTTTTGAAGGTACTCATCAAACGGTGCAGAATGGCCTCAAAACCCTCGAAGCCCAGCAATGCATCGACCGCAAACGCGTGTTCCTGATGGGTTTCTCGCAAGGCTCGCAACACGCCGGCGCCTTGTTGGCGCAACACCCGGACGATTACGCCGGCGCACTGCTGCTGTCACCCGGCGGCAATCAGCCGACGCCTACCGAAAGCAAGGCACGCGGCAAACGTGTGTTTGTCATCAACGGTGAGAAAGAAGGACCGGGCAATCAACAGATGAGCGCCGATTTCCGCAAGCTGTTCAGCGACGGCAACGAGGTAAAGTCGCGCACTCACGAGGCTGGACACACTTTTCCGGAGGACTGGAGCACTTCGCTGCCGCAGGCATTGCGCTGGTTGATGGGGGAGGAGGCTTGAGATTTTTATTCGTGAAGTCTTGCGGCGCCTGAAGAAGAGTCATCGCGAGCAGGCTCCCTCCTACAAGGGGCGTGTTTAGACACAAATTGTCTAAACACCACAAACCCTATGTAGGAGTGAGCCTGCTCGCGATAGCAACCTTCCAGACACATCCAGCCAAAGGTCCACCCACCCCAATTGAATCCACAGAACTAGCCTTTCATGACCTGATCATGGAGGGCAAAGGAATGCCGGATTTACCTGCTGCACACCGATTGCGATTCGGACGCTACGCCGAAGCCAGTCGCATTTATCTGTTAACTACCAACACATATCAGAGGAAACCGGTCTTCAGGGATTTCACCCTGGTAGATTGGTCGTCAAGCAATTTAGAAATGCTCAGCATTCTGGCCAGGCCAACTCATTGGCGTGGGTGGTTATGCCGGATCATTTTCACTGGCTGATCGAGTTGCGGCAGGGAACCTTGAGTGAGTTGATGCAGAAGACCAAGTCACTGAGTGCTAAAGCGGTAAAGCAGGCTACTGGTGATAGCAACTCTATCTGGCAGCGAGGCTTTCATGACCGGGCACTGCGGCGAGAGGAGGATCTGGTGAAAGTGGCGCGGTATGTCGTGGCTAACCCATTGCGGGCAGGACTTGTACAAAAACTAGGTGACTATCCGCTGTGGGATGCTATTTGGGTTTGAGCTCAAACCGAGTTGCCTTGATCGCGAGCAGGCTCACTCCTACATTTGGAATGCGTTCCCCTGTAGGAGTGAGCCTGCTCGCGATGGCGTCACCGCAGTCTTATTGATCTGGCTCACAGCCTTTGAGCACCAACCGGATAATCGTCTGCGCCGCTGCTTCATAATCCGCTTCGTCCAGATTCTCCTTCCCGGTGACCGCAGAAATCTGCCAGTCGAAGTCGGCGTAGGTCTGGGTCGCGGCCCAGATGCTGAACATCAGGTGATTCGGGTCGATCGGGGCGATCTGGCCGCGGTCGATCCAGCTCTGGATGCAGTCGATGTTGTGCTTGGCCTGGCCGTTGAGCTGCTCGACCAGGTCAGCGCTCAAATGTGGCGCGCCGTGCATGATTTCGCTGGCGAACACCTTGGAGGCGAAGGGCAGGTCACGGGAGATGCGGATCTTCGAGCGGATGTAGCCGCTCAGCACTTCGCTCGGTACGCCGTCCGGATTGAACGGGGTCGAGGCCTGCAGGATCGGCACGATGATGCTTTCCAGAACCTCGCGATAGAGGTTTTCCTTGGACTTGAAGTAGTAGTAGACGTTGGGCTTGGGCAATCCTGCCTTGGCGGCGATGTCGCTGGTTTTGGTCGCAGCGAAGCCCTTGTCGGCAAACTCCTCACTGGCGGCACGCAGGATCAGTTCTTTGTTGCGCTCGCGGATTGTGCTCATAAACCCGGTGGTTCCTTGCCTGTTCTGGCGGTTGCGCATGGTAGCACCGGCCTCGCGCGGCGCTCAAGAATGCTCCGTGTGGTCTGTGGTCGCGTTATGCTTCGCAACATTCATACATAAAAGGAAACAGGATTCATGGCAGGAAGCAGTTTGCTGGTGCTGGTCGACGATATCGCCACCGTTCTGGATGACGTGGCGTTGATGAGCAAAATGGCCGCCAAGAAAACCGCCGGCGTGCTCGGCGACGACCTGGCGCTGAATGCCCAGCAAGTCTCCGGCGTGCGTGCCGAGCGGGAAATTCCGGTGGTTTGGGCGGTGGCCAAGGGCTCATTCGTCAACAAGCTGATCCTCGTGCCGTCGGCGCTGGCGATCAGTGCGTTCGTCCCTTGGCTGGTGACGCCGTTGTTGATGGTCGGTGGCGCGTATCTGTGTTTCGAAGGCTTCGAAAAACTCGCGCACAAATTTCTCCACAGCGAGGCTGAAGACGAGGCCGGGCATGCGCAGTTGACAGAAGCCGTGGCGGATCCTGCGACCGATCTGGTGGCGTACGAAAAGGACAAGATCAAAGGCGCGATTCGCACTGACTTCATTCTGTCGGCAGAAATCATCGCCATCACGTTGGGTACCGTGGCGGATGCCTCGCTGACCCAGCAAGTGATCGTGATGTCGGGCATTGCCATCGTCATGACCGTGGGGGTTTACGGCCTGGTCGCGGGCATCGTCAAACTCGACGATCTCGGTTTGTGGCTGACCCAGAAGCCTGGGCAGATGGCGAAGAAGATTGGCAGCGGGATCCTCAGCGCAGCACCGTACATGATGAAAACCCTGTCGGTGGTGGGCACGGCGGCGATGTTTCTCGTCGGTGGCGGCATTCTCACCCACGGCGTGCCGGTGATTCATCACTGGATTGAAGGCGTTGGCGCAGCGGCCGGGAGTGCCGGGTTTGCGGTGCCGATGTTGCTCAATGGCGTGGCGGGGATCTTTGCCGGTGCGGTGGTGTTGGCGGTGGTTTCCATCGTCGGCAAAATCTGGAAATCTGTTAAGGGCTAAAAGATCGCAGCCTGCGGCAGCTCCTACATGGGCATCGCGCACCCTCTGTAGGAGCTGCCGCAGGCTGCGATCCCTTGATCTTAAAAAAAAGGGCCATTCGACTCGCATCGAATGGCCCTTTTTTGTTTCTGCCGAAAACTATTCGGCGATCTGCAACTTACGCGCTTCGGTGTACACGTAACGCACTTTCTCGTACTCGAACGGCGAGTTCATCTGACCGTAACGGAAGCTGGTCTGGTAGCGCTTGTCGACGGCGCGCAAGGCCCAGACTTCCGGGTGGTTGGAGCTCACTTCCGAAACATTGAGGAAGTTGATCGCCGACTCGGCAGTGAAATCCACGGCGAGGCCTGCGGTGTCACGAATGTTCGACGGGCCGAAGATCGGCAGTACGAAGTAGGCGCCACCCGGTACACCGTAGAAACCCAGGGTCTGCCCGAAGTCTTCGCTCTGGCGTGGCAGGCCCATGGCGGTCGCCGGGTCCCACAGGCCGGCGATGCCGATGGTGGTGTTGAGCAACAGGCGCGCGGTGGTTTCCATCGAGCGCTGACCTTTGAACTGCAACAGGCTGTTCAACAGGTTCGGCACATCGCCGAGGTTGTTGAAGAAGTTGCTCACACCGGTGCGCACAAAGCTTGGCGTGACGTAGCGATAGCCATCGACCACCGGCAGGAATACCCATTGGTCGAAGCGGTAGTTGAAGTGGTAAACCCGACGGTTCCACGATTCCAGCGGGTCGTAGACGTTCAGCGCGTTGAGCGTCGAACGCTCGAATTCGCGCTGGTCCAGTCCCGGGTTGAATTTCAGTTTGGACAGCGGCTCTTTGAAGCCGTCGCTGTCGACCACGACGGGTGCGTTGGCCTTACTGTTGTCGGCCTGGGCCACGCCTGCGCAGAGGAGCGCTGCAATCAGCAGGAGATATTTAGCCACGGAAGAACTCCAGCATGGCGTCGCTGTTGACGCGGTAGTTAATGTTGCCGCAATGGCCGCCCAGTGGGTAAACGGTCAGGCGATCACCGAAGGTCTTGCGCAGGAAACCGAGGTCGCCGGGGCCGAGAATCACGTCATCGGCGTTATGCATCACGGCGATTTTCGGGCTGTCGTGCAGGTAATCCTTGAGCGCATACAGGCTGACCTGATCGATCAGTTGCAGCAGGCTGCCGCCGTCGGTGCGTGCGCGCCACATCGGAATCACCTGATCGGTCAGGTAGCAGTCGAAGTCGCATTGCAGGGCACGCTTGAGGAACGGCGTGAGGCTGGTGCCTTCGGTGATCGGAAACTTCGGCGGGGTGATCAGGCCGCGACGGTTGATCAGGTCCGAGGTGAACGCGATGTCGGCTGCCGAGAAGCGGAACGAGGTGCCGATCAGCATCGCCATCTGTTCGTTGGTCAGGTGCTGCTTGGACTGCTGGAAGTCGTAGAGCAGCGCATCGTTGAGGTCGATGTAGCCTTTCTGCTGGAAGTAGCGGGTCAATTTGCTCAGTACCAGTTCATAGAACGTGGTGCTGTTATTGATGCCCTTGACCTCGGTCTGGACCAGCTTGTCGAGGTTGGTGATCGAGGTGTAGAGGTTCACCGGCGGATTGAGCAGCAGGACTTTCTTGAAGTTGAAGCTGCGACGCGTCTCGTCGAGGTGCGCCACGAATGCCGCATCGAGGGCGCCGAGGCTGTAGCCGGTCAGATAGTACTCGGTGACCGGCACTTTCGGGTTTTGCGCGCGCACGGCCTGCATCACCCGGTACATGTCTTCGGCGTCTTCCTTGGTCACGCCCGGGGTGGCGAAGCGCGAGGCGGCGCTGATGAAGTCGAAGCTGGTCGGCGAGGACAACTGCACGACGTGGTAGCCGGCCTTGTAGTAGAGCTTTTTCAGGTATTCGTTAAGCGTGCTGTCATAGCGTGCGCCGGTGCCGGCGATCAGGAAGATCAGCGGCGCCGGCTTGTCCTGCGTGGCGATGCGGTAGGTGAGTTTTTTCACTGCCCAGAAATTGTCCGGCAGGATAAACGCACGCTCCGGGCGCAAAGTGACGCTGCGATCCGACTGATTGATGTCGTCGTCCAGCGGCAATTCCGGGCGCAAATCCGGCGGGGTCGTGGCGATGGTCGCCTCGAACGGATTGGTCAGGGGGTAGCCATAACTGGCGGCATCGATATCTACCGCCAGTGCGGACGCACTCAAAATAAGGCCGCTGAACAGCGCGGCGAAGCGCAAGGAACGGAGCATGACTAGATCCCTTAGAGGAAGGTGCCGAATGAAGTTCGCAGGCTATGACCACTGGGTTTGCGCCAAAGTGCCATGCATCAGCACCAAACAGGCAGAATTCGGAGTAATAGTAGCTGGACGATACACTTTGCACCGCTTCAATGAACAGTTAACTGTTGTTAGCGCTTGCACACGGCTGGCGGCAGATTAAGCTGGCCGCCGATTTCCCACGTTTGGAGTGCTTCATGTCCCGCCGCTTGCCCGTGATTTTGCTGCTCGTTCTGTTGCCGTTATGGCTGGCCGCCAGTTATGGCGCGCGTTATGGCTTTATGGAGGACGGCAAGTGGGTGGGCATCTGCGTGGATGAGGCCAGCCGTTGGGAATGCCAGCTGCGTTCCAACCTCGGGCTGATGATTCATTTTCAGGTGCTGGGCTGGGCGGCGCTGGTTGCGGCGCTGATCGCTTTCGTCTTGCCCGGGCGGGCAGGGTGGTGGCTGGCTGTGCTGGCGCTGGTGTTCGGGCTGCCGGCGCTGGCGTTGTACAACACCACTTTTGCGGTGTTTGCGCTGGTGATTGCCGGGTTGCGTCTGGTCCGCGAGTCCCGTAGCGCCTGATGGAAAAGATCGCAGCCTTCGGCAGCTCCTGCATTGAGATGGCGTACACCTTGTGGAGCTGCCGAAGGCTGCGATCTTTTGATCTTGCTTTTGATCAGCTGTTGCGAATGCGCAGGCAGCGCCACAACGCAGCCACCATCAATCCACTCACCAACGCCCAACCCCACGCCTGCTGATTCTGCAAACCTTCCTGATACAACTGCGGTGCAATCCCCGCACCGACAATAAACGTCAGCAAGGCAATTTCGCGACGCGGCACGCTCACCGGACGGCACAGGTAAACCAGCGCCGGCAGCACAAACGCCATGCTGGCGAAGCTGCGATAACGCGGGTCAAAGACCATCTCGAGCACCATCACTGCCGCCGCAAACCCGGCCGCCGCGACCAGCCAGCCGGCGCGCCGCTCCAGCAGACTGAACGCCCGTTCACGCCAACCCGTACGCGCGCTGAGCGTCAGTGCAGCATGCGCTAACACCAACAGATTCAGCACCGTCAGCAAACCGACCCACAGCCATTCACCGGTAAAGCGTGTGGTCACGCGTGCCAGATCCCCCCACGCGCCCATCGAGCAAGCGGCGAGAGCGCCCAGCAGCGGCAACACCAGGGCTGCGCGGGTGGTACGCACGCGACCGCCCAGCAGCAAGGTTGCGAGGAAAATCAAACCACCGACCGCTAGCCATTCCTTCCAGTACGGCACATTGGTCACTGGCCCGGCGAGCACGCCTTTGTCCTGGCGATCCGCATCGAACAGCCCCCAATAGCCGCCCACCGCGCCTTCACTGCCACGTTTCCATGGCTGATCGAACGCTTCGATCAGGTTGTAATGCCAGCCTTCCTTCTCGGCCATTGCGACAAATCCACGAATGAACTTCGCTTCGTTGACCCGGCTCGGCAGCGCCGTCTCGCGCTGACGGCCTTCGCTAGGCCAGCCGGTTTCGCCAATCATCACGTCTTTCGGGGCGAATTTGTTGCCGAACACCTGACGCACCTCTGCCACGTGGTGCAGGGCGGCATCGATGTTGGAGGGATCATCTTCCCAGTACGGCAGCAAATGAATGGTCAGGAAATCCACTGCCGGCGCGACTTCCGGGTGCTTGAGCCAGAACTCCCAGACATCCGCGTAGGTCACCGGTTGCTTGATCTGGCTCTTGACCTTGTTGATCAGGCGAGCCAGTTGCGCGCCGGTGACTTCCTTGCGCAGCAGCGCTTCGTTGCCGACGATCACCGCGCTGACCACGTCCGGGTTGGCGTTGGCCGATTTGATCAGCAGCTCGACTTCTTTTTCGGTGTCCACCGGGTTGCTGTTGACCCAGGCGCCGATCATCAATTTCAGACCGTGCTTGCGTGCCAGATCGGGCAGCGCTTCAAGGCCGGTCATTGAATAGGTGCGAATGCATTCAAAGCGTGTCGCCAGCAACGCGAGGTCGGCGTCCATGCGCTCCGGGCGCAGTTTGAACGGCACGTCGAACGGCGACTGGTCCTTGTCGAACGGCGTGTAGGAGGCGCATTGCAGTTTGTGCGTCGGCGTTGCGGCGTCCGGCAGGATTACCGGTTTGCCGAGGCCGTACCAAAAGCCGCCGAGGGCAAACAGGCCAAGCAGGCAGGCGAAGAGATAAGGCAGGAAAGGGAAGCGGGAAGTCGCGGACATGGTCAGGCCGAGTGGCTGCAAAGCGACGCATGTTACCTGCATTTATACAGGGGTTGGTGGCCCGCATGATTTTGACATGCAAAGTTCGGGCGGATTGTCTGGCGCCAATTATCCGGAGGCAGTTAATGGCCTTCTGATGTCGTTTCTCGTTGTCTTGAGGTCGCTGACAGAGCAGGTCGCGTGCGGCGTGAGGTTGATGATCAAAGCGTCAGCACTCCACTGATGTTCCTGCGAGTTTGCGGTCAGGCGTGATGGGGGCGCTGTGCACCATAACAATACGTTGATACCGCCCGTCATCCGTCGGGCGCAGCATTTCGGGGAAGTAACGATGAAGATGCGACGACTTTTAAGCGCAGGTGCCGCACTGGCGCTTGCGATGGGCGCAACACTGGCCAGCGCGGAAACCAAGACCCTGAACATCGGTTACGTTGACGGCTGGTCCGACAGCGTTGCGACCACGCACGTGGCAGCCGAGGTCATCAAGCAGAAACTCGGCTACGACGTGAAGCTGCAAGCCGTCGCCACCGGGATCATGTGGCAGGGCGTTGCCACCGGCAAACTCGACGCCATGCTTTCGGCCTGGTTGCCAGTCACCCATGGCGAGTACTGGGCGAAGAACAAGGATCTGGTCGTCGATTACGGCCCGAACTTCAAGGATGCAAAAATCGGCCTGATCGTGCCGGAGTACGTCAAAGCCAAGTCGATCGAAGATCTGAAAACCGATGACACCTTCAAAAATCGCATCGTCGGCATCGACGCCGGTTCAGGCGTGATGCTCAAAACCGATCAGGCGATCAAGGATTACGGCCTCGATAAATACAATCTCAAGGCCAGTTCCGGCGCCGGCATGATCGCCGAGCTGACCCGTGCCGAGAAGAAGAACGAATCCATTGCCGTCACCGGTTGGGTGCCGCACTGGATGTTCGCCAAGTGGAAACTGCGCTTCCTCGACGACCCGAAAGGCGTGTACGGCGCAGCTGAAACCGTGAACAGCATCGGCAGCAAAGAGCTCGACGCCAAGGCACCGGAAGTGGCCAAGTTCCTGAAGAACTTCCAGTGGGCATCGAAAGACGAAATCGGCGAAGTCATGCTGGCGATTCAGGACGGTGCAAAACCTGAAGCCGCCGCGAAAGACTGGGTAGCCAAACACCCGGATCGCGTGGCTGACTGGACCAAATAACCACAACACCGCAATCCCCCTGTAGGAGTGAGCCTGCTCGCGATAGCGTTCTGTCAGTTGACGAAAATGTTGACTGATACGACGCCATCGCGAGCAGGCTCCCTCCTGCATTTATTTATTCCTGCTGAAAATTGGCGAAAACGTCATGTCGTTCTAATACTAAGGTCGTCTGGAACCTGTTCCGAAGCCGCATAGAGTGGATACGTTCCAACAATAATCTGTGCTGCGAGGATAAAAACAATGAACGACAGCATTTACCTCTCGATTCAAAACAGCCCGCGCTTCAAGGAGCTGGTTCAGAAAAGGGAACGATTCGCCTGGATACTCTCGGCGATCATGCTAGGGCTTTACTCGGCATTCATCCTGCTGATCGCTTATGGGCCGCAAGTGCTCGGGGCGAAGATCAGTCCTGAATCATCCATCACATGGGGCATCCCGATCGGTGTCGGGCTGATTGTCTCGGCCTTCATCCTGACCGCTATCTACGTGCGCCGCGCCAATGGCGAGTTCGACGACCTGAACAATGCGATTCTCAAGGAGGCTCAGCAATGATCCGGCGTCTACTGGCTCTTCTGAGCATCTCGGCGTTCGCGCCAGCCGTCTGGGCCGCTGACGCCCTGACCGGCGAAGTCCACAAACAACCGCTCAACGTCGCCGCGATCGCCATGTTCGTAGTGTTCGTTGGCGCCACCCTGTGCATCACGTACTGGGCATCCAAACGTAACAAGTCGGCTGCCGACTACTATGCGGCGGGCGGCAAGATCACCGGTTTCCAGAACGGTCTGGCGATTGCCGGTGACTACATGTCGGCGGCGTCCTTCTTGGGGATTTCCGCGCTGGTGTTCACCTCCGGCTACGATGGCCTGATCTACTCGATCGGCTTCCTGGTGGGCTGGCCGATCATTCTGTTCCTGATCGCCGAGCGTCTGCGTAACCTGGGTAAGTACACTTTTGCCGACGTGGCGTCCTACCGCCTCGGGCAAACCCAGATACGCACTCTGTCCGCCTGCGGCTCGCTGGTGGTGGTGGCGTTTTACCTGATCGCGCAAATGGTCGGAGCCGGCAAGCTGATCCAGCTGCTGTTCGGTCTCGACTACTACGTGGCGGTGATTCTGGTCGGTATCCTGATGTGCATGTACGTGCTGTTCGGCGGCATGCTCGCGACCACCTGGGTGCAGATCATCAAAGCCGTGTTGTTGCTGTCCGGTGCCTCGTTCATGGCGCTGATGGTGATGAAGCACGTCAACTTCGACTTCAACATGCTGTTCTCCGAGGCGATCAAGGTTCACCCGAAAGGTGAAGCGATCATGAGCCCGGGCGGTCTGGTGAAAGATCCGATTTCGGCGTTCTCGCTGGGCCTGGCACTGATGTTCGGTACCGCTGGCCTGCCACACATCCTGATGCGCTTCTTCACTGTGAGCGACGCAAAAGAAGCGCGTAAGAGCGTGCTGTACGCGACCGGCTTCATTGGTTACTTCTACATCCTGACCTTCATCATCGGCTTCGGCGCGATCCTGCTGGTCAGCACCAACCCGGCCTTCAAAGATGCAGCGGGCGCTCTGCTCGGCGGCAACAACATGGCGGCGGTGCACCTGGCTGACGCGGTGGGCGGCAGTATCTTCCTCGGCTTCATCTCGGCGGTAGCCTTTGCGACCATTCTGGCGGTAGTGGCAGGTTTGACGCTGGCCGGTGCTTCGGCGGTGTCTCACGATCTGTATGCCAGCGTGATCAAGAAGGGCAAGGCTAACGACAAGGATGAGATTCGCGTTTCGAAGATCACCACCATCGCACTGGGGATCCTGGCGATTGGCCTGGGTATTTTGTTCGAAAGCCAGAACATTGCGTTCATGGTGGGTCTGGCGTTCTCGATTGCGGCGAGCTGCAACTTCCCGGTGCTGTTGCTTTCGATGTACTGGAAGAAGCTGACGACTCGTGGTGCGATGATTGGTGGGTGGTTGGGGTTGATCAGTGCGGTGGGTTTGATGATTCTCGGGCCGACCATTTGGGTGCAGATTCTGCATCACGAGAAGGCGATCTTCCCTTATGAGTATCCGGCGTTGTTTTCGATGATCATTGCCTTTGTCGGGATCTGGTTCTTCTCGATTACTGACAAGTCGGCGGCTGCGGACAAAGAACGTGCGCTGTTCTTCCCGCAGTTTGTGCGTTCGCAGACTGGGTTGGGGGCGAGCGGGGCGGTTTCGCATTGATGGTTTGATGGTTTGGTAATGTTGTGCTGAATGCCCCGGTTGAGAGATCGGGGCATTTTTTGTGGGCGGTTATCGGGCAGGCTGTGCTTTTTGTGTGGATTTTGTACATATCCGTTGCTGCGGTAACGGCGGCTTAGGGTTTCGCCCTTACGGCGACTCACTTTTTTTCAAACGCCAAAAAAAGTAAGCAAAAAACGCTTGCTCCTACGTGCGGCCCGCTCGCTGGAGCTCGGGGTTCCTTCGCTGCGGGATCGATCCGGGCGCAGCGCCTACGGTTTGCTTCGCTGCACCTCTTCTCGCTGTGTTTGGCTGCGCCAAACGGTCGCTACGCTCCCACCCCCCGGATCAATCCCTCCGCTCAGCCTTCCGACGTCGCCTTACAGATCAAGAGCTGCAGCCGAGCTAACGCTCATCCTGTTGAGTGGTGAGGAGCAACAGCGCGCTCGGCTTTGGATTGGTTGTGGATTCGCCCCTCACCCCAGCCCTCTCCCGGAGGGAGAGGGGGCCGATCTGTGGGTGTTTCAAGACCTGAGTTCACCGCGGTATCGCACGTCGGCGTAGCTCTCGCAATCACCTCGGTCAGTTCCCTCTCCCCCCGGGAGGGAGAGGGGGCCGATCTGTGGGTGTTTCAAGGCATGAGTTCACCGCGGTATCGCACGTCGGCGTAGCTCTCGCAATCACCTTGGTCAGTTCCCTCTCCCTCCGGGAGAGGGCTAGGGTGAGGGGCTCTTGATCTGGTTTGTGATCTTGATCTGGCTTTGGCTTCGGCCTTTGATCTTTTGCCCCATCGGCAGGCCGAGCGTAGGTGTTCATCCGGGGGTAGGCGCGCAGCGCCGTGCGGCGCAGCCGCATACATCGAGAGGAGGTGCAGCGAAGCAAACCGTAGGCGATGCCCCCGGATGGACGCCGTAGCGAGGGAACACTGAGCCTCAGCGAAGTGCCGTACGCCGGGGCCAAGCCTTTTGCTTACTTTTCGGCGTTTGGAAAAGTGAGTTGCTGTAAGGGCGAAACCGCCAGCGGCGGCTCCCGCAGCATCGGATATGCCCCTAATCCAATAAAACCGCCACGGCACAAACAAAAACGGCCCCTATATAAATAGAGGCCGTTCCCGATACAACTTAAAAACCTATCGCAAGACAGATCTTATTTACGGTCTTCCAGCTTGGAAATATCACGCGACTCGTAGCCGGTGTACAGCTGGCGCGGACGGCCAATCTTGTACGGGCTGGAGAGCATCTCTTTCCAGTGCGAAATCCAGCCAACAGTACGTGCCAGCGCGAAAATCACGGTGAACATGCTGGTTGGAATGCCGATCGCCTTGAGGATAATCCCCGAGTAGAAGTCGACGTTCGGGTACAGCGAGCGCTCGATGAAGTACGGGTCGGTCAGCGCGATCTCTTCCAGGCGCATGGCCAGTTCGAGTTGCGGATCGTTGTTGATGCCCAGTTCCTTCAGTACTTCGTCGCAGGTCTGCTTCATTACAGTCGCGCGAGGATCGCGGTTCTTGTAAACGCGGTGACCGAAGCCCATCAGTTTGAACGGATCGTTCTTGTCCTTGGCCTTGGCGATGAACTTGTCGATGTTCGACACATCGCCAATCTCGTCAAGCATGGTCAACACGGCTTCGTTCGCGCCGCCGTGGGCAGGGCCCCACAGTGCGGCGATACCGGCGGCGATACAGGCGAACGGGTTGGCACCCGAAGAGCCGGCCAGGCGCACGGTGGAGGTCGAAGCGTTCTGCTCGTGGTCGGCGTGGAGGATGAAGATCCGGTCCATGGCCTTGGCGAGTACCGGGCTGATCGGTTTGATCTCGCACGGGGTGTTGAACATCATGTGCAGGAAGTTTTCCGCGTACGTCAGGTCGTTGCGCGGGTACATCATGGGTTGGCCCATGGAGTACTTGTAAACCATCGCTGCCAGGGTCGGCATCTTGGCAACCAGACGGATCGCGGAGATTTCGCGATGCTGCGGGTTATTGATGTCGAGGGAGTCGTGGTAGAAGGCCGAGAGGGCGCCGACTACACCGCACATGACGGCCATTGGGTGGGCGTCGCGACGGAAGCCGTTGAAGAAGGTTTTCAGCTGCTCGTGAACCATGGTGTGGTTTTTCACGGTGCTGACGAACTGGGCCTTCTGTTCTGCGGTCGGCAGTTCGCCGTTGAGCAGCAGGTAGCAGGTTTCCAGGTAGTCCGATTTTTCAGCCAGCTGTTCGATCGGGTAGCCGCGGTGCAGCAGAATGCCGTTGTCGCCGTCGATATAGGTGATCTTCGATTCGCACGAAGCGGTCGACATGAAACCAGGGTCGAAAGTGAAGCGGCCCGTGGCCGTCAGGCCCCGAACATCGATTACATCGGGACCAACGGTGCCGGTTAAAATGGGCAGCTCGACGGGGGCTGCGCCCTCGATGATCAACTGCGCTTTTTTGTCAGCCATGTGGCCTCCTATTTATGCTTGAACCATCAGACAGACCCCCCACGCAGGGCCCGCACCACTATAGTGAGATAAATTCGAATGTCAATTTGCCTAAAGTCTTGCTCCAGAAGGCTTTAAGCGCACTTTTTCCTCGAAATTGACTGCCATTTACGCCTTTTATGCAACTTGTGCAATCAGCTATTGGGGGTAGGTGATTGCGTTGTCATTAGTAGCCTAACTGTCTATACTCGGCCACCGACCGCCAAGGGCTTTTGGGCCTGCTTTATTGGGGGTCGCATCCCTGGGTGGTGGTTACCTGACCAGTGCACTCCCCAACAACTTTGCCCTGATTGTTAGGGGCTCTTCAGTGTGAAAAAAAAGCCGTGAAAAGCCAACGACCTGTAAACCTAGACCTAAGGACCATCAAACTCCCCATCACCGGCGTTACCTCGTTACTTCACCGTGTTTCCGGCATCATCCTCTTCCTGGGCCTTGGCTTCATGCTTTATGCATTGGGCAAATCCCTGGGTTCCGAGGAAGGTTTTGCCGAAGTGAAGGCATGCTTGACCAGCCCGCTGGCCAAGTTCGTAGCATGGGGCCTCCTGTCCGCTCTGCTGTATCACTTGGTAGCCGGTGTGCGCCACTTGATCATGGACATGGGCATCGGAGAGACGCTGGAAGGCGGCCGCCTGGGCTCGAAAATCATCATCGCCAGTTCCGTGGTGCTGATCGTTCTGGCAGGAGTTTGGATATGGTAACCAGCGTTACGAACCTTTCGCGTTCGGGCCTCTATGACTGGATGGCGCAACGTGTGTCTGCGGTTGTTCTCGCGGCTTATTTCATCTTCCTGATCGGATACCTTGCAGCGAATCCGGGCATTGGCTACGACCAGTGGCACGGCCTGTTCGCTCACAACGGGATGCGTATCTTCAGTCTGCTGGCCCTCGTTGCCCTTGGCGCTCACGCCTGGGTCGGCATGTGGACCATCGCGACCGACTACCTGACGCCGATGGCGCTGGGCAAGTCCGCGACTGCAGTACGTTTCCTTTTCCAGGCAGTATGCGGCGTCGCGATGTTCGCTTACTTCGTCTGGGGTGTGCAGATTCTCTGGGGTATCTGATTCATGGCTAACATTCCAACGATTTCTTTCGACGCCATCATTATTGGTGGTGGCGGTGCCGGCATGCGCGCTGCGCTGCAGCTGGCACAGGGCGGTCACAAGACTGCCGTGATCACCAAGGTTTTCCCGACCCGTTCGCACACTGTATCCGCCCAGGGCGGCATCACGTGCGCAATCGCGTCTGCAGACCCGAACGATGACTGGCGCTGGCACATGTACGATACCGTCAAGGGTTCCGACTACATCGGTGACCAGGACGCTATCGAATACATGTGTCAGGAAGGCCCGGCTGCTGTTTATGAGCTGGACCACATGGGCATGCCGTTCTCGCGTACCGAACAGGGCCGTATCTACCAGCGTCCGTTCGGTGGCCAGTCCAAGGACTACGGCAAGGGCGGGCAGGCTGCCCGTACGTGCGCCGCTTCCGACCGTACCGGTCACGCGCTGCTGCACACCCTTTATCAGGGCAACCTGAAAGCCGGTACCACGTTCCTGAACGAGTACTACGCTGTCGATCTGGTGAAAAACCAGGAAGGCGACTTCGTCGGTGTGATCGCGATCTGCATCGAAACCGGCGAAACCACCTACATCCGCGCTAAAGCCACCGTATTGGCTACCGGCGGTGCAGGTCGTATCTACGCGTCCACCACCAACGCCCTGATCAACACCGGTGACGGCGTCGGCATGGCTCTGCGTGCTGGCGTGCCGGTCCAAGACCTCGAAATGTGGCAGTTCCGCCCGACCGGCATCGCCGGCGCCGGTGTAGTGGTTACCGAAGGTTGCCGGGG
>NZ_JBIVGT010000032.1:59027-66443 GCF_044748825.1 Pseudomonas sp. NPDC089741 | reverse complement strand
GGTTATCCAGTTTGAGTTCGAGTTTGACCTGGGTCAGGAAGCGGGTTTTCTTGCCGTTGCTGTCCAGACAGGTCACTTGCGCGTCCGGATACAGGATCGCCAACGGGATCCCCGGCATGCCGCCGCCGCTGCCGACGTCGAGCCAACGGCCGTTTTCGATGAACGACATCACGCTGAGACTATCGAGCAAGTGCCGCGAGACCATTTCGTCCGGATCACGCACGGCGGTCAGGTTGTAGGCCTGGTTCCATTTGATCAACAGGGCCAGATAACCCAGCAGCAGTTCGTGCTGGGTTTCAGTGAGATTGACACCGAGCTCGCGGGCTCCTGTGGATAACTCTTCGGCGTGTTGCGAAGTGACCTTAGAACTCAAGCGCTTTGCTCCAACTGACGGCCCGCGCCGCGTTTTTTCAAATGAATCATCAACAGCGAAATCGCTGCCGGGGTCACGCCCGGGATCCGCGAAGCCTGGCCAAGCGTCTCTGGACGAGTCGCGCCGAGCTTGCTCTGGATCTCCTTGGAGAGACCGGAAATGTTGGTGTAATCGATATCCACAGGCAATTTAGTGTCTTCGCTGGCGCGCAGACGGGCGATTTCGTCCTGTTGACGGTCGATGTAACCGGCGTACTTGGTCTTGATTTCAACCTGCTCGGCGACCTGTGGATCTTCGGCGCCGTTGCCGGTCACTTCGACCAGACCAGCGTAGTCGATTTCCGGACGACTCAAGAGATTGAGCAAGTTGTATTCGTGAGTCAGCGGCGTGCCGAATTTTTCGGCAATCGCATCGCCTTGCTGCGTATTCGGGCGAACCCAAGTGCTTTTCAGGCGTTGCTCTTCGAGTTCGATGCTTTCGCGTTTCTTGCAGAAGGCCGCCCAACGCGCGTCATCGACCAGGCCGAGCTCGCGGCCTTTTTCGGTCAGACGCAGGTCGGCGTTGTCTTCACGCAGGATCAGGCGGTACTCGGCACGCGAAGTGAACATGCGGTACGGCTCTTGAGTGCCGAGGGTGATCAGGTCGTCGACCAATACGCCGATGTACGCTTCATCGCGACGTGGGCACCAGGCTTCTTTGCCCTTGGCGCGCAGTGCGGCGTTGGCACCCGCGAGCAAACCTTGGGCGCCAGCTTCTTCGTAACCGGTGGTGCCATTGATTTGCCCGGCGAAGAACAGACCGCCGATGACTTTGGTTTCGAGGCTGTACTTCAGATCGCGCGGATCGAAGTAGTCGTATTCGATCGCGTAACCCGGACGCACGATGTGCGCGTTTTCCATGCCGCGAATCGATTGCACGATCTGCAATTGCACGTCGAACGGCAAGCTTGTGGATATCCCGTTCGGATACAGCTCGTGGGTGGTCAAACCTTCCGGTTCGATGAACACCTGATGGCTTTCCTTGTCGGCAAAGCGGTGGATCTTGTCTTCGATCGACGGGCAATAGCGCGGGCCGATGCCTTCGATTTCACCGGCAGCGGAATACATCGGCGAACGATCGAGGTTCGCCGCGATGATTTCGTGGGTGCGGGCGTTCGTGTGAGTAATCCAGCAGCTGACCTGGCGTGGATGCTGTTCTTTGTTGCCCATGAACGACATCACCGGGATCGGCGTATCGCCCGGCTGCTCGGTCATCACCGAGAAATCCACAGACTTGCCATCGATACGCGGCGGGGTGCCGGTTTTCAGGCGACCGACACGCAATGGCATTTCACGCAGACGGTGAGCCAGGGCGATCGACGGCGGATCACCGGCGCGACCACCAGAAAAATTCTGCAACCCGATGTGGATAAGTCCGCCGAGGAACGTACCGGTGGTCAATACCACTGAATCAGCAAGGAAACGCAGACCCATTTGTGTGACCACACCACGGACTTGTTCCTGCTCGACGATCAGGTCGTCAGCGGCTTGTTGAAATATCCACAGGTTCGGCTGGTTTTCGAGAATTTCGCGGACAGCGGCTTTGTACAGAATCCGGTCGGCTTGCGCACGGGTTGCTCGTACGGCTGGGCCTTTGCGGCTGTTCAACACGCGAAACTGGATGCCGCCCTTGTCGGTAGCCATGGCCATCGCGCCGCCAAGGGCATCGATTTCCTTGACCAGATGGCTTTTGCCAATGCCACCGATGGCCGGGTTGCAACTCATGGCACCGAGGGTTTCCACGTTATGCGTCAGCAACAGGGTTTTTGCCCCCATACGTGCTGAGGCCAGTGCTGCCTCGGTACCGGCATGACCGCCGCCGATGACGATCACTTCAAAACGGGAAGGGAAATCCACCACGCACCTCGTGCCTGCTTAAGTAGGTAATTCAGGAATAGTTTGAGATCAGGTTTTTGGACCTGGTCGACAAGTATAGGGACTTCGCCCTTCCTAAAGAACCCTTTGCACAAAATTTAACCAGCTGTGGAGAACTCGAGGTTAAAAGAATAAAAAAGAGAGAAATTTATAAAACCTTTGTTTTTATGTTTATTTCTACTGAGGCACCTTTCTGTGGATAGATCTCTACAAGCCTTTATATTCAATATGTACAGAGTTTCAAAACCCTGTGTTCATGTGCCAATGAGGGGCTTGGATAACCGGTCTAAGCCTGTGGATGAAAGAGCTTGTTATCCACAGGGGCGGTTATATCCAGTTTTGAAGCCCTGTTATCAACCGACCTCAGTGGCAGTTATTCACAGGGCTTAATCCACAGAAAACCGGCAAATGATGAAATAGCGGGCACGAGAAATCCGCTCAGGGAGAGGAATCTGCCCGGCTGGAGAAAGGTTTGGAGAAAGAGGAGGTGCAGACAGGTCGCGAATGGACCTGTCTGTGGATAGCGGAAGGTTTATTTACCGATACAGAAGCTGGAAAAGATCCGTCCCAGCAGATCATCAGAGCTGAATGCCCCGGTGATTTCCCCTAGAGAGTGCTGAGCCTGACGCAGGTCTTCGGCCAGCAACTCGCCGGCACCCGCCAGAGTCAGTTGTGCGCGACCGTGTTCAAGGGCTGCGCTGGCGTGGCGCAACGCTTCAAGGTGGCGGCGGCGAGCGCTGAAACTGCTTTCAGACGTCTGCTCGTAGCCCATGCAGGCTTTGAGATGGTCGCGCAACAGATCCAGCCCTTCACCGGCTGATTTGGCGCTCAAACTGATCGTCACATGGCCATCTTCACTGGTTTCCAGGGCAATTGCTTCCCCGGTCAGATCGGCTTTATTACGGATCAGGGTAACTTTTGCCGGATCCGGGCGGGTTTCGAGGAATTCCGGCCACAACGCAAACGGATCGAGCGCTTCCGGTGCGGTTGCATCGACTACCAGCAAAACCCGATCGGCTTCACCGATGGCTTTCAGCGCTCGCTCGACGCCGATCTTTTCCACCTGATCATCGGTATCACGTAAGCCTGCAGTATCGACAACGTGCAGCGGCATGCCGTCGATGTGAATATGTTCCCGCAGGATGTCCCGAGTAGTGCCGGCAATCTCGGTAACAATCGCCGCTTCACGTCCGGCCAGGGCATTGAGCAGGCTCGATTTACCAGCGTTCGGACGGCCGGCAATCACCACCGTCATGCCATCTCTTAGCAAAGCACCCTGCCCGGCTTCGCGCAGCACAGTGGATAACTCACTGCGAACTTTGTCGAGCATGCTCAAAACATGACCATCGGCGAGAAAGTCGATTTCTTCTTCCGGGAAGTCGATGGCGGCTTCGACGTAGATACGCAACCCGATCAGCTGTTCGGTGAGGTTATGCACACGCTGGGAAAAAGCGCCTTGTAATGAGCGCAACGCATTACGTGCAGCCTGTGCAGAACTGGCTTCGATCAAATCGGCAATCGCCTCGGCCTGTGCCAGGTCGAGTTTGTCATTGAGGAACGCGCGTTCGCTGAATTCCCCCGGACGCGCCAGACGGCAGCCCAGTTCCAGACAACGTTTGAGCAACATATCCAGAACGATCGGGCCGCCGTGGCCCTGCAGTTCCAGCACGTCTTCACCGGTGAACGAGTTCGGCCCCGGGAAATACAGCGCCAGACCTTCATCGAGCACTTGCTGGTCATCACTGAAAAACGGCCCGTAATGGGCGTAACGCGGTTTCAGTGCGCGGCCGCTGATGGCTTGTGCGGCAACGCTGGCCAGCGGCCCGGAAATACGGACGATGCCGACACCGCTGCGACCTTGAGCGGTGGCGACAGCAGCGATGGTTTCACGAGGTACGCTCATTAACCGGAATCCAGACAAAAATGACAGATAGCAAAACGCCCCACTAGGGGGCGTTTTGAGTGGTTATCCACAGTGTAAATCAAGCGGCTGCTTTGGTAGCCCGTTCGATCTTACGCGTGATGTACCACTGTTGGGTGATGGACAGGCAGTTGTTCACTACCCAGTACAGCACCAGACCAGCCGGGAACCACAGGAAGAAGAAGGTGAAGATGATTGGCATCATTTTCATGACCTTCGCCTGCATCGGATCCGGCGGAGTCGGGTTCAACTGCTGCTGGATGAACATGGTTGCGCCCATGATGATCGGCAGAATGAAGAACGGATCCTTAATCGACAGGTCAGTGATCCACAGCATGAACGGCGCTTGGCGCATTTCCACGCTTTCCAGCAGAACCCAGTACAGCGAGAGGAAAACCGGCATCTGCACGAGGATCGGCAAGCAGCCGCCCAGCGGATTGATCTTCTCTTTCTTGTACAGCTCCATCATGGATTGCGACATTTTCTGCCGGTCATCGCCATGCTGTTCTTTCAGTGCAGCCAGTTTCGGTGCAACGGCACGCATGCGCGCCATCGATTTGTAGCTGGCAGCCGACAGAGGGAAGAACAGACCCTTGATCAGCATGGTCAGGAAAATGATCGACCAGCCCCAGTTACCGACGATGGCGTGGATGTGTTGCAGCAGCCAGAAGATTGGCTGGGCAATGAACCACAGAATGCCGTAGTCGACGGTCAGTTCCAGACCTGGGGACAACTGTTTCAGCACAGCCTGGCTTTTCGGACCGGCGTACAGCACAGCGCTGGTTTCAACTTTGGCACCCGGAGCAGCGGTCAGTGTCGGACCGGTGTAACCGATGATGTAGTTGCCTTTGCTGTCTTTACGCGTCTGGACGACATTGTTTTCGCCCTTCGCCGGAATCCACGCAGTCACGAAGTAGTGTTGCAGCCAGGCTACCCAACCACCGGTGACGGTTTCTTTCAGCTGCGCCTTGTCCATGTCCTTCATGGACACTTTCTTGTACGGCTCCGAACTTGTCCACAGGGCGGCGCCCAGGTAAGTCGCGGTGCCAGTAGCGGTTGTGGACGAAGGATCGGCGCTGTTATCGCGCTTCAACTGAGCAAACATTGCGCCGTTCCAGGGCTGAGCGCTCTGGTTATCCACAATGTAGGAAACGGCTACGTCATACAGGCCGCGTTTCAGAGTGAAACGCTTGATGTAATTGACGCCGTCCTTGCTGAACTTCAGGTCTACGACCAGTTGGTCCTGACCGTCAGCCAGTTGATAAGTCTTCTTCTCCGAGGAGTAAACCGGACGACCGGCTGGATTTGCATCCGGGCCATTGGTGCCGATCAGACCGCTTTGTGCCAGATAAACACGTTCGCCGCCATTATCGAACAGCTGGAACGGAACATCAGGACGATCCTGACGACGTGGATACAGAGGCAAGGTCAGTTGGGCAACGTCGCCACCTTGTGGATCGATCGCGAGATCGAGCACGTCGGTTTTGATCTGGATCAGATCCTTGCTGGCGGCTACCGGTGTTTCGGCAGGTGCGCTGGTATCGCTAGCGGCGCGCGGAATATCGTCACTGGCGGCAGCATTATTGCCAGTGGCGGTGTCCGGCAAACCGGATGTAGTCGTACTGGAAGCAACATTCTGAGTCGGCAGGGCAGCCTGACCGTAGTCCTGGTTCCATTTAAGGACCATAACGTAGGCCACGATTGCCAGGGCGACGATCAGGATCGTGCGTTTGATATCCATGATTACTCGGCCATCGAAGAAGAACGGGAGGTAGGGATAGGTGGAACCGGGTCATAACCACCGGGATTCCACGGATGACAGCGACCTAAACGACGAAAGGTCAGCCAGCCACCGCGCAGAAGGCCATGATTTTCAATGGCTTCATACGCGTAGCAGGAACAACTGGGGTAGAAACGACAATGACTGGCCATCAAAGGACTAATGGCATAGCGATAAAACTGGATCGGAACGAGGGCCAGTTTACGCATCAGGACTGTCTACCCCTACAGTTTCGGTTTTGACTTCTGAAACTGGCTTGCTGCGTGCCAGACGCTTCCAGAGCTTGCCGAAATGCTGAATCAATTCGGGGTTTTCTACATCGCCCAGACCTTTGCGCGCGACGATAACGATATCCCAGCCGACCAGTGAATCCTGGTGCAGACGGAATGATTCGCGCATCAAACGTTTGAGGCGATTGCGCTCAACGGAGAGCTTTACGCTCTTTTTCCCGATAACCAGCCCGAGACGGGGGTGATCAAGATCGTTGTTGCGTGCTAGGAGCAGGAGATTTTTCCCCGGAACCTTGCCGGTAGGGGAGTCAAAGACTGCCTTGAAATGCCGGGGGGTAAGCAGACGCTTTTCCCGACTGAAGTCCTGACTCACCTCCAGTACCGGATTATCAAACTGCCAGACGCGCACGACCTTTGGCGCGGCGACGCGACAGGACTGCACGGCCGTTCTTGGTAGCCATGCGAGCACGGAAACCGTGGGTACGGGCGCGTTTGATAGTGCTTGGTTGGAAAGTACGTTTCATTGTCGTGTTACCTGGTTCGTCCACAACGGGCCGGAATGGCCCCCGTTTTAAGAGACCGGGGATTCTAGAGAAAGCAAGCCTTCAGGTCAATTTCCAACCAGCGTTTCCTTATAAATAGATCTCGATGCCTTCTTGGGCTGACAGCCTGTTCGCCAAATATAAAAATAAAGAAGGGAATTATTTAAAGCTTTTCTGTAAAGCTTATAAAAGCTAGGGCCACCATCTTCTGTGGATAACTGCTCTCAGGCCTTGTTTCACCTGATGTACAGAGGATGACAACTACAGTGGAAAACCGTGTTCAGCCTGTGCTGCACTGTCGGATAACCTGTGTGTGGAATGGGCTGTTATCCACAGGCAGGTTATCCACCGAGTTCAACCCCCAGTTGTCCAGTGCCCTTAGAGCGGGTTATCCACAGAGCTTATTCACACACCGTTGGTCGCTTTGTTGTCATTTAACGCATTGATAAATCGTGCGCAGCTGACTACCTGCATGTGGATAAGTGGGCGGCTCGCCGCTACAATGGCCGCTTGTTTTTGCCTCACCGGCTTTCAACTTAGGGGATATCCGTGTCAGTGGAACTTTGGCAGCAGTGCGTGGAGCTTTTGCGCGAGGAGCTGCCTGCCCAACAATTCAAAACCAGTATCAGTCAACTACAAGTCGAATACCAAGGCTAC
>NZ_JBIVGT010000032.1:55182-59017 GCF_044748825.1 Pseudomonas sp. NPDC089741 | reverse complement strand
CCGCTGCCCGCCCAACCAGACACCCCCTGGATCCGTCCACTACAGGTCGAAGCCGAAGGCGACGAGTTGCGCGTCTACGCACCGAACCGTTTTGTGCTGGACTGGGTCAACGAAAAGTACCTGGGCCGCGTCCTTGAACTGCTGGATGAGCATGGCAACGGCATGGCGCCGGCGCTTTCCTTATTAATAGGCAGCAAACGCAGCTCGGCCCCACGTGCCGCACCGAATGCACCGCTGGCTGCCGCACAGGTTTCCCAGGCCCAGGTAAACACGGGCGCGCCTGCCAATACGCAGGCTCCTGTGTCGACGCCTGCGCCGGCCAAGCGCTCGACGCAGAAATCCGTTGAAATCAGTGACGAGCCATCGCGTGACAGCTTCGATCCGATGTCCGGTGCTGCCTCACAACAGGCCCCGGTCCGCGCAGAACAGCGCACCGTGCAGGTCGAAGGTGCGCTCAAGCACACCAGTTACCTGAACCGCACCTTTACCTTCGAAAACTTCGTCGAAGGTAAATCCAACCAGCTCGCCCGTGCGGCGGCCTGGCAAGTGGCGGACAATCCCAAGCATGGTTACAACCCACTGTTCCTTTATGGTGGCGTCGGCCTGGGTAAAACTCACTTGATGCATGCGGTGGGTAACCATCTATTAAAGAAGAACCCGAATGCCAAGGTCGTGTACCTGCATTCCGAGCGTTTCGTGGCCGACATGGTCAAAGCGCTGCAACTGAACGCGATCAACGAGTTCAAGCGTTTCTACCGTTCGGTGGATGCTTTGCTGATCGACGACATTCAGTTCTTCGCCCGCAAGGAGCGTTCGCAGGAAGAGTTTTTCCACACCTTCAACGCCCTGCTTGAAGGTGGCCAGCAGGTCATTCTCACCAGTGACCGCTACCCGAAAGAAATCGAAGGTCTTGAAGAGCGTCTCAAATCCCGCTTCGGCTGGGGTCTGACGGTTGCCGTCGAGCCGCCGGAACTGGAAACCCGCGTGGCGATCTTGATGAAGAAGGCCGACCAGGCCAAAGTCGACTTGCCGCACGACGCCGCGTTCTTCATTGCCCAACGCATTCGCTCCAACGTCCGTGAGCTGGAAGGCGCGCTGAAGCGCGTGATCGCCCACTCGCACTTCATGGGCCGCGACATCACCATCGAGCTGATTCGCGAATCCCTGAAAGACCTGTTGGCATTGCAGGACAAACTGGTCTCTGTGGATAACATTCAGCGCACCGTCGCCGAGTACTACAAGATCAAGATCTCGGACTTGCTGTCCAAGCGCCGCTCGCGCTCGGTAGCACGCCCGCGTCAGGTGGCCATGGCGTTGTCCAAGGAACTGACCAACCACAGCCTGCCGGAAATCGGTGATGTGTTTGGTGGCCGTGACCACACCACCGTGTTGCACGCCTGCCGCAAGATCAACGAGCTTAAGGAATCCGACGCGGACATCCGCGAGGACTACAAGAACCTGCTGCGTACACTGACCACTTGATGAACACCAGCGCAGCTTATTAAGGCAAGGGACTAGACCATGCATTTCACCATTCAACGCGAAGCCCTGTTGAAACCCCTGCAACTGGTCGCAGGCGTCGTCGAGCGTCGACAGACCTTGCCGGTACTGTCCAACGTGCTGTTGGTAGTCGAAGGCCAGCAACTGTCGCTGACCGGTACCGACCTGGAAGTCGAACTGGTCGGTCGTGTGCAACTTGAGGAGCCGGCAGAGACAGGTTCCATCACCGTGCCTGCGCGCAAGCTGATGGACATCTGCAAAAGCCTGCCCAACGATGCGCTGATCGACATCAAGGTCGACGAGCAGAAGCTGGTCGTGAAGGCTGGCCGTAGCCGCTTCACCCTGTCGACCCTGCCAGCCAACGATTTCCCGACCGTTGAAGAAGGTCCGGGCTCGCTGACCTGCAGCCTTGAGCAAAGCAAACTGCGACGTTTGATCGAACGCACCAGCTTCGCCATGGCCCAGCAGGACGTGCGTTATTACCTCAACGGTATGCTGCTGGAAGTTTCCGAAGGCATCATCCGTGCTGTGGCTACTGATGGTCACCGTCTGGCCATGTGCTCGATGAAAGCCGATATCGGCCAGCCGGATCGCCACCAGGTGATCGTGCCGCGCAAAGGTATTCTCGAACTGGCGCGTCTACTCACCGAGCCGGACGGCAATGTCAGCATCGTGCTGGGTCAGCACCACATCCGTGCGACCACCGGTGAATTCACCTTCACCTCGAAACTGGTCGACGGCAAATTCCCGGATTACGAGCGCGTTCTGCCGAAGGGCGGCGACAAGCTGGTATTGGGCGATCGCCAGGCCCTGCGTGAAGCGTTCAGCCGTACCGCGATTCTTTCCAACGAAAAGTACCGTGGTATCCGTCTGCAACTGGCCAGCGGTCAGTTGAAGATCCAGGCCAACAACCCGGAGCAGGAAGAAGCGGAAGAAGAAGTGGGCGTTGAATACAACGGCGGTTCGCTGGAAATCGGCTTCAACGTGAGCTATCTGCTCGACGTGCTGGGCGTGATGACCACCGAGCAGGTTCGTCTGATCCTGTCCGACTCCAACAGCAGTGCGCTGGTGCAAGAGTCCGACAACGACGATTCGGCTTACGTTGTCATGCCGATGCGTCTGTAATCAGCTGACCCTGGATGTCCTTAAGTCGTGTTTCGGTCACCGCGGTGCGCAATCTGCACCCGGTGACCTTCTCCCCTTCCCCCCGCATCAACATTCTTTACGGCGCCAACGGCAGCGGCAAAACCAGTGTTCTGGAAGCCATTCATCTGCTGGGGCTTGCCCGTTCGTTTCGCAGCACGCGTCTGTTGCCGGTCATCCAGTATGAGCAGCTCGCCTGTACCGTGTTCGGTCAGGTTGAATTGGCCGAGGGTGGCCATAGCGCTTTGGGCATCTCGCGCGATCGTCAGGGCGAGTTTCAGATTCGTATCGACGGTCAGAACGCCCGTAGCGCCGCGCAACTGGCGGAGATCCTGCCGCTGCAGTTGATCAACCCCGACAGCTTCCGCTTGCTCGAAGGTGCACCGAAGATTCGCCGGCAGTTTCTCGACTGGGGCGTGTTCCACGTCGAACCGCGCTTCATGGCCACCTGGCAGCGTTTGCAGAAGGCCTTGCGTCAGAGAAACTCCTGGCTGCGGCATGGTACACTTGACGCCGTTTCGCAAGCGGTTTGGGACAGGGAACTGTGCCAGGCCAGCGCTGAAATCGATGAATACGCCGCGCTTACATCAAAGCCTTGAAACCAGTCTTTGAACAAACCTTGAGCGAACTGGTTGAGCTCGAAGGTTTGACGCTCAGCTATTACCGAGGCTGGGACAAAGACCGGGAATTGAGCGCCGTACTGGCCGGATCCCTGCAACGGGATCAGCAAATGGGTCATACCCAGGCCGGACCGCAACGGGCTGATTTGCGTCTTAGATTGGGCGCACACAACGCCGCGGACATTTTGTCCCGGGGTCAGCAGAAGTTAGTGGTCTGTGCACTGCGGATTGCCCAAGGGCACCTGGTCAGCCAAGCCCGACGCGGTCAGTGTATTTATCTGGTGGATGACTTGCCGTCCGAGTTGGACGAGAACCATCGTCGCGCGTTGTGCCGCTTGCTGGAAGACTTACGCTGCCAGGTGTTCATCACCTGTGTAGATCACGAATTATTGAGGGAAGGCTGGCAGACGGAAACGCCAGTCGCTCTGTTCCACGTGGAACAGGGCCGTATCACCCAGACCCACGACCATCGGGAGTGAAGGCATTGAGCGAAGAAAATACGTACGACTCAACGAGCATTAAAGTGCTGAAAGGCCTGGATGCCGTACGCAAACGTCCCGGTATGTACATTG
>NZ_JBIVGT010000032.1:46179-55172 GCF_044748825.1 Pseudomonas sp. NPDC089741 | reverse complement strand
AACTCCATCGCCGAGGCCCCCGCCGGCCTCTGCGACGACTTCAGCACCCCCGACCACCCTGATGAGTCGATCCCCGTTAAAGACAACGGCCGTGGCATCCCGGTAGACGTGCACAAAGAGGAAGGCGTTTCCGCCGCCGAGGTCATCATGACCGTCCTGCACGCTGGCGGTAAGTTCGACGACAACTCTTACAAGGTATCCGGTGGCCTGCACGGTGTAGGTGTGTCGGTTGTGAACGCGTTGTCCAAAGAACTGGTCCTGACCGTTCGCCGCAGCGGCAAGATCTGGGAACAGACCTACGTCCACGGCGTACCTCAGGCGCCGATGGCGATCGTTGGCGACAGCGAAACCACCGGCACCCAGATCCACTTCAAGCCTTCGGCTGATACCTTCAAGAATATCCACTTCAGCTGGGACATCCTGGCCAAGCGTATTCGTGAACTGTCCTTCCTCAACTCCGGTGTCGGCATCGTCCTCAAGGATGAGCGCAGCGGCAAGGAAGAGCTGTTCAAGTACGAAGGCGGTCTGCGTGCGTTCGTTGAATACCTGAACACCAACAAGACTGCGGTCAACCAGGTGTTCCACTTCAACATCCAGCGTGAAGACGGCATCGGCGTGGAAATCGCCCTGCAGTGGAACGACAGCTTCAACGAGAACCTGTTGTGCTTCACCAACAACATTCCGCAGCGCGACGGCGGTACTCACCTGGTGGGTTTCCGTTCGGCACTGACGCGTAACCTGAACACCTACATCGAAGCGGAAGGCCTGGCGAAGAAGCACAAAGTCGCCACCACCGGTGACGATGCCCGTGAAGGCCTGACTGCGATCATCTCGGTGAAGGTGCCGGATCCGAAGTTCAGCTCGCAGACCAAAGACAAGCTGGTCTCTTCCGAAGTGAAGACCGCGGTCGAACAGGAAATGGGCAAGTACTTCTCCGACTTCCTCCTGGAAAACCCGAACGAAGCCAAGCTGGTTGTCGGCAAGATGATCGATGCCGCTCGCGCCCGTGAAGCCGCGCGCAAGGCCCGTGAGATGACCCGCCGCAAAGGCGCGCTGGACATCGCCGGCCTGCCAGGCAAGCTCGCTGACTGCCAGGAAAAAGACCCGGCACTGTCCGAACTGTACCTCGTGGTAGGTGACTCCGGGGGGGGCTCTGCCAAGCAGGGACGTAACCGCAAGACCCAGGCGATCCTGCCGTTGAAGGGCAAGATCCTCAACGTCGAGAAGGCCCGTTTCGACAAGATGATCTCTTCCCAGGAAGTGGGCACCTTGATCACCGCACTGGGCTGCGGTATCGGTCGCGACGAGTACAACATCGACAAGCTGCGTTATCACAACATCATCATCATGACCGATGCTGACGTCGACGGTTCGCACATCCGTACCCTGCTGCTGACCTTCTTCTTCCGTCAGTTGCCGGAGCTGATCGAGCGTGGCTACATCTACATCGCTCAGCCGCCGCTGTACAAGGTCAAGAAAGGCAAGCAAGAGCAATACATCAAAGACGACGACGCCATGGAAGAGTACATGACGCAGTCGGCCCTGGAAGATGCGAGCCTGCACCTGAACGAAGAAGCCCCGGGCATTTCCGGTGAAGCGCTCGAGCGTCTGGTGAACGACTTCCGCATGGTGATGAAGACCCTCAAGCGTCTGTCGCGCCTGTACCCGCAGGAACTGACCGAGCACTTCATCTACCTGCCGGCCGTGAGCCTGGAAAAGCTCGGCGACCATGCAGCGATGCAAGAGTGGCTGGCCCAGTACGAAGCGCGTCTGCGTACCGTGGAAAAATCCGGTCTGGTCTACAAGGCCAGTCTGCGTGAAGACCGTGAACGTGGTGTGTGGCTGCCAGAGGTCGAACTGATCTCCCACGGCCTGTCGAACTACGTCACCTTCAACCGCGACTTCTTCGGCAGCAACGACTACAAGACCGTCGTCACCCTCGGCGCTCAGCTGAGCACGCTGCTCGACGAAGGCGCGTACATCCAGCGTGGCGAGCGCAAGAAAGCGGTCACCGAGTTCAAGGAAGCCCTCGACTGGCTGATGGCTGAAAGCACCAAGCGCCATACCATTCAGCGATACAAAGGTCTGGGCGAAATGAACCCGGATCAGCTGTGGGAAACCACCATGGACCCAAGCGTGCGCCGCATGCTGAAAGTCACTATCGAAGACGCCATTGGCGCAGACCAGATCTTCAACACCCTGATGGGTGATGCGGTCGAACCTCGCCGTGACTTCATCGAGAGCAATGCGCTGGCGGTTTCTAACCTGGATTTCTGATCCTCGTTTGCGTCAAACAAGAAGGCCAACGCATTGCGTTGGCCTTTTTATTGGCAGATCAAAAGATCGCAGCCTGCGGCAGCTCCTACAGATAATCAATGTAGGAGCTGCCGCAGGCTGCGATCTTTTGATCTTCTATTCGGATGCTGCCGCCACACTCTCCAACCGATACCCATACCCATAAATGGTCAACAGCTGCCAACCCCGATCCGCCGTCAGCCCGAGCTTGTTCCGCAGCCGATAGATATGCGTATCCAACGGCCGCGACGAGGCCATCTCCTCATGCGGCCAAAACCGTTCATACAGATAATCCCGCGACAACGGTCGACCCAGGTTGCTGAACAAACACCGCGCCAGTCGATACTCGCGCTCGGTCATGACAATCGGCTTTCCCTCGCGGGTGACAGTCAGCTCAGCGTCATCAAACGTCAGGTCATTAAAGCTCAGCACTTCCGTCGCCGCCGCCCGTTGCTGGCTATGCCGCCGCAATACCGCAGCCACCCGCGCTTTCAACTCATTCGGCCGAAACGGCTTGCTCACATAATCATCCGCCCCGGCATTCAACGCCTGCACGATATCGCTCTCGCCATCGCGGCTGGTCAGCATGATCGCCGCCGGTGGCGCTTCCATGTGTTCGCGGGTCCAGCGCAGCAGGGCCAGGCCGGTGAGGTCGGGCAGTTGCCAGTCGAGGATCAGCAGGTCGAAGGTTTCCCGGCGCAGTTGCCGTAGCAGGTCTTCACCGCGCTCGAAGCTGTGCAGTGACCACGGCTGTTCGCCGGCATCGGCCATTTGCTGCAGGGTTTGCTCGACCCGGCGCAGTTCGGCGGGTTCGTCGTCCAGTATCGCAACGCGCATACGCGGTGATTCCTTGTTGCTTGGGCAGTTGGCGGACAACCATAGTCGCTCGGCCCTCGCTATGAAAGTAAGCAGCCGCCGTCGGTCGACGTCCGCTATGATTCTTCGGTCTACGTCTCAGACCTGTGGCCTATGAAACCATTCACACTGCCCTGCCCTTTTTCCTCATGAACCCTGATCGTCGGCGTGAAAGCCGAGAGCCGAGCCAGGTGCAACGCCTGTTTCGCCAGTTGGTGCGCGAATGGTTGTGGATAAGTCTAGTGCTGTTGCCGCTGACTGCGCTGTTGTCTTATCGCGCACAGATCAACTTGCACGATTCGTCTGCGGCCATGGGCGCCTTGTTGTCGGTCGCCTTGGTGGCCGGCAGTCTTGGCCTGCTGTTGTGGCGTCCGCGCTGGGCACTCTGGGTCACGTTGATCGGCATGGCGTGCGCGCTGCTGGCCAGTGCAGGTTTAGCGGAAATGCGCCGTTGGTGGTCGCCGACACCCGCAGTGCTGGGCATGTTGTTTGGCTATCTGATCTGGAACTGGCGGCGCCTGAGCGTGGTGCTGACCTATTTCGGTTGGGAACTGGCGCGGCTCGACAGCGAACCGAAGGTGTTCCCCGAACGCCGTCGCTCGCAATTCACCGGCGCTGATCGTTTGCAGGGCCAGATCATGGCGCTTGAGCAAGCCATGAGCCGAACCCGCGATACCCGACGGTTTATTGCCGACGGCCTGGAGTACCTTCCGGTTGCCACACTGATCAGCGATCCCAAAGGGCAGATATTGTTGGGCAATCGCAAGGCTCGCCAGCTCTTCGATAACAACCTGGTGGGGGATGACGTACTTGCACAACTCGCACGTCTTGGTTACCCGGAATTATCCACAGAGCAGCGTCCGCCATTGTCCGCCCTGCCGCTGTTGGAGTTCCGTGATCACAAGGAGCGCAGCCTGCGTCTGGAGCGGGCCGCCCTGCTGCCGGTGGACGGTGACACGCCGATCGGTTGGCTGCTGAGTCTCACCGACCTCAGCGCTGAACGCGCGGCCGAGGAGCAACGCAGTGTGTTGTTGCGCTTTCTTTCCCATGACCTGCGCGCGCCGCACTCTGCCATCCTCGCCTTGCTCGATGTGCACCGTCATCAAGTCGGGGCCGATGCGCCGTTGTTCGAACAAATCGAACGCCAGGTGCGTCGCGCGCTGGATCTTACCGACGGTTTTGTTCTGTTGGCGCGGGCTGAATCCGAGGCGTACCAATTTCAGCCGACGCTGTTCGCGATGCTGGTGCTGGATGTGCTGGATCAGGCGTTGCCCATCGCCCAGCAGAAACGCATCGAGCTGCTGCATGACATGGATGAGGAATCGCAGGAACGTCTGATCAATGCTGACCAAGGCTTGCTGACTCGCGCGCTGTTCAACCTTTTGGAGAACGCGATCAAGTACAGCCTGGCCGACACCACGATCACCCTGCGCGTCTGTTGCCGCGAGGAGTGGTTGCACTGTGAATTGATCGATCAAGGCAAAGGCATCGCCGCCGATGAATTGCCCGATCTTTTCAGTCAGTACCGACGCTTTTCCTCAGCCCAAGGCATCGACGGCGTTGGCCTGGGCTTGTCGATGGTCAAAGCGGTGGTCGACCACCATGGCGGCAAAATCGAATGCCTGAGCGTGGTCGATCAAGGCACCACGTTCCTATTTGAGTTGCCGCTGATTCACGAGTGAACAGGCACAAAAAAACCGGCTATATCGGCCGGCTTTTTTACATCCTAAAAAAACTTATGCACCTTTTACGGTCTTTTATGAGCTTGAGAAATATATAAGTAAATCAATTACTTAATTTCAATAATCAGGCCTTTTCAGCAAAACCGTACACAGGTTATCCACAAAATCTCAGACAGCGATCTGATCATTTGCCGCGGGTGCCTGCGGGGCCGGTGGCAGAGAGCCCATTTCGCGTTGAGTCTTCTCGTTCCAGGCTTGCACCCGGTCGTTCAACTCGGCGATGGCGCGCGGGCCTGTGCCTTCGGCGTACATCGGTTCACCGATGACCACAGTGATCACGCCGGACTTTTTGCCCCAGCCGACTTTCGGCCAGAACTTGCCGGCATTGTGTGCAATCGGCAGTACCGGAAGCGCCGCATTCACCGCCAAAGCGCTACCACTGCGGGAGAACTTGCCGACAGTGCCAAACGGAACGCGTGTGCCTTCCGGGAAGATCAGCACCCAAACGTTGTCCTTGAGCAGCTCATCACCCTTGGCAGCGACTTGTTTCAATGCAGCTTTCGGGTTGTCGCGGTCAATCGCGATAGGCCGCAACATGGCCATGGCCCAGCCGAAGAACGGTACATACAGCAGTTCGCGTTTGAGCACTTGGCTCAGCGGCGAGAAATAAGCGGAGAGAAAGAACGTCTCCCAAGTGCTCTGGTGGTTCGATTGAATCACGCAGGGCCGGTCAGGCACGTTTTCCGCGCCTTTGATTTCGTAACGGATACCGAGAAACACCTTGGTCAACCACAAGGCGCAACGGCACCAGTACACGTTGATGAAACGATAACGCGCCTTGAATGGCAAAAACGGCGCGATAAAAAAACTCAAGCTGCACCACAGCAGGGAGGTGGTGCCCAGCAGCAGGTAAAAGAGAAAAATTCTGATGGCCCGCAGTATCGACATAGTGACGTTTACCGTTACGGGGCAATGCCCGAGTGTTCAAGCGCACTCCCGATCAATCCCTGGTCAGGAACTTCAGAAGTACTCTAGTTGTGGATAAGTTCTGCGGCAATCGCCGCCAGATCGTCAAAAATCAGAGTGCCCACCGGCAGGGTTTTGCCCTGAGTCTTTTCGCCTTTTCCGGTCTTTACCAAAACTGGCTGTGAATCGACGGCTTTGGCGGCCTCCAGGTCACCAAGGCTGTCGCCGACGAACCAGACATTGGCAAGCGTGACGTTGTAATGCGCCGCGATGGTTTTCAGCATCCCCGGTTTCGGCTTGCGGCAATCGCAGCCTTCGTCCGGCCCATGCGGGCAATACACGATCAGCCCGACCTCACCGCCCTGCTCCGCCACCAACTCGCGCAATCGCGCGTGCATGGCATCGAGAGTAGTGAGGTCGTAATAGCCGCGAGCAATGCCCGACTGGTTGGTGGCGACTGCCACCGTCCAGCCGGCCTTGCTCAACTGCGCAATCGCCTCGATCGAGCCGGGCAACGGCATCCACTCCGCCACGGACTTGATGTAAGCGTCGGAGTCGTAATTGATCACTCCGTCCCGATCGAGAATCAGCAGTTTCAACAGCAATCCCTCAACCCAGCAGCGAAATGTCGGCAACACCGAGGAACAGGCCACGCAGACGCGCCAGCAGCGCGTAACGGTTGGCTCGTACATTGGCATCGTCGGCATTGACCATCACCGCGTCGAAGAATGCATCCACCGGCTCGCGCAAGGCGGCCAGGCGTGCCAGCGATTCGTTGTACTGACGCGCCGCAGCCATTGGCTGTACCGCTTGATCCGCTTGCTGGATCGCCGAGTACAGCGAGAACTCGTTGGCGTTGTCGAAGTACTTCGCTTGTACCTCAGTCGGTACCGCGCCTTCGAGTTTGCTCAACAGGTTCGACACACGCTTGTTCACTGCCGCCAGCGCTGCCGCTTCCGGCAGTTTGCGGAACGCTTGCACCGCTTGCACACGCTGATCGAAGTCCAGCGCCGAACCCGGCTTCAGCGCACGTACCGACAGGTAAGTGGCGACTTCAACGCCTTCGTCTTCATAACGCGCACGCAGACGGTCGAAGATGAATTCCAGCACGGACTCGTTGAGGCCGGCAGCCTTGACCTTGGCACCGAACGCGGCCACGGCGAACGCCACGGCATCGTTCAGGTCCAGATCAAGTTTCTTCTCGATGAGGATACGCAGAACACCCAGAGCCGCACGGCGCAGGGCGTACGGGTCTTTGCTGCCGGTTGGCAGCATGCCGATACCAAAGATACCGACCAGGGTGTCGAGCTTGTCAGCGATCGCGACGGCCGCACCGGTCAGGGTCGCCGGCAGTTCTGCACCGGCACCGCGTGGCATGTATTGCTCGTTCAGCGCCAGCGCGACGTCTTCCGGCTCGCCGTCATTGAGGGCGTAGTAGTAACCGGCGACACCTTGCATCTCCGGGAACTCGCCAACCATTTCAGTGGCCAGGTCGCACTTCGACAGCAGGCCCGCGCGAGCAGCCCACGACGCGTTGCCGCCAATGCGTGCGGCGATGTACGCAGCCAGTTTTGATACGCGCTCGGCCTTGTCGTAGACACTGCCGAGTTTTTCCTGGAACACCACGTTCTTCAGGCGATCATTGAAAGCTTCGAGTTTCTGCTTCTTGTCTTGCTTGAAGAAGAACTCGGCGTCGGTCAGGCGTGGGCGAACCACTTTTTCGTTACCGGCGATGATCTGCTGCGGGTCTTTGCTTTCGATGTTGGCCACAGTGATGAAACGTGGCAGCAACTTGCCGTCGGCATCCAGCAGGCAGAAGTACTTCTGGTTGTCCTGCATGGTGGTGATCAGCGCTTCCTGCGGCACGTCGAGGAAACGTTCTTCGAACGAGCACACCAGCGGCACCGGCCATTCAACCAGCGCGGTCACTTCGTCGAGCAATGCCGGCGGAACGATTGCCGTGCCTTCCTGACGGGTGGCCAGCTCTTCGGTGCGCTTGCTGATGATCTCGCGACGCTCGTTGGCATCGGCCAGCACATAAGCGGCACGCAGGTCGGCGAGGTAGCTCGACGGCGAACCGATGCGCACGCTTTCCGGGTGATGGAAGCGGTGACCACGGGAATCACGGCCAGCCTTTTGCGCGAGGATGGTGCAGTCGATGACCTGGTCACCGAGCAGCATCACCAGCCATTGGGTCGGACGCACGAACTCTTCCTTGCGCGCACCCCAACGCATGCGTTTCGGGATCGGCAGGTCGTTCAGCGAATCTTCGACGATGGTTGGCAGCAGGCTCGCGGTCGGCTTGCCGGCGATGCTCTGGCTGTAACGCAGTTTCGGGCCGCTCTGGTCGATTTCGCTCAGATCGACGCCGCACTTCTTGGCGAAACCCAGGGCTGCCTGAGTTGGATTGCCTTCAGCGTCGAACGCCGCCTGACGTGGCGGGCCATCGAGATTGATGCTGCGATCCGGCTGCTGGGTCGCCAGCGCAGTGATCAGCACAGCCAGACGACGCGGCGCGGCGTAGACGGTTTTGGTCTCGTAGCTCAGGCCAGCGGCTTGCAGGCCCTTGTCGATACCGGCGAGGAACGCGTCAGCCAAGGTGTTCAGGGCTTTCGGTGGCAGTTCTTCGGTGCCCAGTTCAACCAGAAAATCTTGCGCACTCATTGTGCTGCCTCCAGCTTGGCCAGTACTTCGTCACGCAGGTCCGGGGTCGCCATCGGGAAGCCCAGCTTGGCGCGTGCCAGCAGGTAGGCTTGCGCAACGGAACGCGCCAGGGTGCGTACGCGCAGAATGTATTGCTGACGCGCGGTCACCGAGATCGCCCGGCGCGCATCCAGCAGGTTGAAGGTGTGCGAGGCCTTCAGGACCATTTCGTAGCTCGGCACCGGCAGCGGCTGGGAGTTCGATCCGCTTGGCTTCGCTTTCATAGAAGTCGAACAGTTCGAACAGCTTGTCGACGTTGGCGTGTTCGAAGTTGTAAGTGGACTGCTCCACTTCGTTCTGGTGGAACACGTCGCCGTAGGTGACTTTGCCCATCGGGCCGTCAGCCCAGACCAGGTCGTAGACCGAATCCACGCCTTGCAGGTACATGGCCAGACGCTCGAGGCCGTAAGTGATCTCGCCGGTCACCGGGTAGCACTCGATGCCGCCCGCTTGCTGGACGGACGGGAACTGTGTGCCTTCCGGGCGGGGCGG
>NZ_JBIVGT010000032.1:45822-46169 GCF_044748825.1 Pseudomonas sp. NPDC089741 | reverse complement strand
TAGAAATTAAACAATTCCATGACGTACAGCCAGACTTCCCAGCCCAGACCCCAGGCGCCGAGGGTCGGCGATTCCCAGTTGTCTTCGACGAAGCGAATGTCGTGAACCAGTGGGTCCAGGCCGACATGCTTGAGGGAGCCCAGGTACAGTTCCTGGAAGTTGTCCGGGTTGGGCTTGAGCACGACCTGGAACTGATAGTAGTGCTGCAGACGGTTCGGGTTTTCACCGTAGCGGCCGTCAGTCGGACGGCGGCTTGGCTGCACGTAGGCGGCGTTCCAGGTTTCCGGGCCGATGGCACGGAGGAAGGTCGCGGTGTGGAAAGTGCCGGCGCCTACTTCCATATCGTA
>NZ_JBIVGT010000032.1:0-45812 GCF_044748825.1 Pseudomonas sp. NPDC089741 | reverse complement strand
CTCCACCCCCTGGAGCCTTCCGCCCCGCTGCGATTGGTGTACCGACGCTCCGCTGTACAGGGCTTATCACGATCAGGAGTGGGGCACGCCGCTACGCGATGCGCAGGGTTTGTTCGAGTTGCTTTTGCTCGAAGGGTTCCAGGCCGGGCTGTCGTGGATCACCGTGTTGCGCAAACGCGAGCGTTATCGCGAGGTGTTGTTCGGCTTCGACGTACAGCGCGTGGCGCAAATGAGCGACGCTGAAATCGACGAGTTGATGCTCGATCCGGGGATCATCCGCAACCGCCTCAAACTCAATGCCGCCCGCCGCAATGCCCAGGCCTGGCTGGCGCTGGAGGATCCAGTGGGGTTCCTCTGGTCGTTCGTCGGCGACCAACCGATCATCAATCATTTCAAGGATCGCAGCGAAGTCCCGGCGATCACCCCCGAAGCGCTGGCGATGAGCAAAGGCCTGAAAAAGGCCGGGTTCACGTTCGTCGGCCCGACCATTTGCTACGCACTGATGCAGGCCTCGGGCATGGTCATGGACCACACCCAAGACTGCGACCGCTACGCGCAGCTCGCCAACGGCGGTTAGAATGGCCGCCTCGCGCACCGCACAAGATCAGGAGTGACCTGTGGAAAAGTTTAAAGGCGCCTTGCTGGTAGGCGCTCTGCGGCTGTTTGCCCTGCTGCCATGGCGGGCCGTACAGGCCGTGGGTTCGGCGATCGGCTGGATCATGTGGAAAACCCCCAACCGCTCCCGCGACGTGGTGCGGATCAACCTCGCCAAATGTTTTCCACAGATGGATGCGACCGAACGTGAGCGTCTGGTCGGCCAAAGCCTGAAAGACATCGGCAAGTCGCTGACTGAAAGCGCCTGCGCGTGGATTTGGCCGGCGCAGCGTTCGATTGATCTGGTGCGCGAAGTCGAAGGCCTCGACGTGCTGAAAGACGCCTTGGCCTCGGGCAAAGGCGTGGTCGGCATCACCAGCCACCTGGGCAACTGGGAAGTGCTCAATCACTTCTATTGCAGCCAGTGCAAACCAATCATTTTCTACCGCCCGCCAAAGCTCAAGGCTGTGGACGATTTGCTACGCAAACAGCGCGTGCAACTGGGCAACAAAGTCGCCGCCTCCACCAAGGAAGGCATCCTCAGCGTCATCAAAGAAGTGCGCAAAGGTGGTGCAGTGGGCATCCCCGCTGACCCGGAACCAGCCGAATCCGCCGGGATCTTCGTGCCGTTCTTCGCCACTCAAGCGCTGACCAGCAAATTCGTGCCGAACATGTTGGCCGGTGGCAAAGCCGTCGGCGTATTCCTGCATGCGCTGCGCTTGCCCGACGGTTCTGGCTACAAAGTGATCCTCGAAGCCGCGCCCGAAGCCATGTACAGCACCGACATCGCCGAGTCTTGCGCAGCGATGAGCAAAGTGGTTGAGCGTTACGTGGCGGCGTATCCGAGCCAGTACATGTGGAGCATGAAACGCTTCAAAAAGCGCCCACCCGGCGAAGAGCGCTGGTATTAACGAAGTTGGCACACTCTGTGGATAACTTGTAGGAGCTGCCGCAGGCTGCGATCTTTTGATCTTGCTCCTTCAGTTATCCACAACTCGTTCAAAAAAGGGCGCACCAAGATGTCCGAACACCGCAAATCCTTCCGCATCAAAATCACCCACGACAGCTTCGGCGAATGCCTCGGGCAAACCCGCAACCTGTCCCCGACTGGCGTGTACGTCCAGCACCCGCGCCTGGCTTCATTGCCCAAAGGCGCGGTGGTTTATGGCCAGGTGCAGGACTTACCCACAGGCGCGCCGCGAGTGCGGATGGAAGTGGTGACGGTCGACGCCGAAGGCATCGGCCTGCGGTATTTGTAAAACCCTACTGCGCCTGTCGATCGAGCTTCTTGAGAAACACGGTCATTTCTTTCTCGGCCTGTTTGTCGCCATGGGCGCGGGCCGCTTCCAGACCTTGCTCCCACGCCTGACGCGCAGCGGCGTGATCGTCCAGCGCGAGTTGCGCCTTTCCTAACAGTTTCCAAGCGGCGGAATACTTCGGATCAAAGCCGACACAACGCTGGAAATGCTCGGCGGCTTTGGCATTTTCGCCCAGATCCAGATAGCCCTTGCCCAAGCCGAAGCGCAGCAGAGAGTTATCCACACCCTTGGCGAGCATTTTTTCCAGGGATTCGAGCATGGGTGGATTCCTTATCGGCGGAGTGTCAGGTATTGATCTTGTTTAGTGAGGCCGCTTTCGCGAGCAGGCTCGCTCCCACATTTTGGAATGCGTTTCCCCTGTGGGAGCGAGCCTGCTCGCGAAGGCGCCAGTGCCGTCAGCGCAAGCCTCAGAAAAAGCTCAACCCCACATGAAACAGCTTCTCCACATCGCGAATATGCTTTTTATCCACAAGGAACAGAATCACATGGTCGCCCGCTTCGATCACCGTGTCGTCGTGGGCGATGATCACTTGTTCGTTGCGGATCACCGCACCGATCGTGGTGCCCGGCGGCAGGCCGATTTTCTCGATCGGCTTGCCAATCACCTTGCTCGATTTCGCATCACCGTGGGCAATCGCCTCGATCGCCTCCGCCGCGCCGCGCCGCAATGAGTGCACGCTGACGATATCGCCACGGCGCACGTGGGCCAGCAAGGTGCCGATGGTCGCCAGTTGCGGGCTGATGGCGATGTCGATGTCGCCGCCCTGAATCAAATCGACGTAGGCCGGGTTGTTGATGATCGTCATGACCTTCTTCGCCCCCAGCCGTTTCGCCAGCAGCGACGACATGATGTTGGCTTCGTCATCGTTGGTCAGCGCGAGGAAGATGTCGGCGTCGGCAATGTTCTCTTCCAGCAGCAAATCGCGGTCGGACGCACTGCCCTGCAACACCACGGTGCTGTCGAGGGTGTCGGAGAGATAACGGCAACGCGCCGGATTCATCTCGATGATCTTCACCTGATAACGGCTTTCGATGGCCTCGGCCAGACGCTCGCCGATCTGCCCGCCGCCCGCAATGACGATGCGTTTGTAGGTTTCATCGAGACGGCGCATTTCACTCATCACCGCGCGAATATTCTCACGCGCGGCGATGAAGAAGACTTCATCGTCGGCCTCGATCACCGTATCGCCCTGCGGCAGGATCGGCCGGTCACGGCGGAAAATCGCCGCGACGCGGGTTTCGACGTTCGGCATGTGCTCGCGCAACTGGCGCAGTTGCTGACCCACCAACGGCCCGCCGTAATAGGCACGCACCGCCACCAGTTGCGCCGCACCTTCGGCGAAATCGATGACCTGCAAGGCACCCGGATGCTGGATCAGGCGCTTGATGTAGTTGGTCACCACTTGCTCGGGGCTGATCAGCACGTCGACCGGGATCGCTTCGTTCTGGAACAGTTGTTCCTCGCGATTGAGGTAGGACGCTTCACGCACCCGGGCGATCTTGGTCGGGGTGTGGAACAGCGTGTGGGCGACCTGGCAGGCGACCATGTTGGTTTCGTCGCTGTTGGTCACCGCCACCAGCATGTCGGCGTCATCGGCACCGGCCTGACGCAACACCGACGGCAGCGAGCCACGGCCCTGCACGGTACGGATGTCGAGGCGATCGCCGAGGTCGCGCAGGCGTTCGCCGTCGGTATCGACCACGGTAATGTCGTTGGCCTCGCTGGCCAGGTGTTCCGCCAGCGAACCGCCGACCTGTCCCGCACCGAGAATGATGATTTTCATCCAGTCACTCCGTTGAATCCGTTTAGCCGCGCGCGGCAGCGATCTTGATCAGCTTGGCGTAGTAGAAACCGTCATGGCCACCCTGCTGGGCCAGCAATTGGCGGCCGTGGGGCTGTTTTATCCCTGCCGTGGTGGCCAGATCCAGTTCGCGGGCGCCAGGCGTGCGCTCAAGGAACGCGGCGATGACTTCGGTGTTTTCGGTCGGCAAGGTCGAGCAGGTCGCGTAGAGCAGGATGCCGCCGACTTCGAGGGTTTTCCACATCGCCTCGAGCAGCTCGCCTTGCAGTTGCGCGAGGGCGACGATGTCGTCGGGCTGACGGGTCAACTTGATGTCCGGATGGCGACGGATCACGCCGGTGGCCGAGCATGGTGCATCGAGGAGGATGCGCTGGAACGGTTTGCCGTCCCACCATTTGTCGATGTCACGGCCATCGGCAGCGATCAGTTCGGCGTCCAGACCCAGGCGTTCAAGGTTTTCTTTGACTCGCACCAGACGCTTGGCTTCCAGATCCACCGCCACCACGCCGGCCAGTGCCGGTTCGGCTTCGAGGATGTGGCAGGTCTTGCCGCCCGGCGCGCAGCAGGCGTCGAGCACGCGTTGGCCCGGCGCCAGGTCGAGCAGGTCAGCGGCCAGTTGCGCGGCTTCGTCCTGCACGCTGATCCAGCCTTCGGCGAAACCCGGCAGGCTGCGCACGTCGGCGGCGGCTTCGAGGATGATGCCGTCGCGGCTGTACAAGCACGGCGTCGCAGCAATGCCGGCCTCAGTCAGCAGACCGAGGTAAGCGTCGCGGCTGTGATGGCGGCGATTGACCCGCAGGATCATCGGCGGATGCGCGTTGTTCGCCTCACAGATGGCTTCCCACTGTTCCGGCCAGAAGGCTTTCAGGGACTTTTGCAACCAGCGCGGGTGAGCAGTGCGCACCACTGGATCGCGCTCCAGTTCGGCGAAAATCGTCTCGCTTTCGCGCTGGGCATTGCGCAGCACGGCGTTGAGCAGGCCCTTCGCCCAAGGCTTTTTCAGCTTGTCGGCGCAACCGACGGTTTCGCCGATGGCGGCGTGGGCCGGCACGCGGGTGTAGAGCAACTGATAGAGACCGACCAGCAGCAGCGCTTCGACATCGGCATCCGCAGCTTTGAACGGTTTCTGCAGCAGCTTCTCGGCCAGCGCCGACAGACGTGGCTGCCAGCGCGCGGTGCCAAAGGCCAGATCCTGAGTGAAACCGCGATCGCGATCCTCGACCTTGTCCAGTTGCGTCGGCAGTGAGCTGTTCAACGAAGCTTTGCCACTGAGGACGGCGGCGAGTGCCTTGGCGGCGGCCAGACGCGGATTCATTGCGCGTCCACCACTGCGCCGAGCACGGTGCCGACGGCGAATTTCTCGCGACGGCTGTTGAACAGATCGCTGAAGTTCAGCGCCTTGCCGCCGGGCAATTGCAGGCGGGTCAGGCTCAGCGCCTGTTCACCGCAGGCGATGATCAGTCCGTCCTTGCTGGCGCTGAGGATTTCACCCGGCGCGCCTTTGCCGTCGGCAATGGTTGCCGCCAGTACTTTCAGCGCTTCACCGTTGAGGGTGCTGTGGGTAATCGGCCATGGATTGAAGGCGCGCACCAAGCGCTCCAACTCAACCGCCGGACGGCTCCAGTCGATGCGTGCTTCGTCTTTGTTGAGTTTGTGCGCGTAAGTGGCGAGTTCATCGTTCTGCACTTCGCCTTCAAGGGTGCCAGCAGCCAGACCGGCAATCGCCTGCACCACGGCCGGCGGGCCCATCTCGGCGAGACGGTCGTGCAGGCTGCCGCCCGTGTCTTCAGCGCTGATCGGGGTGGTGACCTTGAGCAGCATCGGCCCGGTGTCGAGGCCGGCTTCCATGCGCATCACGGTCACGCCGCTTTCGGCATCACCGTGTTCGACGGCGCGCTGAATCGGTGCCGCACCGCGCCAGCGTGGCAGCAACGAGGCGTGGCTGTTGATGCAGCCCAGACGCGGAATATCCAGCACCACTTGCGGCAGGATCAGGCCGTAGGCGACCACCACCAGCAAATCCGGCTTCAGTGCGGCCAGTTCAGCCTGCGCATCGGCGTTGCGCAACGTTGGCGGCTGCAACACCTGGATATTGTTTTCCAGCGCGAGCTGTTTGACCGGGCTCGGCATCAGTTTTTGCCCGCGACCGGCCGGACGATCCGGTTGGGTGTAGACCGCAACGATCTCGTAAGGGCTGCTCAGCAGGGCCTTGAGGTGTTCGGCGGCGAATTCCGGGGTGCCGGCAAAAACGATGCGCAGTGGCTCAGTCATGAAGGGAGTCTCATAAAAAGAAAAAGGCTTGCCGCAGCAAGCCTTTGAAGAGGGGCATCAAGCGTTCTGGCGGTGCTGCTTTTCCAGTTTCTTCTTGATCCGGTCGCGTTTGAGCGTGGACAGGTAATCGACGAACAATTTGCCGTTGAGGTGGTCGCATTCGTGCTGGATGCACACCGCGAGCAGGCCTTCGGCGATCAGTTCATAGGGCTTGCCGTCGCGGTCCAGCGCCTTGATCCTGACCTTCTGCGGGCGATCGACGTTTTCGTAGAAACCCGGGACCGACAGGCAACCTTCCTGGTATTGCTCCATTTCGTCGGTCAGCGATTCGAACTCAGGGTTGATGAACACCCGGGGTTCGGTGCGGTCTTCGGAAAGGTCCATCACGACGATACGTTTGTGCACGTTGACCTGGGTCGCGGCAAGGCCGATGCCCGGCGCTTCATACATTGTTTCAAACATGTCGTCGACCAACTGACGCACTTCGTCGTCCACTACAGCCACTGGTTTGGCGATAGTGCGCAGACGCGGGTCCGGAAATTCGAGGATGTCTAAAATGGCCATAGGCTTTGATTGCTGCACGTATTGAGTAAAGTCGGGCGATGGCCTGGCAGGTCCGAAGATGCAGGCTACCGTTGTGAAGCGTAGCTTGTGCAATTTGCTCAAGCGAGCCACGGGGGCTCTGACGGTTCACGCGAACGCACATGATAAAGGGATTCACTGCATGAGGAAAACACTACTCGCCCTGCTGTGGCTGGCTTCGGCCGGCGTGGCGCAAGGGCAGGTGCAACTCAGGGATGATTTTCCACAGCAATACACGGTGGTTGCGGGTGACACACTCTGGGACATTTCCGGCAAATACCTGCGCGAACCCTGGCAATGGCCGCAGCTGTGGCGGGCCAATCCGCAGATTGAAAACCCCAACCTGATCTACCCTGGCGACACGCTGACGCTCAGTTACGTCAACGGTCAGCCCCGCCTGATGCTCAATCGCGGTGAGTCGCGCGGCACCATCAAGCTTTCGCCACGGATCCGCACCAGCCCGGTGGCCGAGGCGATTCCGAGCATTCCGCTCAAGTCGATCAACAGTTTTCTGCTGAGCAACCGCATCGTCGACAAGGTCGAGGAGTTCGACAAGGCGCCATATATCGTTGCCGGCGATGCCGAACGCGTGCTCAGCGGTACCGGTGACCGTATCTTTGCGCGCGGCCATTTCGACCCGAATCAGCCGGTGTACGGCATCTTCCGTCAGGGCAAGGTCTACACCGATCCGCAGACCAAGGAGTTTCTCGGGATCAACGCCGATGACATCGGCGGTGGCGAAATCGTTGCCACCGAAGGCGACGTCGCTACCCTCGCGCTGCAACGCACCACCCAGGAAGTGCGCCTCGGTGACCGCTTGTTCAGCGGTGAAGAGCGTTCTATTAATTCGACCTTCATGCCCAGCGCGCCGACCAGCGCCATCAACGGCGTGATCATCGACGTGCCGCGCGGCGTCACGCAGATCGGCGTGATGGACGTGGTCACCCTGAACAAGGGCAAGCGTGACGGTCTGGCCGAAGGCAATGTGCTGGTGGTGATGAAAACCGGCGAGACCGTGCGTGACCGCATTACCGGCCAGCCGCTGAAAATTCCCGACGAACGCGCCGGGTTGCTGATGGTGTTCCGCACTTACGACAAGCTCAGCTATGGCCTTGTCCTCAATGCTTCACGCTCGCTGGCGGTGCTCGACAAGGTGCGAAATCCGTAAGCTTGCTTCACAAGTTACCAACAGAGTTATCCACAGCTTGTTCCGAATGGTTCGGGACTTATAACGATCAAGGATGATCCACGATGCTCTCTGTCTGCACGCCGGTTTCGCCGGCGGAACTGGAAGCGCGCCTGCGCCTGCACCGCTTGCCGGAAATCGGTCCGAAGCGCTTTGCCAAATTGCTCGAAGCCTTCGGCTCGGCGTCCAAAGCCATCAGCGCGCCAGCGAGTGCCTGGCGCTCGCTGGGAATGCCGGCGGCCTGCGCCGAAGCGCGGCGCAGTCCTGAGGTGCGCGATGGCGCCAGCCATGCAATGCGCTGGCTAGAGCGCCCGGAGCATCATTTGCTGATGTCCGATCAGGCGGATTATCCGGCGCTGCTGGCGCAGATTCCCGATCCGCCGCCGCTGCTGTTTGTTGCTGGCGACCCACTGATTCTGGAAAAACCACAACTGGCGATGGTCGGCAGCCGTCGTGCCTCACGCCCGGGGATGGATACGGCGGCGGCGTTCTCGCGCAGCCTTGCCGGGGCTGGTTTTGTCATCACCAGTGGTCTCGCACTGGGTATTGATGCCGCCGCGCATCAGGCGGCACTGGATGTCGGTGGCTTGACCGTGGGTGTGTTGGGCACCGGCCTGGAAAATTTTTATCCACAGCGCAATCGGCGCCTGGCTGACGCGATGATTGCGTCTGGCAGCGCGGTGGTTTCGGAGTTTCCGCTGGACGCCGGGCCGACGCCGAGCAACTTCCCGCGGCGTAACCGGATCATCAGCGGCTTGTCGCTCGGTGTGCTGGTGGTCGAGGCCAGCGTCGCCAGTGGTTCATTGATCACTGCGCGGCTGGCGGCGGAACAGGGGCGCGAGGTGTATGCAATCCCCGGCTCGATCCATCACCCCGGTGCGCGCGGTTGTCACCAATTGATTCGCGACGGTGCGGTGCTGGTGGAAACCATCGAACACATTCTCGAAGCGCTGCGCGGCTGGCAGCATTTGCCGTTGTCCACAGACACAGCGAAAGTCGATCACCCGTTGCTCGCCCTACTCCACGCCGCGCCGCATACCAGCGAAGGTCTGGCCGACAGCAGCGGCTGGGCGTTACCGAAAGTGCTGGCAGCCCTGACCGAACTGGAAATGGATGGCCGCGCGGTATGCGAAAACGGCCGCTGGTTTGCGCGGGTGAGCTAGGTTTTACAAGGAAGATCGGTAAACTGCGCGAAACTTGTTTGCGGAGAGTTTTTTCATGGTCAACAGTTGGCGTGTGCAACAAGCCGCACGAGAGATTCGCGCCGGGGCGGTGATTGCCTATCCAACCGAAGCCGTCTGGGGGCTGGGTTGCGACCCGTGGAATGAAGAGGCGGTGGATCGGCTGCTGGCGATCAAGAATCGCTCGGTCGACAAGGGCCTGATTCTGGTGGCCGACAACATTCGCCAGTTCGATTTCCTGTTCGAAGACTTCCCGCAAGAATGGATCGACCGCATGGCCAGTACCTGGCCGGGGCCGAACACCTGGCTGGTGCCGCATCAGGGCTTGTTGCCGGAATGGGTGACGGGCGTGCACGACACTGTGGCGTTGCGCGTTAGTGATCATCCACAAGTGCGCGATTTGTGTTCGATGGTCGGGCCGTTGATTTCGACCTCGGCCAACCCGCAAGGACGCCCGGCGGCGCGCACGCGGTTGCGCGTCGAGCAGTATTTCCGGGGGCAGATTGATCTGGTGCTGGGCGGGGAATTGGGTGGGCGCAAGAACCCGAGCCTGATTCGTGATCTGGCCACGGGCAACGTCGTACGCCCGGCTTAGAACCGAGTTGCTCCCATCGCGAGCAGGCTCACTCCTACATTTGGAATGCGTTCCCCTGTAGGAGTGAGCCTGCTCGCGATGGGGCCGGTCAAGGCAACAGAATGGTTGAACCTGTCGTCCGTCGAGCCGACAGCTCAGTCTGCGCTTTGGCCGCATCCGCCAACGAATAGCGCTGACTGATATCCACCTTGATCTTGCCGCTGATGATCATCTCAAACAGCTCATCCGCCATCCGCTGCAAATTCTCAGCGTTATTGGCATAAGTCGCCAACGTCGGCCGCGTCACGTACAGCGAACCCTTCGCCGAAAGAATCCCCAGATTCACCCCGTCCACCGCACCCGACGCATTGCCGAAGCTCACCACCAGACCACGCGGTGCAACGCTGTCCAGCGAAGTCAGCCAGGTGTCCTTGCCCACACCGTCGTACACCACCGGGACTTTCTTGCCATCGGTCAGCGCCAGCACGCGCTCGGCAACGTTCTCATGGCTGTAATCAATGGTCGCCCACGCACCATTGGCCTTGGCCAGTTCGGCCTTCTCTTTCGAACTGACCGTGCCGATCAGCTTCACGCCCAGGGCCTTGGCCCATTGGCAGGCCAGCGAACCGACACCACCGGCAGCGGCGTGGAACAGAATGGTTTCGCCACCTTTCAGTTCATAAGTCTGACGCAGCAGATACTGCACGGTCAGGCCCTTGAGCATTACCCCAGCGGCCGTTTCGAAGCTGATTTCATCCGGCAGTTTCACCAGATTGGCTTCGGGCAACACGTGCAACTCGCTGTAAGCCCCCAATGGGCCACTGCCATACGCCACACGATCACCGACCTTGAAGCGGGTGACGCCGCTGCCAACCGCGTCAACCACGCCTGCACCTTCCGCACCGAGACCGGACGGCAAGGCTGGCGGCGCGTACAGACCGCTGCGGAAATAGGTGTCGATGAAGTTCAGGCCGATCGCCTTGTTCGCCACGCGCACTTGATTGGGGCCGGGCGCAGCGGGTTCGTAGTCAACAAATTCGAGCACTTCGGGGCCGCCGTGGGCGCGGAACTGGATACGCTTTGCCATCTGCCTGCTCTCCTTGGGTCTGTCGTGAACCCCCTATCCAACTCCCATGCTTGATCTTCGTCAACTGCGGCGCGCCAGTCTGCAGTGGTATGCTACGCGCCCATTTGCGTCGCCCGCCTGCGGGGCGCCGCCCGATTCAAGGTGAAGCCATGACGACCCGCACCGACGCCGTAAAGGCCTATCTGCTCGACCTGCAAGACCGCATCTGCGCTGCACTCGAAACCGAAGACGGCGGCACGCGCTTCGTCGAAGACGCCTGGACCCGGCCGGCGGGCGGTGGCGGTCGCACCCGCGTGATCGAGAACGGCACGCTGATCGAAAAGGGCGGCGTCAACTTTTCCCACGTCTACGGCAACGGTCTGCCACCGTCGGCCAGCGCTCATCGCCCGGAATTGGCCGGTCGCGGTTTTGAAGCCCTCGGCGTGTCGCTGGTGATTCACCCGCACAACCCGCATGTGCCGACGTCCCACGCCAACGTGCGCTTTTTCATCGCCGAGAAGGAAGGTGAAGAGCCGGTCTGGTGGTTCGGTGGTGGCTTCGACCTGACCCCGTATTACGGCAACGAAGAAGACTGCATCCATTGGCATCGCGTTGCTCAACAGGCTTGCGCGCCATTCGGACCGGACATCTACCCGCGCTACAAAGCCTGGTGCGACACCTACTTCCACATCAAGCATCGCCACGAACCGCGCGGCATCGGCGGGCTGTTCTTCGATGATTTGAACGAGTGGGACTTCGACACCAGCTTCGCCTTCATGCGCGCCATTGGCGACGCCTACATCGATGCGTATTTGCCGATCGTGCAGCGCCGGAAAAACGATGCCTTCACCGCCCAGCAGCGTGAATTCCAGGAATTTCGCCGTGGCCGCTACGTCGAATTCAATCTGGTTTACGACCGGGGCACGCTGTTCGGCCTGCAATCGGGCGGGCGTACCGAGTCGATTCTGATGTCGCTGCCGCCGCAAGTGCGCTGGGGCTACGACTGGAAAGCCGAGCCCGGCAGCGAAGAAGCGCGCCTGACCGAATACTTCCTGCAAGACCGCGACTGGCTGGCCCAGGCCTGAGGATTACTGATGGATCGTTACGTCGTTTTCGGTAACCCGATCGGCCACAGCAAATCGCCGATGATTCACAATTTGTTCGCCGAGCAGACCGGACAGCAGATCGACTACAGCACCTTGCTGGCGCCGCTGGACGACTTTTCTGGCTGCGCCAAGGCGTTTTTCGTAGACGGTCGCGGTGCCAACGTGACCGTGCCGTTCAAGGAAGACGCCTACCGTCTGGCCAACAGCCTGACTGCTCGCGCAGAGCGCGCCGGCGCGGTGAACACCTTGAGCAAACTGGCCGACGGTTCGCTGCTCGGCGATAACACCGATGGCGCCGGGCTGGTGCGTGACCTGACGGTGAACGCCGGGTTCAGCCTGAGCGGCAAACGCATCCTGCTGCTCGGTGCTGGCGGCGCGGTGCGTGGGGCGCTGGAGCCATTGCTGGCGGGGAAACCGGCGTCGGTGATCGTCGCCAATCGCACGGTCGACAAGGCTGAGTTGCTGGCGGAGTTGTTCTGCGATCTGGGGCCGGTGTCGGCCAGTGGTTTTGACTGGCTGCGCGAGCCGGTGGACGTGATCATCAACGCTACATCGGCGAGCCTGACCGGCGATGTGCCGCCGATTGCGCCGAGCCTGATCGAGCCGGGCAAGACCCTGTGCTACGACATGATGTACGGCAAGGAACCGACGGCGTTCTGCCGCTGGGCCAGCGAGCATGGCGCGGCGGTGTCGATGGATGGTTTGGGGATGTTGGCGGAGCAAGCCGCTGAGGCGTTCTTTTTGTGGCGGGGTGTGCGGCCTGATACGGCGCCAGTGCTGGCCGAACTGCGCCGCCAACTAGCGCAATAATCCTTGTAGGAGTGAGCCTGCTCGCGATAGCGGAGTGTCAGTTGATAAGGTTTTATCTGACACTCCGCTATCGCGAGCAGGCTCACTCCTACAGTTTTATGCGGTGCTATCAGATCAATCCTCAAACCGGATCGGACATTTCTCCGGCCCTTCAAGCTTCCTCAACTCCTCCACCACCTGCGGCCGCGCCCGGCGCAAGGTCAAACTGCGATTCTGGCTCAACAAGCGCCGCGCCTCCTGATGCAGCATCGCCACCCCCGAATAATCGATGAAGTTGATCTGCTGCGCCTCGATCACCACCCGCGCGCCGTGCATGCGCTGCAGGCGCACTTGCAGGTAATGGCTGGCGCCGAAAAAGATCGAGCCGCCGACGCGTAAAACATCGTCCTCACCGTCGCGCCAATGCTGCACACGTGGTTGCGAAGTGCGCTTGAGGTAGAAAAACAGCGACGCCAGCACGCCAGCATAAATCGCCGTCTGCAACTCCAGCAGCAAGGTCGCGAGACACGTCAGCGCCATTACCACGAATTCGGCACGGCTGACTCGCAGCAACGAGCGAATGCCGCGATGATCCACCAGTCCCCAGGCAATCAGCAGAATGCTGCCCGCCATCGCCGGAATTGGAATGTGTGAAATCAGCCCCGCGCCGAAGATCGCAAACAACCCCACCCAGATCGCTGAAAAAATCCCGGCCAGAGGCGAGCAGGCGCCCGCCTCGTAACTCAAACCCGAGCGGGTAAATGATCCGGCCGACAACGATCCGGAAAAGAACGCCCCGACAATGTTCGATAAACCTTGCGCACGCACTTCCTGATTGGCATCGAGTAATTGCTGCGATCGCGCCGAAATCGACCGCGCGATCGACAGGCTGGTGACCAGCCCGAGCATGCCCACCGCCACGGCGCTCGGCAGCAGGCGCAAAATCAAATCCAGATCCAGCGGCAAGCCACTGAACGGCGGCAAGCGTCCAACGAACGCACTGACCAGGTGCACATGGCCGAACATCGCCGGCCACAACCACACCAGCAGACTGGCCAGGATCAACGTTATCAACAGCGTCGGCCAGCGCGGCAGCAGTTGTTTCAGGACGATGCCGACCACCACCGTGGCCAAGCCGAGCACCAGCGAAGGTTTATCCACAGCCCTAAGGTGTTGCAGCAGATCCATCAGACTCGCCAGCGCCGTGGCTTTAGCCGGCAATTCCAGACCCAGCAGATTCGGCAATTGCCCGATAGCAATCACCACTGCCGCGCCAAGGGTGAAACCCAGCACCACCGAATGCGAGACGAAATTCACCAGCGCGCCGAAGCGCAGCAAACCGAGCAGCCACTGGAAAACCCCGGCGAGGAAGGTCAGCAGCAGGATCAGGGTGATGTAGTCCTGCGACGCCGGCACAGCCAAGGGACTGACGCTGGCGTACAGCACAATCGAAATCGCTGCGGTCGGGCCGCAAATCAGATGCCACGATGAACCCCACAGGCAAGCGATCAATACCGGGATGATCGCGGCATACAGACCGTACTCAGGTGGCAGACCGGCGATCAGCGCGTAGGCAATCGACTGGGGTAACGCGAGAATCGCACCGCTGAGGCCGACGATCAGGTCCCGTCCGACGCTGGCGCGGGTTTGCCGCGGTAGCCAGGTCAGGAAAGGGAAGAGAGAGTGGCGGCTGGGAAAGGCCATGGGTCCTCGCGGTTGGGGTTTTATGCAAGGTTATCAGCCCTTACGCCGATCGTTCCCACGCTCTGCGTGGGAATGCAGCCCGGGACGCTCTGCGTCCCATTCAAAGCCGAACGCGGAGCGTCCGTTGCGGCATTCCCACGCGGAGCGTGGGAACGATCTGTGCGCGCTAAATCAGAGCTTGGCTTTGACCGCCGCCAACGCATCCTTCCCGTCAACCGTCTTCACCCCATCCAGCCACTTATCCAGCACCGCCGGGTTCGCCTTGATCCACGCCTTCGCCGCCTCGGCATTAGTGACCTTCTTGTTCACCACCTCAGCCATGATGCTGTTCTCCATCGCCTGAGTGAACGAAAGATTGGTCAGCAATTTACCCACATTCGGACAGGCCTCGGCGTAACCCTTGCGCGTCAGCGTAAACACGCTGCCGGTGTCGCCGAAGTACTTCTCGCCGCCCTTCAGGTAATGCATCTTCAACTGCACGTTCATCGGGTGCGGGGTCCAGCCGAGGAAGGTGACGAATTTCTGTTTCTTCACCGCCCGCGACACTTCGGCGAGCATCGCCTGTTCGCTGGACTCGATCAGCTTCCACTGGCCCATGTCGAAGTCGTTCTTCTTGATGATTTCCTGCAGCGAGATATTCGCTGGCGCACCCGAACCAATGCCGTAGATCTTGCGCTCGAATTTGTCGGCGTATTTGTTCAGGTCGGCGAAGTTATGCACACCCGCGTCCCACACGTAGTCGGGCACGGCGAGGGTGAACTCGGTGCCGTCGAGGTTCTTCGCCAGTTGCGTGACGTCACCGGTGGCGACGAACTTGTCGTAGAAGCCCTGCTGCGCCGGCATCCAGTTGCCGAGAAACACATCCACCTGGCCATCCTTCAAACCGCCAAAGGTGATCGGCACCGCGAGGGTGTCGACCTTGGCCTTGTAGCCCATGCCGTCCAGCAGAAGCCCGGTGATGGCGTTGGTCGCGGCGATGTCGCTCCAGCCCGGGTCGGCCATTTTCACCGTCTCGCAACTTTGCTCGGCGAAGGCCGAAGCGCTGCTCAGCGCGAGCAGGCCGACCGTCACTACTGTGGATAACTTGCGCATGGACTTCCCCTTAACATTATTGGTTTTGGCAGGGTTGTGGATAACGTGCTTTGCGTTCCAGATCGTCGAGATCGATGTGGTTGCGCATGTACTGCTGACTGGCGTCCACCAGCGGCTGGTGATCCCAGCTCTTCAGCTTGCCGATGGTTAACGCCTCGGCAACAAAACGGCGGCGGCGCTGGCTGGCGAGGACCTCCCGGTGAATCGCCGGAATGTCCCACTTGGCCCGCGCTTCAGCGAGAAAATCGTCGAACAGCGGGCGATATTGCGGCGATTGACTGAGTTCTTCTAGTTCGCGCGGGTCGTTGCTTACATCGAAGAGTAGGCAAGGGTCGCTTTCACTGTAGATAAATTTGTAGGCGCCGCGACGGATCATCATCAGCGGGCTGACGGTGCCTTCGGCCATGTATTCGCCGAACGCTTCGTCATGGCCGCCCTGCCCTTGCAGGTGTGAGACCAGCGAACGGCCATCCAATGGCAGGCCCGGTTCCAGCGTTCCGCCGGCCATTTCCACGAAAGTTGGCAGCAGGTCGGCAGTGGATACGGCAGCACTGACACGACCTGAATTGAACTGCCCTGGCGCACTGATTAACAGCGGCACGCGGGCAGCCATTTCGTACCAATGCATTTTGTACCAGAGGCCTTTCTCGCCGAGCATGTCGCCGTGGTCGCCGGAGAACACGATGATGGTGTCATCGATCAGCCCGGTTTCTTCGAGGGTTTGCAGAAGTTTGCCGACGTTGGCGTCGATATAGCTGCACGCACCGAAGTACGCCCGGCGCGCATCACGGATCTTATCCACAGGCAGCGGTTTATCCCACAGGTCGTAAACCTTGAGCAGGCGCTGCGAGTGCGGATCGAGTTCGTGTTGATCCGGGGACGTAGGCAAAGGGATATCGGCATCGTCGTACAAATCCCAGAACGCCTTGGGAATGGTGTACGGGTCGTGTGGGTGCGTCATTGAAACAGTCAGGCAGAACGGCTGATCGCCATCCTCGCGGATGTGATCAAACAAATACTGCTGCGCTTTGAACACCACCTCTTCATCGAAATCGAGCTGGTTGGTGCGCACGCACGGCCCGGCCTGCAATACCGAGGACATGTTGTGATACCAGCTCGGCCGTACGTCCGGCTCATCCCAGTTCACTGCCCAGCCGTAATCGGCCGGGTAGATGTCGCTGGTCAGGCGCTCTTCGTAACCGTGTAACTGATCGGGGCCGCAGAAATGCATCTTGCCCGACAGCGCGGTGCGGTAGCCGAGACGGCGCAAGTAATGGGCGTAAGTAGGCACATCGGCAGGGAAATCGGCGGCGTTGTCATAGGCGCCGATTTTGCTCGGCAACTGGCCGCTGACCAGGGTAAACCGCGACGGCGCGCACAACGGGCTGTTGCAGTAAGCGGCGTCGAACACCACGCTTTGGGCGGCGAGGCGGGAAAGATTCGGCAGTTTGATCGGCGACGGGCCGTAGAACGGCAACATTGGCGCGGCCATCTGATCGGCCATGATGAAAAGAATATTCTTGCGCTTCATGTGATCGCGGCATTCCATAGTGAATATTTATGCGACATTGCTGCGACCGAGCATGGAGTCCATGCTGTATCGGGTAAAGCCCGCGCCGGGCAATGACTAGGATAAGCAAAGCTTATGTATGAAGCCTTGGGTGATCTGTCCCTCGACCTGTTGCGCGCATTCGAAGCGGCGGCGCGACATCGCAGTTTTACCGCCGCTTCGGTAGAGCTGGGCACTACGCAACCGGCGATCAGCCAGCAGATCAAACGCCTGGAAGAGCAACTCGGCACGCGCTTGTTTGATCGCATTTACCGCGGGATCGAATTGACCGAAGTCGGCGCCATCCTGTTCGAGCAGGTTTCCCTCGGTTTGCAGAATATCGACGCTGGATTGAGCGCAATCAGTGCACAGCAGCAACATGAAGTGCTGCAGGTCGCCACCGATTTCGCTTTCGCTGCGTATTGGCTGATGCCGCGCCTGCACCGCTTCCATGAAGCCAATCCGCATGTCGATGTCAGCTTGGTGACCAGCGAACGCAACCACAACATGCTGCGCACCGATATCGACGTGGCAATCCTGTTCGGCGACGGGCGTTTTAAGCAGGGCGAAAGTCATTGGCTGTTCAGCGAAGAAGTGTTCCCGGTGTGCAGCCCGCAATTGCTCAAGGAGCGCGCCCTGCCCTTGCCCGCTCAGGCGCTGCTGGAGTTGCCGTTGTTGCATCTGCGTGGCGAAAACAGCAGCAACTGGTTTGACTGGAGCGGCTTGTTTCGCGAGTTAGGCATCAACACGCCGCCGGCACCGGGGCAATTGCGCTTCGACAATTACACGCTATTGATCCAGGCGGCGATTGGCGGGCAAGGCGTGGCGATTGGCTGGCGACACCTTGTGGATAACTTGCTGACTCAGGGTTTGTTGTGTCGACCGATTGCTGAAACGACGCTGTCGCGGTTGGGTTATTACGTGGTGTTGCCGCAGCGCAAACGACGTGGGGTGTTGATTCAGCAATTTGTCGATTGGTTGATGGTGGAGCAGGCGAACAGCGCCGAATCGTTGGCCGGGTTGGCGTTGCCTTCGATTGCGGTTTGAGGGGCAAAAGATCGCAGCCTGCGGCAGCTCCTACGAGGGATCTGTGGCGGCGATGAAATTTACGTGTTCGCCCACATGCAGATTCAGCCGCAGCTCATCGGCAATGCCGACCGCCACGCGATTCAGGCGTTCCAGCGGTTCGGCCAGGCCCGGTTCCAGGTTGCCGCCGACCTGACTGAAATGCTCGATGGTCAGTCCGGCCACGCCGTGCGGGGCATTCACCAGCGTCCAGCGCAGCGGGCTGCTTTGCACGGCTTCGCGGATTTCCTCGGCAGCGTGACGTTGCAGGCGATCATCCAGATCCGGCTCGTCGAGTACGGCAAAATCGCCCACCAGAAACAGTCGCGAGACGTTGGCCAGTTGCAGGCCATCGACCAGCGCATCGACAGCCAGCACCTGTTCCACCGGCCCCAGCACCACAGATCTTTCCACGTGATCACTGCTGAACGGCAAACCCGGCGCATCCAGCAGGCAAATCACCGCCGAACTCCCCGCTACGCTTTGATTGACCCGCTCGACATCGAACAGATCGCCGCTTTTGGTACGCAAACCCGGACGCGGCGCAAGTGCGGTCAGATCGTCGAGAATGGCGATGACTTCATGCTGGCGGCGCAGCAATTCAGCCATCAACGCACCGCCCAGGCTGGCCATGGCACCATAGAGCACCACTTTCACCGTCGGGGTTTCGGCATTTTTCATGGCTGATCCCTTTTGTTATCCCTTGTATGGCGTGTGACATACGGGCAACGCCGAGGGTTCGAACCGATTGAGGCTTTCCAATGCAAGTGATCAAGGGCTACCACGCCCACGTCTATTTCGACGCCGTCACCATCAGTCAGGCGCGCGCGTTATGTGAGCAAGCTGCGCAGTTATTCCCGTTGAAGATGGGCCGCGTCCACGAACGCCCGGTCGGCCCGCACCCGGACTGGAGCTGCCAATTGGCCTTCGGCCCCGAGCTGATTGGCGAGGTGCTGCCGTGGCTGGCGCTGAACCGCAAAGGTCTGGTGGTGTTCCTGCACCCGGACACCGGCGATGACTTGCTCGACCATACCGAGCACGCGATCTGGATGGGCGCGATGCGGCCGCTGGACCTGTCTATTTTTTAATCACAGCGTTTCTTCGGCTTCGCCCGGCAGATGCTCATCCAGGTGCAGCCAAGGTAATTGGCTGTCGGTCCAGATGTGTCGTTCAGCCGGCGCCCGCTCCGGGCGATCAAGGGTGGCGATGGTCACGTCGATGCTCTCGGGGCTGAGCATTGTCAGCAACGCCAGTTGCGCGCCGCAGTTCGGGCAGAAGAATCGCGCGCAGCTGCTGGACGAGTCATAGCGCGAAGGCGCCCCCGCCAGCCATTGGAAATTCGCTGCCGCCACGCTGATCCACGTCGTGACGATTCCGCCGCTGACCTTGCGGCAGATCGAACAATGGCAGTGGGCGATGTCCTGCAACGCCCCGCTGAACTGATAACGAATGTGTCCGCAATGACAGCCGCCGCTGTGCAATTGGCTCATGGCCACAGCCCTCCTTCCCGGGTTTATTGACTCTAGCCGTATCCGACGGCCGGTTGACCGTTCATTCAAAGCTTTCTTCAGCGAAAGGTAGCTGAAAGCTTCCGCGATTAGGATCGCCTCCACTTCCGGCAACAGACCGGTTGGCCAACGCGTGTGATGCCTCGCACGAACGGCCCAATTAACAACAACAATGGTGATTCTGATGTCCTCTGTAGCCCGCCTCCCCGCTTCAACTCCGCCCGTACGCCTCGTGCTTCGCGTTCTGCGCTGATCCCGCCCGATCCGCTCACTCAACTAGCCGCGCTACGCCTGGAGTATTCCCATGCTGACTTTCCTTGGCTTCGCCATGGTCATCACGTTCATGTTTTTGATCATGACCAAGCGCCTGTCCGCGCTGATCGCTCTGATCATCATCCCGATTCTGTTCGCGCTGTTCGGTGGTTTCGCACCGAAGATCGGCCCGATGATGCTCGAAGGCATCACCAAGCTCGCGCCGACCGGCGTGATGCTGATGTTCGCCATTCTCTATTTCGCCCTGATGATCGACTCCGGCCTGTTCGACCCGGCCGTGCGCAAGATCCTCAAACTGGTCAAGGGCGACCCTTTGAAAGTTTCGGTCGGTACCGCCGTACTGGCGCTCGTCGTCTCCCTCGATGGTGACGGCGCGACCACTTATATGATCTGCGTGGCCGCGATGCTGCCGCTGTACAGCCGCATCGGCATGAGCCCGCGAATCATGGCCGGCCTGATCATTCTCGCCGGTGGCGTGATGAACATGACCCCGTGGGGCGGCCCGACCGCACGTGCGGCGAGTGCGCTGCATGTCGATCCTTCGGACATTTTCGTACCGATGATTCCAGCGATGGCCGCCGGTGTGGTGGCGATCCTGATCATTGCCTACTTCTACGGCAAACGTGAACGTGCACGCCTGGGTGAATTGCACCTGATCGGCGACGAGATCGATCACAGCGAAATCAGCGTGTCGCAATTCCCGGATGCCCGCCGTCCGAAACTGATCTGGTTCAACGGCCTGCTGACCCTGGCGCTGATGTGCACGCTGATCGCCGGCCTGCTGCCGCTGCCGGTGCTGTTCATGGTCGCGTTCAGTATCGCGATGATCGTCAACTACCCGTGCCTGCAAATGCAGAAGGATCGGGTCGCAGCCCACGCCGGCAGCGTGCTGTCGGTGGTCAGTCTGATTTTCGCCGCAGGTATCTTCACCGGTATCCTGTCCGGAACCGGCATGGTCGACGCCATGTCGAAAAGCCTGTTGGCAGTGATTCCGGACTTCCTCGGCCCGTACCTGGCGGTGATCACGGCGCTGGTGAGCATGCCGTTCACATTCTTCATGTCGAACGACGCGTTTTACTACGGTGTGTTGCCGGTATTGTCCGAAGCGGCCAGCCATTACGGCATCACCGCAGTGGAAATGGCGCGTGCCTCGATCGTCGGTCAGCCCGTCCACTTGCTCAGCCCGCTGGTGCCGTCGACGTACCTGCTGGTGGCGCTGGCCGGTATCGAGTTCGGTGACCATCAACGTTTCACCCTGAAGTGGGCAGTACTGGTCTGCCTGTGCATACTGGTGGCTGCATTGCTGTTGGGGACTTTCCCGCTGTTCAGCACTTTGTAACGGCATCAACTCACCAACACGCCAGCTGCTTGCTGGCGTCTTGGTTTAACACACGCTCAAAGGAATACACATGGAATGGCTGACCAACCCCGAAATCTGGGTTGCCTTCTTCACCCTGACCGCCCTGGAAATCGTCCTCGGCATCGATAACATCATCATGATTTCGATCCTGGTCAGCCGCATGCCCAAACACATGCAGCAGCGCACCCGGATCTTCGGTCTTGGCCTGGCCATGATCACCCGTATCCTGTTGCTGCTGTCGATCACTTGGGTCATGCGCCTCACCGCCGACCTGTTCGAAGTGTTCGGCCAAGGCATTTCCGGCCGCGACCTGATCCTGTTCTTCGGTGGTCTGTTCCTGCTGTGGAAGAGCTCGCAAGAGATGTACCACGCGCTGGAAGGTGAAGACGAAAGCGACGACACCCCCGGCGGCAAGGGCGGCAACTTCCTCTACACGATCATCCAGATCGCGATCATCGACATCGTCTTCTCGCTGGATTCGGTGATCACCGCTGTCGGCATGGTTTCCCACGTGCCAGTGATGGTCGCGGCGATCGTTGTGGCAGTGCTGGTGATGATGCTGGCGTCGGGCAAGATCAGCGAGTTCATCGACAAGCACCCGTCGCTGAAAATGCTCGCGCTGTCGTTCCTGCTGGTGGTCGGTACCGTGCTGATTGCCGAGTCGTTCGATGTGCATGTGCCGAAAGGCTACGTCTACTTCGCCATGGGCTTCTCGCTGGCGGTTGAGGCGATCAACATCAAGCTGCGCGGCGCAATGGCCAAGAAGAAACAGCAACAAGACCCGGTGAAACTGCGCAAGGACGTACCGGGCCAGTAAAACGCAACACCCTACACCCCTGTGGGAGCGAGCCTGCTCGCGAAGACGGAGTGTCAGCCGACAGCAATGTTGGCTGACCCACCGCTTTCGCGAGCAGGCTCGCTCCCACATTTGTTTAGGGCAACATCCAGACTTTTTTGTACCCGCAAAAACCTGTGGCGAGGGGATTTATCCCCGATGGACTGCGCAGCAGTCCCCTGATTTTGGGTTAAACAACGGGGGCCGCTGCGCGACCCATCGGGGATAAATCCCCTCGCCACAGGATCATTGGCGGATTCGAAATCTGAGAGGTGCATGAAGCGCTTTTCATGACACTTTTGTTTCAATCCACACTTTAGCTGTGCAATGCTGGCGCCCAGTCCGTTAGCCAACTACAGCTTAAGTATCAAAAACGTAGAAACCGCGCGGTACCGTCAACTTGCTCCTCTGGGGCGCTGCTAATACAGGGGGTTTGCATGCTCACCCTGCTCAATCTGCTTTCTGCCGTGGCCTTGTTGATCTGGGGCACGCACATCGTTCGAACCGGCATCTTGCGGGTGTACGGCACCAATCTGCGCCATGTGATTGGCCAGAACATGTCCAAGCGCTGGCTCGCGTTCGTGGCTGGCATCGTCGTCACCGCGATGGTGCAAAGCAGCAACGCTACAGCCATGCTCGTCACTTCCTTCGTCGGCCAGGGGCTGATGGCGCTGACCCCGGCGCTGGCGACCATGCTCGGCGCTGACGTCGGTACCGCGCTGATGGCGCGGGTGCTGACGTTTGACTTGTCGTGGCTGTCGCCGCTGCTGATTTTTCTCGGGGTGATTTTCTTTCTGTCGCGCAAACAGACGCGGCTCGGGCAGATGGGCCGCGTGGCCATCGGATTGGGGCTGATCATTCTCGCGCTGCAATTGATTGTCGAGGCCGCCGCGCCGATCACCCACGCCCAAGGGGTGAAGGTGATTTTCGCCTCGCTGACCGGCGACATCCTCCTCGACGCCTTGGTCGGCGCGCTATTCGCGATGATTTCCTACTCCAGCCTCGCCGCCGTGCTGCTCACCGCGACCCTCGCCGGCGCCAGTGTGATCAGTTTGCCGGTAGCGATCGGTCTGGTGATCGGCGCCAATATCGGCAGCGGCATTCTTGCGTTCATGAGCACCAGCATGCAGAACGCCGCCGGCCGGCAAGTGGCGCTGGGCAGTCTGTTGTACAAACTGATCGGCCTGCTGCTGATCATCCCGGTGCTCGACCCGCTGGTGCACTGGATCGACAGCCTCGATTTCAGCCCGCAGGAAATGGTCATCGGCTTCCACCTGCTCTACAACACTGCGCGTTGCCTGATTCTGCTGCCAAGCGTCGGGCCTATGGCGCGCTTGTGTGCGTGGCTGCTGCCGGAGCGCCCGGAGGTCAACGGCACCGCCAAACCACGGCATCTGGACGCTACTGCGCTGGTCACGCCGAGTCTGGCGCTGGCCAACGCCGCGCGGGAAACCCTGCGCATGGGCGATCTGCTCGACAACATGCTCGACGCCACGCTCGATGTGTTGCGCGGCAAGCAGACCGCTGTCACCCAGGAAATGCGCCGGCTCACCGACGACGTCGAAGCGCTGTACAGCGCGATCAAGCTGTACCTGGCGCAGATGCCCCGCGAGGATCTTGGCGAGCAGGACAGTCGGCGCTGGGCCGAGATCATCGAACTGGCGATCAACCTGAAACTGGCCGCCGACCTGATCGAACGCATGCTGCGCAAGATTCAGCAGCAGAAGACTTCGCAGCGCCGCTCGTTTTCCGAGGAAGGTCTGGAAGACCTGGCTGGTTTGCAGCAGCAACTGATTGCCAATTTGCGCTTGGGCTTGTCGGTGTTTCTCAGCGGCGACCGCGAAAGTGCCCGGCAATTGCTGCGCGAGAAACGCCGTTTTCGCGCGCAGGAGCGTCGTTTGGCCCATGCGCATGTCAGCCGTTTGCAACGCAAGATCGTGCAGAGTATTGAAACCAGTTCGCTGCACCTGGAGTTGATTGCCGACATGAAACGGTTGAATTCACTGTTCTGCGGCAGTGCCTATGTGGTGCTGGAGACGGCGGACACCGGGGCGCTGGAGTCGGATGATATTGCCGACATCACGCATTCGCCTTGAACGTCTGTGGTCAGTGTTAGTCAGTTACATTGATTCAGCCTTCAGGTCGCTATCGCGAGCAGGCTCACTCCTACAGGGGAACGCATTCCAAATGTAGGAGTGAGCCTGCTCGCGATGGGGCCCTGACTGACGACACGGATCTCCAAATCAGCCGTATGGAAGCCTGTTATGCGTTGCCTGTTGTTCGCCTGTCTGTTGCTCGGTTCCTTGCCCGCCTTTGCCCTGGATCGTTTTCAGGTCGAAGGCTATGCGCTGCCCAACGGTTTGCAGTTGTTGCTCAAGCCCGGCACCGAGCGCGGGCATGTGGCGATCCGACTGGTGGTTGGCGTCGGCCTCGACGATTTCGACTGCAATGACAAAGAGCTGCCGCACCTGCTCGAACATCTGCTGTTCAGCGGCATCGACGCCACTGGCGAAGGTGGCCTGGAGGAACGCATGCAGGCGCTGGGTGGCGACTGGAATGCCTTTACCAGCAACGCCGACACCACGTTCGTCATCGAAGCCCCGGCGAAAAATCAGCGCAAGGTGCTCGACCTGCTGCTCGACCTGCTCACGCAAACGCGCATCGACGACAACGCCATCAATGCGGCCAAACGCGTGGTCGAGCGCGAGGACGGCGGCCATTACACGCGTCTGCAACGCTTTCTCGACCGTCAGGATCTCGGCCACACCGCAAGCAATCAGCTCGCCGTCGAACTGGGCCTGAAATGCCCGCAGCGCGCCGAGGTCGGCCACCTGACTCAAGAGCAACTGGAGAAGGTGCGCAAGGCCTGGTACGCGCCGAACAACATGACGCTGATCGTCGTCGGTGAACTCGACAAATTGCTGCCGGCTTATCTGGAACGCACCTGGGGCGCCCTCGAAGCGGTGGATCCGAGTGAACATCGGCCGCTGCCGGACATTCGCACCAGCGCTGCGCATGAGCGCACCCTCACCCGTGGTTTTATCGGCGACAGCGCCAAGTTGCACTGGCTGGTGCCGGAACCGGTGCTGGACGATCAGTACGACGAGACCTTCGACATCCTCAAGGATTACCTCGACTGGGCACTATATCGGCAGATCCGCCTCAATCACGGCTTGTCGTACGGGCCGTGGGCCGAGCGCGAAGTGTTTGGTGGCGTCGGCTTCATGAGCCTGAATGCCGATCTGGATCGCGATGACGTCGACGAAGCCATCCAGGTACTCGAAGACCTCAAGGCTGATCTGCTGAAAAACGGCCTCGATGCCGACACCTTCGCGCGGATCAAACAGGCGGCGATCGCCCATCAGGCGTGGGCGGTGCAGGGCAACAGCGCGATGGCCGATTATTACTGGAGTGCGCTGGGCGATTACGAAGATGGCCGCTTTGCCAACCCCGCGCGCGAACTGCAAGGGGTGACGCTGGCGGCGGCGAACAAGGCCATGCGTGAGTTGCTGCTGCAACCGGGGTATTTGCGGATCGAGAAGCCGTTGATCAGTGATGATCAGGTGTTGTGGCTGAGTGCGGGCGGGTTGGGTCTGGTGTTGCTGATCCTGATCGGCTGGCGTTTGCATCGTAAGCGGGGTTGAAGATCAAAAGATCGCAGCCTGCGGCAGCTCCTACAGGGGATTGCGTTCCAAATGTAGGAGCTGCCGCAGGCTGCGATCTTTTGAGGCCCTGAAATACACCGAATAAGTGACCGGCAGCCTCGCCACAGCGCCCGGCGGGCGCTACTCTGTCGAGGTTTTTTCCTACAGCGTTGTGAACCGCCCAAATGCCGAAAATACAGCTCCTGATCCAGCGCATTCTCGAACTGATGAAGCGCTATCCCGGGGTCATTGCGCTCGGCGGTTTCATCTCCGGGGTCGGCAGTTTCATCATGGTCGATCGTCAGCAGGGACTGGCGAGCTGGATCACCGTGATCATGCTGCTCAGCTGGATCTGGCTGATGCTGGAAAACACCCTCACCGGCCTCTTCACCCGTGTGTTCAAACGCGAGATTCCCCAGCCGCTGCTGCGTTACGCGACGCAGATGATCCATCAGGAAAGCCTGTTTTTCGTTCTGCCGTTCTTCTTCATCACCACGACGTGGAACAGCGGCCAGTTGTTCTTCACCGGCCTGCTCAGCGTCGCGGCGCTGATCTCGATCGTCGATCCGCTCTATTACAAATGGCTGGCACCACGGCGCTGGGCATTTCTCGCGCTACACACCCTGACCCTGTTCGCCGCCCTGCTTACCGCGTTGCCGGTGATCATGCACCTGACCACTTCGCAGAGCTTCAAATGGGCGCTGGGGATTGCCGTGCTGTTGTCGTTCCCGAGCCTGGCGTCGATCTTCCCGATCCGCACGCTGCGTAATGCGCTGGCGATCCTGTGCATCACCGTCGGTATCGGCGCTGTCGGCTGGACCCTGCGTTCATGGGTGCCGCCGGCGACGTTGTGGATGACCGACGTGGCGATCAGCACGCAAATGCAGGATCGCACCCCCGGCGCGAGCCTCGACACGGTCAGCGCCGAGCAGATTCGTGGCGATGGCCTGTACGCCTACACCGCGATCAACGCGCCGCGCGGGCTCGATGAGCGGATTTACCACGTCTGGCAGTTCAACGGCAAAGAGGTCGACCGCATCCCTCTCGACATCCACGGCGGGCGCAAGGAAGGCTACCGGGCGTGGACGCACAAGCAGAATTTCCCCGGCAACCCGGCGGGTAAATGGCAAGTGCGGGTGCTGACCGAAGATGGCCAGGTGATCGGCGTGCTGCGCTTCGAAATCACGGACAGCACAGCGATCAAAGAAAAGTAATCCGGTTCGTGCTATTACGTATGCCAGCGTATTTAGCCGAAAAGCACGGAGCTTATGACCAGCAGTTCGATCAGCGGCAACGCCCAACTGGACACGTCGATCAGCCCTGCCCGCCTGCGCGTGACCGGGGACTGGACGCTTGCCCATTACGCCGAGCTCAAGACCCTCAGCGAAAAGCTCCACGGCCAGTACGACGGCAACACTCCGATCGACCTCAACAGCCTCGGCGCCCTCGACACCGCTGGCGCTTCGTTGCTGGTCGAGCTGCTCGGTTCCGAGCGCCTCGGTAAATCTGCCGAGCATCCTGATTGCACGATTTCCACCGCCGACCGCGCGCTGCTGCAAACGGTGTATCGCTCGATGACCGATTTCTGTGTGCCGATCAAGGAGCCGGAAATCAGCGTCAGCGTGCAGTTGCTGACGCGCATCGGCCGCGCCGTCGACACGGTCTGGCAAGACACCCTGCAACTGCTCGGCTTCGTCGGCCTGATCCTCGAAACCATCGCTCGCAGTTTGTTCCGGCCCAAGCGCTGGCGCATCACGCCAATGATTGCGCACATCGAACAGACCGGCCTCGACGCCGCGCCGATCGTGGCCTTGCTGACTTTCCTGGTCGGCGCGGTGGTAGCGTTCCTCGGCGCGACGGTGCTGGCCAGTTTTGGCGCGACGATTTTTACCGTCGATCTGGTCGGTTTCTCGTTTTTGCGTGAATTCGGCGTGCTGCTCACGGCGATCCTGATGGCGGGCCGCACTGCCAGTGCCTTCACCGCACAGATCGGCTCGATGAAGGCCAACGAAGAAATCGACGCGATCCGCACCCTCGGCCTCGACCCGATGGAGCTGCTGGTGGTGCCGCGCGTGCTGGCGATGCTGGTGGCGCTGCCGATGCTGACGTTTCTGGCGATGCTTTGCGGGATCATCGGTGGCGGCGTGGTCTGCGCGGTGTCGCTGGATATCTCGCCGGCGATGTTCCTGACGCTGTTGCAGTCGGACATCGGCGTGCAGCACTTTCTGGTCGGCTTGGTCAAAGCGCCGATCTTCGCCTTCATCATTGCCGCGATTGGCTGCCTGGAAGGCTTCAAGGTCAGCGGCAGTGCCGAATCGGTCGGCGCCCACACGACGTCCGCCGTGGTGCAGTCGATTTTCGTGGTGATCGTGCTCGACGCGGTGGCCGCACTGTTCTTCATGGAGATGGGCTGGTGAGTCGTCTACCCCGCGCGCCCTCGGAGGCGGTGATCGAAGTCCGTGGCCTGTGCAATCGCTTCGGCAGCCAGAGCGTGCACGAGAACCTCGATCTGGATTTGTACAAAGGCGAAATCCTCGCGGTGGTCGGCGGCTCCGGCAGCGGCAAATCGGTGCTGCTGCGCAGCATTGTCGGCTTGCGCCGGCCCAGCGAAGGCATCGTAAAAGTGTTCGGCAAGAACCTGCCGAGCCTGTCCGAGCACGAACGCTCGCTGGTCGAACGACGTTTCGGCGTGCTGTTCCAGAAAGGCGCGCTGTTCTCCTCGCTGACGGTGACCGAGAACGTCGCCCTGCCCCTCATCGAACACGCTGGACTGAGCCGCAACGATGCCGAGCATCTGGCCGCAGTCAAATTGGCGCTGGCCGGGCTGCCGCTGTCGGCGGCGGACAAATACCCGGCGTCGCTGTCCGGCGGCATGATCAAGCGCGCCGCGCTGGCGCGGGCGTTGGCGCTGGATCCGGATATCCTGTTTCTCGACGAACCCACCGCCGGCCTCGATCCGATTGGCGCGGCACAGTTCGATCAATTGATCCTGACCCTGCGCGATGCGCTCGGCCTCAGCGTGTTTCTGGTGACCCACGACCTCGACACGCTCTACACGATCACCGACCGCGTGGCGGTGCTGGCGCAGAAGAAGGTGCTGGTCGCAGGACCTATCGACGTCGTTTCGGAAACCGATGACGCGTGGATTCACGAATACTTCCACGGCCCGCGCGGCCGCTCGGCGCTGGACGCCGCCAAATTGCTTAACGAGGTCTGACATGGAAACCCGAGCGCATCATGTGTTGATCGGCCTGTTCACCGTGATTGTGGTGGCAGGCGCCCTGCTCTTCGGTCTGTTCCTGGCCAAGTCCAGCGTCGACACCGAGTTCAAGGATTACGAGATTGTCTTCAGCGAGGCGGTCAGCGGGCTGTCCAAGGGCAGCCCGGTGCAGTACAGCGGGATCAAGGTCGGCGATGTGATCAATTTGCGCCTTGATCCGAAAGACCCACGGCGGGTGCTGGCGCGGATTCGTCTGGCCGGTGACACGCCGGTCAAGGAAGACACCCAGGCCAAACTGGCGCTGGCCGGGATCACTGGTACGTCGATCATCCAGCTCAGCGGCGGTACCCCCGAGAGCCCGAAACTGACCGGCCATGACGGCAAACTGCCGCTGATTGTCGCCTCGCCCTCGCCTATTTCGCGCCTGCTCAATGACTCCAACGATTTGATGAGCGGGATCACCGCGCTGCTGCAGAACGCCAACCAGATGTTCTCCTCCGAGAACGTCGAGCGCGTCAGCAAGACCCTCGCCCATCTGGAGCAAACCACCGGCACCATCAACGATCAGCGCGGCGACATCAAACAGGCCATGCAACAACTGGCGACTGTCGGCAAACAGGCCGGCAGCATGCTCGAACAGACTTCGCTGCTGATGCGCAACGCCAACGGTCTGATCAACGACCAAGGCAAGCAAGCACTGGGCAGCGCCGAGCAGGCGATGAAGTCGCTGGAGCAAAGCACCACGACGATCAGCACCTTGCTCAGCAAAAATGAAAACTCCCTCGACAACGGCATGCAGGGCCTCAATGGCCTGGCCCCGGCGATCCGCGAATTGCGTGAGACGCTGACTTCGCTGCGGGCCATCTCGCAACGCCTTGAGGCCAACCCCAGCGGCTACCTGCTGGGCCGTGACAAGAACAAGGAATTCACGCCATGAAGCTGACTCGCCTCGCCCTTCTCGCTGCTGGCATTTCGCTGATCAGCGCGTGTTCGATTCTGCCCAAGGCCGAGCCGTCGGATGTCTATCGCCTGCCGACGGCACAGGCGCCCGCCTCGGCCAGTTCGGCGGCAACGCAGCATTGGTCGTTGCGACTTAACAAGTTGCAGGCCAGTGAAGCATTGAACCGGCCGACGATTGCGGTGATTCCTCAGGGGGATGTGATCAGCAGCTACAAAGGCTCGCGCTGGAGCGATCCGGCACCGGTGCTGGTGCGCAATCGCTTGTTGGATGGATTTCAGCGGGATGGTCGGGTGACGTTGCTCAGTACCGATGACAGCAACTTTGCTGCGGATCTGGAATTGGGCGGGAGTTTGCAGGCGTTTCAGACTGAATATCAGGGCACGCAGGCCAGCGTCGTGGTGCGGGTCGATGCGTTGCTGGTGCGCGGTTATGACCAGCGGATTCTGGCCAGCCGGCGCTTTGAAGAACGCCAGCCGCTGAGTGATGTGCAGGTGCCGGCGGTGGTCGCAGGCTTTGGCCAGGCCAGTGATCGCCTGACCGCGAAAGTCGTCGCGTGGGCCGTCGACCAAGGCCAGAAACTCGCTCCCCCAAAACCCTAAGCCCAACACAAAACCCCTGTAGGAGTGAGCCTGCTCGCGATAGCGGTGTATCAGTCATCAATGAAGGCGATTGATAAACCGCTATCGCGAGCAGGCTCACTCCTACAGTTTTGATCTGTGGTTATCCGAAGAACCAGTAGCAGACCGCGATCGCGCCAACTACACCAGCAAACTCCGCCAACAACGCACACCCCACCGCGTGCCGTGCGCGCTGAATACCCACCGCGCCGAAATACACCGCCAACACATAGAACGTCGTCTCGGTACTGCCCTGCACCGTCGCCGCGACCAGCGCCGGGAAGCTGTCGACCCCCGAGGTCTGCATCGTCTCGATCAACATCGCCCTTGCCGCGCTGCCGGAAAACGGTTTAACCATTGCCGTTGGCAAGGCATCGACAAACCGCGTGTCCCAACCGGCCCACTCGACCAGATGACGAATCCCGTCAAGCCCGAAGTCCAGCGCCCCGGAGGCACGCAGTACGCCGACCGCGCAGAGCATCGCTACCAGATACGGCAGCAGATTCTTCGCGACATCGAAGCCTTCCTTCGCGCCTTCGACAAACGCCTCGTAGACCTTCACTTTCTTTAACGCGCCGATGATCAGAAACAGCATGATCAACCCGAACAACGTCAGATTACCGAGGATCGACGACAATCCCGCCAAAGCCGTCGCCGACAGCGTGCCCAACAGCGCCATGAATCCACCAAGGATCAGCGCACCGGGAATCAGATACGCCAACACCACCGGATCCCAGATCCGCAGGCGCTGCATGAACGCCACCGAGAGGAAGCCGACAATCGTCGAGCAACTGGTCGCCAGCAGAATCGGCAGGAACACCAGCGTCGGGTCCGGCGCGCCTTGTTGGGCGCGGTACATGAAGATCGTCACCGGCAGCAAGGTCAGCGAGGAGGCGTTGAGCACCAGGAAGAGGATTTGCGCGTTACTGGCGATGGTGGCGCTGGGATTGAGTTCCTGCAGCGCCTTCATGGCTTTCAGGCCGATTGGCGTCGCGGCGTTGTCGAGACCCAGGCCGTTGGCAGCAAAGTTGAGGGTGATCAGGCCAAGGGCAGGGTGGCCGGCCGGGACTTCCGGCATCAGCCGCAGAAACAGCGGCCCAAGCACCTTCGCCAGCCATTCGACGATCCCGGCCTTCTCGGCAATGCGCAGAAAACCCAGCCACAGAGTGAGGGTGCCGAACAGCAGCACCATGACTTCGACCGAGAGCTTGGCCATGGCGAAAATGCTCTCCACCATCGCCGCAAAGATCCCGGCGTTGCCGCCGATCAGCCACTGCGCCAGCGCCGATACGGCTGCGACGATGAAGAAGCCAAGCCACAGGCCATTAAGCATCAGTCAAATCCCCCGAAGAATGCCGCGAATGATAGCGGGGTCGCCAGAAACGACAAACCCCGGATTTCTCCGGGGTTTGTATGTACCTGCTGCCACCCCATTTCCCGGGTTGACCTCAATCTACTGTAGGAGCTGCCGAAGGCTGCGATCTGTTGATCTTGCCTTTAAAAACAGAATCAACAGATCGCAGCCTGCGGCAGCTCCTACAGGTGTATCAGTTTTTCGAGATTTCGCCTGCTGGCAGTTTTTCCTTGCTGCGCCAGTGTGGCAGGGAATTCCAGTAGCGCTCGCCCTTGGCGTCGTCGTACATGCCTTCCCAGCGCGAGATAACCAGTACGGCCAGCGCGTTACCGATCACGTTCAGTGCGGTACGGGCCATGTCCATGACGCGGTCGACACCGGCAATGAACGCCAGGCCTTCCAACGGAATGCCGACGCTACCCAGAGTGGCCAGCAGCACCACGAAGGACACGCCCGGTACACCGGCGATGCCTTTGGAGGTGACCATCAGGGTCAGCACCAGCAACAGTTGCTGGCTGATCGAAAGGTCAATGCCGTACAGCTGGGCAATGAAGATCGCGGCGATCGACTGGTACAGGGTCGAACCGTCGAGGTTGAACGAATAACCGGTCGGTACCACGAAGCTGCAGATGGCTTTCGGCGCGCCGTAGGCTTCCATCTTCTCGATCACGCGTGGCAGCACGGTTTCCGACGAAGCGGTGGAGTAGGCCAGCACCAGCTCATCCTTGAAGATGCGCATCAGCTTGATCACCGAGAAACCGAACAGCTTGGCGATCAGGCCCAGTACCACGAAGGCGAAGAAGGCGATGGCGACGTACACCAGGATCACCAGTTTGGCCAGCGGCACCAGCGAAGCGAAACCGAAGTTGGCCACGGTCACCGCGATCAGTGCGAACACGCCGATCGGCGCATAGTTCATGATCATGTGGGTGACTTTGAACATGCTTTCCGAGACGCCCTGGAACATCTTCACCAGCGGCTCGCGCAGATCCGATTGCAGGCTCGACAGACCGAGACCGAACAATACGGAGAAGAAGATGATCGGCAGCATTTCGCCGCGGGCCATGGCCGCGAAGATGTTCGACGGGATCAGGTTGAGGATGGTCTCGATGAACGCGTGTTCATGTTGTACTTCGGCGGCGGTCGCCTGGTACTTGGAGATGTCCACGGTGCCGAGGGTGCTCATGTCGATGCCGGCACCCGGATGGAACAGGTTGGCCAGCAACAGACCGACAACGATGGCGATGGTGGTGACGATTTCGAAGTAGATGATCGTCTTCAGGCCGATGCGCCCGAGTTTCTTGGCGTCACCGACACCGGCAATGCCGACGATCAGCGAGGAGATGACGATCGGGATCACGATCATCTTGATCAGACGGATAAAGATATCGCCTGCTGGTTGCAGGACGTTGCTGATCCACCAGGCCTTCTCGGCACTGAAGTGGTTGAGCAACGCACCAATTGCAATACCCAAAACCAGACCGATGAGGATCTGCCAAGCGAGGCTAATTTTTGCCTTCTTCATTATCTTTACCCTTACTTGCGTTTGACTCAGGCACATGCAGGAACTGGAACGCTTTTTAGCGGAAAAGTCTGTGCATCTGCCTCCGTATAAGGTGCCCCGAAGCGCGTGTTTACGGCTCTTCGGCAGGCGAAAAAAGGCGCAACTATTCCGATGCAAGGTTGCGCCGTCTAATGCCGTAAACGCCTACCCTATGCCGAATCGGCATGAGCTTTTTTAAATGAAACTGGCGTCCCAACCGGTTCGATTGTGACATTTCGGCCGGCATAAGTGCCGTGAACCGGCCATCACAGCGTAGATTGATTATTTTTTGAACGAGAAAATTCGTCGAGAATTTTAGGAAAAAGCCTACGCGGGAAGACTAGAAGTCCCACTGTTTAAAAGGTTTTTTTCTCGATATACGGTCGCCATGAAACACCGCGTAATGTTTTCGCGCGCAGTGTCGACGATAAAAAGGAAGGACTGGACGCTCTGGATCAACGTTTTGATCGATTGAAAGCTCAGCGCAAGTCCGTCGAACCACTGTGGGCCGGCGAACCTGCGGCGCAGCTTTTACTTACCCTGACCCGGCCCTTGCGCAGGCACTCCATGTCCCCGTAGGTCACTCCGACCCTGTAACAGTCAGAACGTCCCGGCCCCTTGGTCATGCGCCGGCCCTCCTCGGGTGGGCGCAATGGAAAGCAGCAGGGCTGCTGCCTTCATGTTCAAATCAGTACCACTGCGGATCTTTTTTCAGCGTTTCCATCAACAGATCCTGCATGCCCTGATCGGGTTTGCCGAGGAAGCGGTAGGTGGCATGTCGCGTTGGCGACTTGTCGGCCGGCAGTCCCTCTGGCACATCGACGAGCATGGCGTAGGCATCTTTCTTGTCGAAACTGAACGCGACGATCAAGCGGTGATTCAGGCACTTGTCTGCGGATTCGCAGAGCGGGCCGACCAGATACTTGTCGCCATCTTCAGTCACGGCATTCATTTGCTGGTCCGGCGTGCCGGACAGGTTCATCACCCATTCCGGCAGGCGTTCTTCCTTCTTCACCACGCCTTCCCACGTTTCGCGATATTGCGGGTCGGAACTCAACAGTTCGTTGACCCGCGCCTGGCCATCGTTGGCCGCCATCGCCATGGCACTACCGCCCAGAAGCAGGGCGGCTGCCAGTGTCTTTAAAACAGTCATCGTTAACCTCGGCCGCGACGGCCAAAGAAGAAGGAAGCGATGAACATCACCAGGAACACGACAAAGAGAATCTTGGCGATACCCGTGGCGGTGCCCGCGATACCACCGAAGCCCAGTACTGCGGCGATGATGGCAATGATCAAGAATGTAATTGCCCAGCTCAACATGGTGATTCTCCTTACTTCTCTATTTAGGGGTGTTACGTGTTCCGGCGCATCGCGCCTGAATTCATTTTTCAATCAGTCAGAAAACCCAACGCTCTTCACGTGGCATTTGATCCAGTGGCTGCGCCTGATCGACCGCCATCATGTGCATCGCCGCGTTGTCGTCCTGGGTGCTGCTGACAGCGCTGAAATGACTCTGGGTGCTGTGCTGCATCGAGATCAGCGGTGCCTCTGGCTGCTGGCTGTTTTCCCAGCGCAGGTATTGCTGGCAAGCAATCAGGGTGATAAGCAGCGCAAGTACGCCAAACAGACCTTGCTGGATGTGCAGTGGCGAGATGCGTACTTGGGCGGCGCGTTGGCGAGTCATCCTGGGTTCCTCACTCTTATTCGGTTGGGGCAGTTCTGATCTGCCCGGGCTGAATGAGGTATTGCAGCCTGCGTGCCAATTTTTTAATTGAAAAATAATCAATAAAATCAAAGGCTTATATAGATTTAAAAAATGAATAGCGACGCATCCTGCACGATGGGTCATCTGCGATCGTGCGCAATGCACGATTATTTCGTAGGAGAATTCATTCTTATGGAATTGCGAGCCGGTCGCAGATGTCAGAAAAGGACGCAGGCAACGCCCTGCAAACCGGTGATTGTTTAAAAAACCAACAAAATCAACGTATTGGCCGTAATGGCAGGAGAGAGCTACCCTCCTATGGCTGGCATCGTTCAGAATCAACCATGCAACTTGCCCGATTTTTCCGGGACTAACCCAAGACCAATCACTATGGAGCGTAGGAAAAATGGAATCTGCCACTGAGCATCAAGGCCGCATTCTGCTGGTGGATGATGAATCCGCCATCCTGCGTACCTTCCGTTATTGCCTCGAAGACGAAGGCTATACGGTCGCCACTGCCAACAGCGCGGCCCAGGCCGACGCTTTGCTGCAACGCCAGGTTTTCGACCTGTGCTTCCTTGATTTGCGTCTGGGCGAAGACAACGGTCTCGACGTGCTGGCGCAAATGCGCGTGCAGGCGCCGTGGATGCGCGTGGTGATCGTCACCGCTCACTCGGCAGTCGATACTGCGGTGGATGCGATTCAGGCGGGCGCTGCTGATTATCTGGTGAAACCGTGCAGCCCCGATCAATTGCGTCTGGCGACCGCCAAGCAACTTGAGGTGCGCCAGTTGTCGGCGCGTCTCGAAGCGCTCGAAGGCGAGATGCGCAAACCGAAGGACGGTCTCGATTCCCACAGCCCGGCCATGAAAGTCGTACTGGAGACTGCGCGCCAGGTGGCGAGCACCGATGCCAACATCCTTATCCTCGGTGAGTCCGGTACCGGTAAAGGCGAGCTGGCCCGGGCAATTCACGGCTGGAGCAAGCGTGAGAAAAAATCCTGCGTGACCATCAACTGCCCGTCGCTGACTGCCGAATTGATGGAAAGTGAATTGTTCGGTCACAGTCGCGGGGCATTTACCGGCGCTAGCGAAAGTACGTTGGGTCGAGTCAATCAGGCTGACGGTGGCACGCTGTTTCTCGACGAGATCGGCGATTTTCCCTTGACGTTGCAACCGAAGTTGCTGCGTTTCATTCAGGACAAGGAATACGAGCGGGTAGGGGATCCAGTCACCCGTCGCGCCGATGTGCGTATTCTGGCGGCGACCAACCTTAATCTGGAAGACATGGTCCGCGACGGGCGCTTCCGTGAAGACCTGCTCTACCGCCTCAATGTCATCACCCTGCATCTGCCACCGTTGCGCGAACGTGCCGAGGACATTCTCACCCTCGCTGATCGCTTCCTCGCACGCTTCGTCAAAGAGTACGCACGCCCGGCACGCGGTTTCAGTGATGAGGCCCGTGAAGCGCTGCTCGGCTACCGTTGGCCGGGCAACATTCGTGAGCTGCGCAACGTGGTTGAGCGGGCGAGCATCATCTGCCCACAGGAGCGCGTAGAAATCAGCCACCTCGGCATGGCCGAACAACCCGCCAACAATGCGCCGCGCGTTGGCGCCGCGTTGAGTCTCGATGAATTGGAAAAGGCCCATATCGGCGCCGTCCTCGCCACCGCTGGAACCTTGGATCAAGCGGCAAAAACCCTCGGAATCGACGCCTCGACGCTGTATCGCAAGCGCAAGCAGTACAACTTGTGAGTGTCTGGCGATGAAACTGGCGATGAAGTTGCGGACCCGCTTGTTCCTGAGCATTTCCGCCTTGATCACGGTGGCCTTGCTCGGGTTGTTGCTCGGGCTGGTCAGCGTGATGCAAATGGCCGGATCGCAGGAAGCGCTGGTGCGCAATAACTTCGTCACCCTCGACCTGGGGCTAAAGCTTCGGCAGACGCTCGGTGATCAACTGATCATCATGCTCGCGGAAAAGCCTGACCCGGCGGCCTTTGAAGCCTCCAAACAGCATTACTTCGAGTTACTTGACGAGGGCATCGCCCAAGAGCAGGTGGGCGACGGTCGCCAGTATGGTTTCAGCCAGGCCAAGGCCGATTACCTGAGTTTCCTGCAAGCCTTCGATCTGTCCCGCGACCCCGCCACCGCACTGAGCAGCGACGCCGATTTCCGGGAACGCTTCAATACTTTGCGCAACGGCCTGATCACCGAACACAAGCATGCACTGGACAACATCAATGCGGTGCAGCATGACGCCCGCGACCGCGCGTTGTTGGTCGCCGGCCTGCTCGGGCTGGTCGGGCTGGCGGTGTTGATCATTGGTTTCGTCACGGCTCACGGCATCGCCCGGCGTTTCGGTGCGCCGATCGAGGCGCTGGCGCAGGCGGCGGACAACATCGGCCAAGGCAATTTCGAAGTGACCCTGCCGATTTCCTCGGCCATGGAAATGAACCAGCTGACCAAGCGCTTCGGGCTGATGGCCGAAGCGCTGCGTGAGCATCAGGCGACCAACGTCGACGAACTGCTGGCCGGCCAGCAGCGCTTGCAGGCGGTGCTCGACAGCATCGATGACGGTTTATTGATGATCGACCGCCAGGGCCAGCTGGAGCACCTCAACCCGGTCGCTCAACGCCAATTGGGCTGGGACGATGATCGCCTCGGTCAAGGTTTGGGCTCGGCGCTGCAACGGCCGGAGCTGGATTCGCAGCTGCAACTGGTCTTGCGCGGTGGCACGCTTGAGCGAGCGCCGGAAGATTTGAGCATTGAGGTCGATGGCGAATCACGCCTGCTGACCTACAGCCTGACGCCGGTCAGCCACACCCAGGGTCACATCCTCGGTGCGGTGATGGTGCTGCACGATGTCACCGAGCAGCGCGCGTTCGAGCGGGTCCGTAGCGAGTTCGTTCTGCGCGCCTCCCACGAACTGCGCACACCGGTCACCGGCATGCACATGGCCTTCGGCCTGTTCCGTGAGCGGGCGAAGTTTCCGGCGGATTCACGCGAGGCGGATCTGCTCGATACCGTGAATGAAGAAATGCAGCGCCTGATGCAGTTGATCAACGATCTGCTCAATTTCTCACGCTACCAGAACGGTTTGCAGAAACTGTCGCTGGCGCCGTGCTCCATTGAAGATCTGCTGGAGCAGGCGCAATTGCGGTTTGCCGACTTTGCGGCGGGCAAAGGCATTGCGCTGACTGTCGAAGTGCAGGGACCTTTGCCGCGCTTGCAGGCCGATCAGGCGCAGTTGGATCGGGTGCTCGACAACCTGATCGACAATGCCCTGCGCCATACCGCCCGCGACGGCCAGATCCGTTTGCAGGCGCGGCGCCATGGCGAGCGGGTGATCATCAGTGTCGAAGACAACGGCGAAGGCATTGCCTATGGCCAGCAGGGACGCATTTTCGAGCCGTTCGTGCAGGTCGGACGCAAGAAGGGCGGCGCCGGTCTCGGCCTGGCGCTGTGCAAGGAAATTGTGCAGTTGCACGGCGGGCGCATGGGCGTTTATTCGCGGCCGGGGCAGGGCACGCAGTTCTATATGGCGCTGACGGTTTAAGCTTCGTCGTCCATGCGTCGCGCGGCAAGGCGCCGGCCCCGGGTGATCAGCTCAATGAACTGCACCGCGCTCAGGGCATGGGCGAACAGCCAGCCCTGGCCGAACTTGACGCCTTCGCTGCTGAGCAATTCGGCTTGCGACTCCAGCTCGATGCCTTCGGCAATCACCTTCAGATCCAGTGCCTGCGCCATGTGAATGATGTGCGGGGCGACGCCACTGCTGGCCGCGTCATGGCCGAGCGCGTCGATGAAAGCCTTGTCGATCTTCAGGCAATCCACCGGCAGGGTTTGCAGGTAGGCGAGGCTGCAATAGCCGGTACCGAAGTCGTCGATCAGCACTTGGTGGCCGACATCACGCAACGCTTGCAGGTTCTCCCGCGCCACCACCACATCGATCAGGCCGCGTTCGGTGACTTCGAAAGCAATCTGCCGCGCCGCCACCCGGTGCAACGTCAGCAGCCGTGCCATGACCTGGCCGATGCGCGGCACCATGACGTCGCAAGCGGCGAGGTTCACCGAAATATACAGTTGCGGGTTGGCACGCAGCAGTTGGCCCAGTTGTTCGAGCAGACGCTGGAGGACGAAATCGGTCATCTGGCGAATCTGTCCGGTGTTTTCCGCCATTGGAATGAACAGGTCAGGGCTGGTCAGCGTGCCGTCCGGGCGGCGCCAGCGCAGCAGAGCTTCAGCGCCGACGCAGTTGCGACTGTCGAGGTCGAAGATCGGTTGATAGAGCACCTGCAACTCGCCACGACGGATCGCGCCGTGCAATTCGGCGTCGAGTGACTGGCGTTGGCGCACCAGCAGGAATACCAGAAAGCCCGCCAGTGCGCCGAGCAACAGGCAGGCGGGCACCATCCACCACCAGACGGCAGGAATGTGCATGCCGGTGCGCGGCGAGATCAGCACCAATTGATATTCCGGGTTGTCGGTGGGCATGCGGTAGACAAGGCGCGTTTGTGTGACTTGCAGGGCCTCGCGGCTTTTCGGCGGCCAGTGTTCGGTGGGTGGCCAGGCTTGCTCTGTACCCAGTACCGGGATGGCGCGGGTGCCGTGATCCAGCACGACCAACAGGCTACTGCCGGGCGAGAGGTCGACCATGTCGGTCAGATGCCCGCGAGACGTGGCCACGCGAAAATTGCCGCGTCCGAGCATCAGCGCGGCGCGGTTTTCATCGGGTTCAGTGGTGGTGTTCAGCCAATAACTGTAGGTCGGGCCTTTGATGTCGGGCTGGCGGACGACTGGCAGAGCTTCCTGGCGCGGACGATTGGAGCAGGTTCGCGTGCCATCGCTGTAAGCCGCCTCATAGACGAAGCGGTAATTGAAGGTGACTTGCTGCAGGGTGGCGATCATCTCGTCGTCGCAGCTGCGCAACGGTTGTGCTTCCAGATCATCGAGACTTTCGCGCAACTGGCCGAATAATTGTTCGAGACGGGCGAGGAAGCGTTCGCCCTGCGCGTTCATTTCCTGGCTTTCGTTCTGCTCGACCTGGTGCATCGCAACGAACATTGCGCCGGCGATCAGCAGGCTGGCACTGAGGACAGCCGCGATCATCGCCAAAAAACAGGGGCGATAAAACCAGCTACGCAGCGTCTCTCGGGTAGCAACCATCATGGAATATCCGAAGAATTACCAATGAGTTATAGCTGCTGATTGCAATTTCGCCCTGACCGTCGGGCGGGCGTCATTATTTTGTCTGATTCAGTACGAGCAATAGGGCGGCCGTTTGCGCATCTGGCGTGCCATCGAAACGTGCTGGACGGAAATGCATCTGGAACGCGGCGAGGACATGGCGAGTGGCGACGTCCAGTTCACCGGTCTGCGGTATGTCATAGCCCATGTGCGCCAATTGCGCCTGGAACCAGCTGATGCTCGGTAATTCGCTGCTGCTCAATAGCGCTTGTTGGCGTGCCACCGCTTGCTCGTTGGGCCACAGGCCAAGGCCTTCAGCAGCAAGGCGTTTCCATGGAAACAGCGGCCCCGGATCAAGCTTGCGCAGCGGCGCGATGTCGCTGTGACCGATGATGTGGCGCGGGCTGATGCCATTGCGTTTGCTGATGTCCTTGAGCAGGGCGATCAGCGCTTGAATCTGCGCCTCGCTGTACGGATACCACAGGCGTCCGGTCGGCGTGTCCTTGAAGCCCGGATTGACGATTTCGATGCCGATCGAACTGGAATTGAGCCACGTGCGGCCCTGCCATTGGCTTTCGCCGGCGTGCCAGGCGCGCTGGTTTTCATCCATCAGTTTGTAGACGGTGCCAGCCTTGTCGTCACCGATCAGGTAATGGCTGCTGACTTCGCCGTGGGTCAGCAGTTGCAGCGAGCGCTCCAGCGAGGCCGAGGTGTAATGCACGATCACGAACTGGATGCGGCTGTCGTAATTGGCCGAAGGATGGCTGGTGTCGTAACGCGGGCCGCTGGCACAACCGGCCAGAACGAGCAGCGACGCGAGGAAAGTAAAAAATTTCATGGCAGAAGGCAGTACACGCAAGACAGTAATGCAACAGTGTAACGTACTGCCTTGCGTCCCGACGGTCAGCGGGCGGAATTAAACAAAATGGAGCAATTGGCTCAGCCCAGCTCGACGCGGTTGCGCCCGGCATTTTTCGCCCGGTACAGCGCCTGATCGGCTCTTTTCAGCACCAGATCACTGTGCTCTCCCGGCTTGAATGACGCCAGGCCCATGGAAATGGTGATCGTCACACGCTCGCCCTTGAAGTGGAACGGGCAGGCTTCGATTGCCGCGCGCAGCGTTTCCAGCAGTTTTGCGCCGACCGCTGGCGGAGTGGCGGGTAGCAGCAGGACGAATTCTTCGCCACCAAAACGGGCTATGAAATCCGCGCCGCGCAGGCGTTTGCGCAGCACGCTGGCAATGATTTTCAGGACTTTATCGCCGGCCAGGTGACCGTAGTTGTCGTTGATCCGCTTGAAGTGATCAAGGTCGAGCATGGCCAGGCTCAAGGTATTGCCATGCTGCTGCCACTGCTTGATCTCGTGTTCGAGACGCTCGCTCCACGCGGCGCGGTTGGGCAGGCCGGTGAGCGGGTCGATCAGGGCTTTCTGCCGTTGCACTTCAAGGTGTTCCCGGAAACCCTGGGCTTCCTGCTCCATGTGCGCCACGCGTTCGGACAGGCTTTTAAGCCGCGTCGCGACTTCCTGCTCGCGGGCATCACGCTGTTTCTGGTGTTGATCCATGGTGCCGAGCAGGCCTTCGAGATGGTTCTCCAGCACTTGCTTGAGGTCGTCGAGATCCGCCGCTTCCTGCATGCTGGTCTGCAGGCCGTCGACCTGCTCACGAATCTGCGTGTCCATCGCTCGCGCCGCCGAGCTGTTGTCGGCATGGCCCTCGCTGGCGGCTTGCAGGTTGCTCTGAAACGCCTCGAGGCGTTCGTTGAGCTGCTGCAAGTAGGCTTCGAATTCGTGCTGGCCGCTGTCAGTGATCGCCAGCATCAACGTCGCGAGATCGTCGAGGATCGGGATCAGTTCGTACCAGTTCAGGCCATGTTGCAGTCGCTCACGCATGGCTTCGGCTTGCGGCCGGTGGCGCTCGGGCAGGGTCAGGTCGTCGAGCAGGCCAATCAGGGTTTCTTCGATGTGCTTGGCCACGGAGCTGTAGGACGGCTCGGGAGAATCCGGCAGGGCGAAAAGGATGTCTTGCTCGGATTGCTCCGGGTCGATGGCTGCCAGAGCCTGTGCGATCGGCTCGGGCAGCGGCAGGCTGTCGAGGATCAGCGGGTGCGGATCGCCGGGGTGGATCAGTTCATCGGGATTGAAGGCGTCGATTGTGGCCGAAGCGTGCACGGGCGTGGGCGTGATGACGACTTCGGGTTCGGGCTTGACCGGTTCAGCTGCGACCGGAGCATGCGCCGCTTCGGGGACGACAGTGGGCGGTACGAAGGCAAACACTTCAGGCACTGCCGGCGTCTGCGGCGAGGGCGTTGGTGTTGCGATCACGGGTGCGGGTGCTTTGACCGCAGGAGCGGTAATCGGCGGCTCAGCAGCGACGGTGGGGGCAGTTTGCACTGCCGCTGCCGCTGCCGCTGCCGCTGGCTCCGAGGCGACGGGCGCTTGTACCTGTGGCGCTAGCGGTGCTGACGCATGCGTGTCGGCTGCTGGCGCGAGCGTCTCCTCGTGGTCACGACTGCCGAACAAACGTTGCAGCAACCCCGGGCGTCCCGGCTCGGCAGGCGTTTCCAGCTGGGTCAAGGCCTTGCCTTGCAAACCACTGAGTTCACTCAGCAGCAGCGGCATTTCCCGCGCCGAGCCAACGCGACTATCCAGTTGTTTGGCAAATTTCTTCAGGGGTTGCGCGACTTCTCGCGGCAGCGGCAGCGACTGCAATTGAGTGACCAATGCTGTCAGTGCGGTGCTGACCTGATCGATCCGGGTTTCGCGGCGCTGCTCGGAATCGAGCACGGCTTTTTCCAGGCGTGGCAGGAGGGCAGCGAGGCCGGCGTCCATGTCGTCGGTGCGCACCACGTCGCGCATCTCTTTCATGCACTGATCAACGACCTTGTCGGTGCCTTCAGCCGCCAGCGTGCTGCGCACCAGGCCACGCCGCAGCAGGTCGAGCCTTGCGGCCCAGCGGCGTTCGAGTTTGTCCTGTTGTTCGATGCTTTTGAGGTACTTCTCTTTCCAGCGCTGGGCTTCGTCGCTCATTCAGGGGTTCCGCGAGGGGCAGGACTCAACGCGGGCAATGCATCGGCCGTGAGCGAACCCGGCAGACGAATCTCTACCGCGACCGGCAGGTGATCGGAAATCGGTTGTGCCAGCACTTCGACCTTTTCCAGGGTCAGGGTCGGGCTGAGCAAAATATGATCAAGGCAACGCTGAGGACGCCAGCTGGGGAATGTCGCTTCCACCTGCGGGGCCAGCAGGCCGAGATCGCGTAACGGAGAATGTTGCAGCAGGTCGCTGGCGTGGGTATTCATGTCGCCCATCAATACCTGATGTTTGTAGCCACCGATCAGTTCACGAATATAGGCCAGTTGCAGGCTGCGGGTTCGTGCGCCAAGCGCCAGGTGCATCATCACCACTACCAGCGCTTCCGGGCCTTCGCCGAAACGCAGCAGAATCGCGCCGCGACCTTTCGGGCCGGGCAACGGGTGATCCTCGATCGCCGATGGTTTCAGGCGACTGAGTACGCCATTGCTGTGCTGGGCCAGTCGACCAAGGTTGCGATTGAGTTGTTGATACCAGTAAGGGAAGGCGCCGAGCTGGGCGAGGTGTTCGACCTGATTGACGTAGCCTGAGCGCAGGCTGCCGCCATCGGCTTCCTGCAGGGCGACCAGATCGAAGTCGCCAAGCAGGTCGCCGATCTTTTGCAGATTGCCTGAACGGCCGTTGTGCGGCAGCAGATGCTGCCAGCTGCGCGTCAGGTAATGCCGATAGCGCTCGGTACTTATACCGACCTGAATGTTGAAACTGAGCAGGCGCAGACGCTGGTCCGCGGGCAAGCCCGTGGACGCCAGGTGATGCTCGTTGACCTGCGGGTCATGCAGGCCAACGATGCGTTCAGACTTCCAGCGGCGCATGGCGGTGGCGGCGCTTAGTTGGCAGCAGCCTTGGTTGCCGCTCGCTCTTTGGCGACCAGTTGGTCAGCCAGTTTCAATGCTTCTTCGGCACCACCGGCAGAGCCGATGTCAAAGCGGTACTTGCCGTTGACGATCATGGTTGGCACGCCAGTGATTTCATACTTCTTGGCCAGTTCACGGGCCTTGACGATCTGCCCTTTGATGGCGAACGAGTCGAAGGTGGCGAGGAACTTGTCCTTGTCCACGCCTTGGGTGGCGAGGAAGTCAGCCATGTCGTTCTTGTCGGTCAGTTTCTTGTGTTCTTTCTGGATGGCGTTGAACACGGCGTTATGCACCTTGTGCTCGACACCCATGGCTTCCAGGGTCAGGAACATTTGGCCGTGAGCGTCCCACGGGCCGCCGAACATGGCAGGAATACGCACGAAGTTGACGTCCGATGGCAGCTTCTCGACCCATGGGTTGATCACCGGTTCAAAGGCGTAGCAGTGCGGGCAGCCGTACCAGAACAGCTCGACCACTTCGATCTTGCCAGGCTCTGCAACCGGTACCGGGTTGGCCAGCTCGACGTAAGGGGCGGCTGGGGCTTCGGCGGCTTGAGCGGTCACGCCGAACAGGCTGGCAGCGACGAGAGCGGCGCTGATGATCAGATTACGCATGCTTTACTCCTGGACAATTTTGGTCGCCTCGCGCGACCTGTTTTCAGACAGATCCTGGCGGGCATGAGTTCTGTAGTGTAACGGCAGCGGCCACAAAAAAGGGCGGCCAAAGCCACCCTTTTTATACTTGCTGTGACGGATTAATCGAGCGTTAACATTGCACTCCTGCATTGGGTCACGTAACCCCCCTGTAGGAGCTGCCGAAGGCTGCGATCTTTTGATCTTCGGCCTTCATCCAACGCTCGACCCGGCGCGCTTAGTGCAGACCCTGAATGTAGCTGGAGACCGCAGCGATGTCTTCGTCGCTCAGGCGCTTGGCAATGGTCTGCATGGTCATGGTGTCACCATCGTTGGTGCGCCCACCTTCTTCCTTGCGGAAATCGGTCAGCTGTTTAGTGATGTACTGAGCGTGTTGGCCACCTAGATGCGGGAAGCCGGCAGCCGCGTTACCGGCGCCGTTCGGCGAGTGGCAACCGGTACAGGCGGGCAGGCCCTTGGCGAGGTTGCCGCCACGGAACAGCGCTTCACCGCGTGCGACGATCTTCGGATCGGCTGCGCCGACGCTGCCTTTCTGGCTGGCGAAGTACGCCGCGATGTCGGAAAGATCCTGATCGCTCAGGTTGGTCAGCAGACCAGTCATTTCCAGCACGGTGCGCTTGCCCGACTTGATGTCGTGCAACTGCTTGGTCAGGTAGCGTTCACCTTGACCGGCCAGTTTCGGAAAGTTTGGCGCCATGCTGTTCCCGTCCGGGCCATGGCAGGCTCCGCATACGGCAGCTTTCGCCTGGCCTGCTGCGGCATCACCGGCAGCATGGGCGAAGCCTGAAATTCCCACGGTCAACAGCAGACTCACGATCAATTTGTTCATCAGCTAATCCAACTACGGCTAAGGGTTAAGTTATGGACCGGGCTTACTCGCGCTCATCCAAAGGATGATGGCTTGGTAATCCTCGGCACTGCAGTCCATGCACAAACCACGCGGCGGCATCGCCTTGAAACCCTGGGTCACGTGTTGCACCAGCGTCCCCATACCTTTCGCCAACCTCGGCGTCCAAGCTTCCTGATCGCCTCTTTCGGGCGCCATGGGTAGTTGGCCGGAATGACAGGCACCACAAACACGGTTGTACACGGCTTCCGGATCCTGTGTAGCCTGTGCGCTGTAAAGCGGC
>NZ_JBIVGT010000031.1:0-76179 GCF_044748825.1 Pseudomonas sp. NPDC089741 | reverse complement strand
AGGTTGCGCCTGCCCGTGCGGGCAGACGATTTAAAATTCTTGGATTGCCGACAGGTTGTTCCGGCGGCGTGTAGTTTTACTACAAATCTTCCGGCATTTCAGCCTTTCGGATGTATAGACGAGTAGTAAAACTACAGATGAAAGGCTTGTGGCCTCCGACTACGTTGTGAGAATAATCGTTAAGGTTGGTCGATTACCATCCGTAAAAGGTGAAACTTTGATGCTGGGTGCTAAAGAAGAAGAAATTTCAGCTATTTCTAACTTTTGTTCGACAGTCCTTCACGTAGCGGGTTTTCACCATTCACTACAAGCGGCCGTTTACACGCCGATCAAGGATAGACCATGACCCTGCCCGTGCTTGCCGAACTGCCTGCCATTCTCCTGCCGTTGGTCACTCGATCCGAGCAGTCGTTCCGTACGGCCGTCGCCGAGCTTGAAGACGATCACGGCTTTGCGAACTGGACGCCAGAGCGCTGGGCGCAGTTCGCCCGCGTCACCGCCGCCAGCGAGTTTGTCATTGAACAGAGCGTGCGTGACCCTTTGATGTTGCTTGCGCTGGTGCAGTCCGGCGAACTCGACCGACCGTTCGCACCGGGTGAATTGTGTGCGCAGATTTCCGCTGCGGTGAACGCGGCACAGACCGAAGATGAACTCGGTCGCGCCCTGCGTCGCCAGCGTGCCCGCCATCAAGTGCGGATCATCTGGCGTGATCTCACCCGTCAGGCCGATCTGGTGCAGACCTGCCGCGACCTCTCGGACATGGCCGACGCCACCATCGATCAAGCTTATCAATGGTTGTACAGCCGCCATTGCGAGCAATTCGGTACGCCGACCGGCCGCCGCAGCGGTGAGCCGCAGCAAATGGTCATCCTCGGTATGGGCAAGCTCGGCGCTGTCGAGTTGAACCTGTCTTCGGACATCGACCTGATCTTCGCTTACCCCGAGGGCGGCGAAACGGTGGGCGTGAAGCGCTCGCTGGATAATCAGGAATTCTTTATTCGCCTCGGTCAGCGTCTGATCAAGGCGCTGGATCCGATGACGGTCGACGGCTTTGTGTTCCGCGTCGACATGCGCCTGCGCCCGTACGGTTCGTCCGGCGCGCTGGTGCTGAGCTTTAATGCGCTGGAGCAGTATTACCAGGATCAGGGCCGCGACTGGGAACGCTACGCGATGATCAAGGCGCGGGTGGTGGCCGGCGATCAGGTCGCGGGCGCGCAGTTGCTCGACATGCTGCGGCCGTTTGTTTATCGGCGTTATCTGGACTTCTCGGCGATCGAAGCGCTGCGCACCATGAAACAGCTGATCCAGCAGGAAGTGCGGCGCAAGGGCATGGCCGACAATATCAAGCTGGGCTCCGGCGGGATTCGTGAGGTCGAGTTTATCGCTCAGGCTTTTCAGTTGATCCACGGTGGCCGCGACTTGAGCTTGCAGCAACGTCCTCTATTAAAGGTGTTGAGCACGCTGGAAGGGCAGGGTTATTTGCCGCCGGCGGTGATCAGCGAGTTGCGTGAAGGTTACGAGTTTCTGCGTTACACCGAGCATGCGATCCAGGCGATTGCCGACCGCCAGACCCAGATGCTGCCGGACGGCGCACAGGATCAGGCGCGCATTGCCTTTATGCTCGGTTTTGCCGATTGGGAGGCTTTCCACGAAAAACTGATGTTCTGGCGCGGCCGCGTCGCCTGGCACTTCGCGCAGGTGATCGCTGATCCCGATGAGGAAGAAGGCGCCGAAAGTGAAGTGGTGGTCGGCGGTGAATGGCTGCCGCTGTGGGAAGAAACCCAAGATGAAGAGGCTGCGTGTCGCCAGCTCGAAGAGGGCGGTTTCGCCGATGCGAGCAAAGCGCTGAAAGCGTTGGCCGGTTTGCGTGGCAGTCCGCAATTGCGGGCGATGCAGCGACTGGGACGCGAGCGTCTCGATGCGTTCATTCCGCGTCTGTTGGCGCAGGCCGTTGAACATGCCAACCCGGATCTGGTGCTTGAACGCGTACTGCCGTTGATTGAAGCGGTTGCACGGCGTTCGGCTTATCTGGTCTTGCTGACGGAAAACCCCAGCGCCCTGCGACGCTTGCTGACGCTGTGCGCAGCGAGTCCATGGATCGCGGAACAGATCACCCGTTTCCCGCTGCTGCTTGATGAGCTGCTCAACGAAGGTCGTCTGTTCAAGCCACCCTTGGCGCCGGAGTTGGCCGCCGAATTGCGCGAGCGTCTGACACGAATCCCCGAAGACGACCTCGAACAACAAATGGAAGCCCTGCGTCATTTCAAACTGGCGCACCGCTTGCGTGTCGCCGCTTCGGAAATCGCCGGCAGCCTGCCGCTGATGAAAGTCAGCGATTACCTGACGTGGCTGGCGGAAGCGATTCTTGAACAAGTGCTGGCCCTGGCCTGGCGCCAGACCGTGGCCAAACACGGCACACCGCTGCGCACCGACGGCACCTTGTGCGATCCCGGCTTCATCATTGTCGGTTATGGGAAAGTCGGCGGGCTGGAACTGGGGCATGGTTCCGATCTGGATCTGGTGTTCATCCACGACGGCGATCCGCAGGCGGAAACCGACGGGGCGAAACCGATCGATGGCGCGCAGTTCTTTACCCGGCTGGGACAGCGGATCATTCACTTGCTGACGGCGCAGACCAACTCGGGCCAGCTCTATGAAGTGGACATGCGTCTGCGGCCATCCGGCGCTTCGGGGTTGTTGGTGAGTTCGCTGGGGGCTTTTGCCCGCTATCAGGAAAATGAAGCGTGGACGTGGGAGCATCAGGCCTTGGTGCGCGCACGGGTGCTGGTCGGCAGTCAGGATGTCGGTCAGGCGTTCGAGAAGGTTCGCGCGCAGGTGTTGGGCAAGTCCCGCGACCTGGCGAAGTTGCAACAGGAAGTGAGCGAGATGCGCGCGAAGATGCGCGACAACCTCGGCACCAAGAGCACCGCGGCCGGCACAGCGGCAAATGCCTTCGACGCCACGGCGCCGTTCGACCTCAAGCAGGACGCCGGAGGTATCGTCGATATTGAATTTATGGTGCAATACGCGGCCCTGGCGTGGTCGCACAGTCACCCGCCATTGCTGCGCTGGACCGATAACATCCGCATCACGGAAGAGCTGGAACACGAAGGGCTGATGCCTGCCGAAGATGCCAGCCTGTTGCGCGAGGCCTATAAAGCCTACCGCTCCGCCGCTCACCGGCAGGCCTTGCAGAAGGACGCCGGAGTCATTGCGGGAGACCAGTTTGCTGAGGAACGCCAACAGGTTTTGCGGATCTGGAAGGAGATGGGGCTAAGCTGAAACCAGTTTATGCAGCACCCAATACCCTGTGGGAGCGAGCCTGCTCGCGATGGCGGAGTGTCAGACAACATCAATGTTGAATGCAACGGCCCCATCGCGAGCAGGCTCACTCCTACAATAGATCTGCGGTGAATCGCAGATGTTGGACCGGATGCAAAACCCTGTAGGAGTGAGCCTGCTCGCGATGGCGGAATATCAGGCGACATCAAGGTTGAATGTGCTGGCCCCATCGCGAGCAAGCCCGCTCCCACAGTAGATCTACAGTGTTTGTAGAGTTCTCGAGGCGGGGAGGCGTAAATGCCTCCCCGGTTCGTTTTTGGAAACCATATGAATATTCTGATCGTTGGGCCCAGTTGGGTCGGTGACATGGTGATGGCGCAGACACTGTTTCAGTGTCTCAAGCAGCGCCACCCGCAATGCGAAATCGACGTGCTGGCCCCCGAGTGGAGCCGGCCGATCCTTGAGCGCATGCCCGAAGTGCGCAAGGCCTTGAGCTTCCCGCTCGGCCACGGCGCGCTGGAATTGGCGACGCGTCGGCGCATCGGCAAATCCCTGCGCGGCCAGTACGATCAAGCGATCCTGCTGCCGAACTCGCTGAAGTCGGCGCTGGTGCCGTTTTTTGCAGGCATCCCGAAACGCACTGGCTGGCGCGGCGAATTCCGCTACGGCCTGCTCAACGATGTGCGCACCCTCGACAAAGAGCGCTATCCGCTGATGATCGAGCGTTTCATGGCTTTGGCCTATGAAGCGAACGCCGAGCTGCCGAAACCGTATCCGCGTCCAAGCCTGCAAATCGACCCGGTCACCCGCGAAGCCGCGTTGGCCAAGTTCGGTTTGAGCCTCGATCGCCCGGTATTGGCTCTGTGCCCCGGCGCCGAGTTCGGCGAGTCCAAACGCTGGCCGTCCGAGCATTACGCCAAAGTCGCTGAAGCACGCATTCGCGAAGGCTGGCAGGTGTGGCTGTTCGGCTCGAAAAACGATCACGCGGTCGGCGAAGACATTCGCGCTCGGCTGATCCCTGGCCTGCGCGAAGAATCGGTCAATCTCAGCGGCGGCACCTCGCTGGCTGAAGCCATCGACCTGATGTCCTGCGCCGACTCGGTGGTCTCCAACGACTCCGGCCTGATGCACGTCGCCGCCGCGCTGAACCGTCCATTGGTCGCCGTCTACGGCTCGACCTCGCCGGGCTTCACTCCGCCGCTGGCCGAGCACGTCGAAGTGGTGCGTCTGGGCCTGGAATGCAGCCCGTGTTTCGACCGTACCTGCCGTTTCGGCCATTACAACTGCCTGCGCCAGCTGATGCCGGACGCGGTCAACGATGCCTTGCAGAAATTGCAGGGCTCTGTGGTCGAGGTTCATTAAGTTGCGGGTACTGTTGATCAAGACTTCATCGCTGGGCGACGTGATTCATGCGTTGCCGGCGCTGACCGACGCCGCCCGGGCGATTCCCGGGATCAAATTCGACTGGGTGGTGGAAGAAGGCTTCGCCGAGATTCCGACCTGGCATCCGGCCGTTGGCAAGGTGATTCCGGTGGCGATTCGCCGCTGGCGCAAAAACCTTTGGAAAACCATCACCAGCGGTGAGTGGAAACGCTTCAAACAAAGCGTGCGCGCGAACAAATACGACTTGGTGATCGACGCCCAGGGCCTGCTGAAAAGCGCCTGGCTGACCCGTTACGTCAAAGCGCCAGTGGCCGGCCTCGATAAAGGTTCGGCCCGCGAGCCGGTGGCCGCGCGTTTCTACGACCGCAAACTGGCAGTGGCCCGTGGTCAACACGCCGTCGAACGCGTGCGCCAACTGTTCGCCATCGCCCTCGGTTACGACCTGCCAAAAGGCCTCGGCGATTACGGCCTCAACGTCGAGCGTCTGGTCGAGCTGCCACGCAAAAACGCATTCGTAGTGTTCCTGCATGGCACCACGTGGGACACCAAGCACTGGCCGGAAAGCTACTGGCGCGAACTGACCGAACGCGTTGGCTATCTCGGCGTCGGCATCAAACTGCCGTGGGGCAATCCGCAGGAGAAGGCCCGCGCCGAGCGCATCGCCGCCGGTTTCAAACACGCCGAAGTGCTGCCGAAACTCAATCTGGCCGGCGTCGGCAAAGTCCTCGCCGGCGCGCAAGCCTGCGTCGCGGTGGACACCGGTCTCGGCCACTTGGCCGCGGCGCTGGACGTGCCGACCATCTCCCTGTTCGGTCCGACCAACCCGGGCCTGACCGGCGCCTACGGCAAGCTGCAGATACACTTGGCCAGCGACTTCCCGTGCGCGCCGTGCCTGCAAAAGAAATGTACCTATCAACCGACCGCGCAGGATGCCCGTCAGTTTGACCTGAAGCGTGAACAGCCGCTGTGCTTCACGCGTCTGAACCCCGAGCGTGTCGCCAGCCGACTGAGCACGTTGTTAATGGCTGAGGAGCTGCGCTGATGCAATTGGCATTCGTCCTGTACAAATATTTCCCGTTCGGCGGCTTGCAGCGCGATTTCATGCGCATCGCCCTCGAATGCCAACAGCGCGGTCATCAGATCCGCGTCTACACGCTGATCTGGGAAGGCGAGGTGCCGTCCGGTTTCGAAGTGCTGGTGGCGCCGGTCAAGGCGTTCTTCAATCATCGTCGCAACGAAAAACTCAGTGCGTGGATGGCAGCGGATCTGGCCAAGCGCCCGGTCGATCGTCTGATCGGCTTCAACAAGATGCCGGGGCTGGACGTTTATTACGCCGCCGACGGCTGCTTCGAAGACAAGGCGCAAAACCTGCGCAATTCGCTGTACCGCCGCTGGGGCCGCTATCGCCACTTCGCCGAGTACGAGCGCGCGGTGTTCGCCAAAGACGCGAAAACCGAAGTGCTGATGATTTCCGAAGTGCAGCAGCCGCTGTTCATCAAGCATTACGACACGCCGCTTGAGCGTTTCCATTTGCTGCCACCGGGCATCGCGCAGGATCGCCGCCGTCCGGCAGATGCTGACGAAATCCGCGCCGGTTTCCGCGCCGAATTCAATCTGAAGGACGACGAACTGCTGCTGGTGCAGATCGGTTCCGGCTTCAAGACCAAGGGCGTTGATCGCAGCCTCAAAGCATTGGCGGCATTGCCCGCCGAGCTGAAGAAACGCACCCGGCTGTTTGTAATCGGCCAGGATGACCCCAAATTATTCCAGATGCAGAGTGCGACCTTGGGTTTGGGCGATAACGTCACGTTCCTGAAAGGGCGCAGCGATATCCCGCGTTTCCTGCTCGGCGCCGACCTGTTGATTCACCCGGCGTACAACGAAAACACCGGTACCGTGTTGCTTGAAGCGCTGGTTGCCGGTTTGCCGGTGCTGGTCAGCGCGGTCTGCGGTTACGCCCATTACATCGCCGAGGCCGACGCCGGGCGCGTGCTGGACGAACCGTTCGAGCAGGCGCAGCTGACGCAATACCTGACTGACATGTTGCATGACGACGCTGCACGCGCGGCCTGGAGCCGCAATGGTCTGGCCTTCGCCGAGACGGCCGACCTCTATAGCATGCCGCAGCACGCGGCCGATGTGATTCTGGCGGAGCACGCTTAATGAAGTTGATGCTGGCTGAACCGTTCAAAAGCCTTTGGGCCGGACGCGATCCGTTCGCCGAAGTCGAAGGCTTGCAGGGCGAGGTATACCGCGAGCTGGAAGCACGCCGGACACTGCGCACGGAAGTCGACGGCAACGGATTTTTCGTCAAGATCCACCGTGGCATCGGTTGGGGCGAGATTTTCAAGAATCTTCTGACCGCCAAGCTGCCGGTACTCGGCGCGGGTCAGGAGTGGCAAGCCATCCAGCGTCTGCAGGAAGTCGGCGTGCCGACCATGACCGCCGTCGCCTACGGCGAGAAGGGCAGCAACCCGGCCGATCAACACTCGTTCATCGTCACCGAAGAGCTGGCGCCGACCGTCAGCCTTGAAGACTTCAGCATTGACTGGGTCAAGCAGCCGCCGGAGCCGAAACTCAAGCGCGCGCTGATCGCTGAAGTCGCGCGCATGACCGGCATGATGCACCGCGCGGGCGTTAACCACCGCGACTGCTACATCTGCCACTTCCTGCTGCACACCGATAAACCGGTGACGGCAGAAGATTTCAAGCTCTCGGTGATCGATCTACACCGTGCGCAGACCCGCGCGAAAATCACGCAGCGCTGGCGCAACAAGGATTTGGCGGCGTTGTACTTTTCCGCGCTGGACATCGGCCTGACCCGTCGCGACAAGCTGCGCTTCCTCAAGGGCTATTTCCAGCAACCGCTGCGCCAGATTCTCGCTGAAGAAGCGCCGTTGCTGAGCTGGCTGGAAGGCAAGGCCAACAAACTCTATGCGCGTAAACAGCGTTACGGGGATGCGCTCTGATGGCGGGTTGGATTCTGGAGCCGCAATACAGTGAACTCGCCGAAGATTTTGGCAGCCTCGAAGCGGTGTTCGCCCTGCAAGGCGAACGTCTGACCCGCGATCCGCTGTCGGAAGTCATCCGCGTCGAACGCAACGGCGTCAACTATTACGTCAAACGCTACGTCGGCGCCGGTAAGGGCTTGCGCCGTTACCTCGGCAAGCCGCGGGTGAAGATGGAATGGCAGAACCTCAAGCGCTTCGCCAAGTGGGGCATTCCCACTGCTGAAGTGGTGGCCTGGGGCCTGGAACGACGCGGTGCGGCGTACGACCGTGGCGCGATGATCACCCGCGAACTGCCGCGCACCGAAGACCTCTCGGCGCTGGCCGAGCGCAACGATCCCAAGCTCAAGGATCGTGCCTGGGTCGACGGCGTCAGTCGGCAACTGGCCGCTTACACGCGGACCATGCACGACCATCGCTTCACTCATAACGATCTGAAGTGGCGCAACCTGCTGATCGACGATCAGGCGCGACTGTTTCTGATCGACTGCCCGAACGGCGATTTCTGGCGCGGTTTCTGGCTCAAATACCGCATCACCAAGGACCTGGCCTGCCTCGACAAGGTTGCCAAATACCACCTGTCGAACACCCAGCGCCTGCGCTTTTACCTGCAATACCGTGGGCGTGATCGCCTGAATGCCGCTGACAAGAAGCGCATTCGCCACGTGGTGAGATTTTTCGAGGGACGCGAATGACTGATTTCCTGGCCGCTGAAGACCGTGCGCTGTTTGAGCGCAACGGCCTCGGCACCTTCGACGCCCTGTGGGCCAAACAGCTCGAAGCGGTGGATGAACCGAACACCGACGGTGGCGGCTGGAGCAGCGTGTTTCGCCTCGAGCTGGAAGGGCATGCCTATTACCTCAAGCGTCAGAGCAACTACCTGACCCGCACGTTGCATGCGCCGTTCGGCGAGCCAAGTTTTGCCCGCGAATTTCGTAACATCAGTCGCTACAACAGGCTGGGGATTCCGGCGTTGCAAGCGGCATTCTTCGGGCAGCGCAAGGTCGACGGCGAAGTCCGCGCGATCCTGCTGACCCGTGCCCTCGATGGCTGGGACGATCTCGATTCGTTGTTGCAGCGCTGGTCGGAACTGACTGTCACGCAGCAATCGGCGATTCTCAAGGCCTGCGGACAGCTGGCGCGGCTGCTGCACGGTCTGCGTCAGGTGCACGGCTGCTTTTACCCCAAACATATTTTCTTGCAGGCCGATGGCGTTGAGTATCGGGCGCAGTTGATCGACTTGGAGAAAACCCGGCCATTGCTGTGGGGCATGCGCGATCGGGTCAAGGATCTGGAACCACTGGTGCGCCGCGCGCCGCAATGGAGCGAGGCGCAACTGCGTGAGCTGCTCGCGGCCTATGTCGATCAGGCGACCGACAGTTCACTGGTCGACGCCTGGGTTACGCGCCTGACCGCGCGGCGCAGTCGCAAGGAGACTCGCTGATGCAGTTGTCCGACCTGAAAAACGCCGGGCGCACGCCAAGTCTGCCGCTGACGATTTCCCTGGCCGATGCCGCCGGGCCTGCCGATTTGCAGTTGCTGAGTCTGCTGCGGGTGTTGCCGGGGCAGCGTTATGTCGGTGCTGGCGTGTGGCGCGGGCGACCGGTACTGGCGAAATTGCTGGTCGGCAGCAAAGCGGCGCGGCATTTTCAGCGTGAGCTCAATGGCGTAAAGCTGCTCGCTGCGCAAGGCCTGACCACACCGTTGCTGCTGGCTGATGGCTTGCAGGACGGCGAGGGCGGCTGGCTGCTGTTCGAATTCCTCGAAGACGCCGAGAGTCTCGGTGATGCCTGGAGTCAGGTCGAGTCGCTGCCGATGCTGGCGGATGAACAATCGGCGGTACTGGCCGAGGCGCTGGGCGCGATTGCTCAGTTGCACAGTAAAGGCCTGTGGCAGGAAGACCTGCATCTGGACAATCTGCTGCGCCACGATGGTCAGTTGCATTTGATCGACGGCGCGGGCATCTGCGCAGAAACCGCTGGCCAGCCGTTGTCGCGGCAGAAAGTTCTGGAAAATCTCGGGGTGTTTTTCGCCCAGTTGCCCAAGGCGCTGGAGCCGTTCACCGAAGAATTGCTGGTGTATTACCTGCTGAGCAACGGCGAACACGCGTTGCCGCTGGAACAGTTGCAGAAGCAGATCGCCAAGGTGCGCGCCTGGCGTCTGCGCGATTACCTGATCAAAGTCGGGCGTGAGTGCACATTGTTTGCCGTGCAGCGCGGTGCTTTCGCTTTGCGCGCTATTCGTCGCGAGGAAGAAGCGGCAATGTTGCCCGTGCTGGAGCAGGCCGATGCACTGCTCGATCAGGGCCATTTGTACAAGACCGGTGGCGCGGCGAGCGTTGGCAAGGTCGACGTGGCCGGGCGCACGCTGGTGATCAAACGCTACAACATCAAGAATTTTGCCCATTGGCTCAAGCGCTTCTGGCGCCCAAGCCGCGCGTGGCATTCGTGGCGTGAAGGCAATCGTCTGGCGTTCCTCGGTATCGCCACGCCGAAACCGCTGGCGGTACTGGAGAGGCGTTTTCTGTGGCTGCGCAGTCGTGCCTATCTGGTCACCGAATTCCTGCCGGGGCCAGACATCATCGAGCGTTTTGCACCTTATGTTGAAAGCGGCGAAGCGCCGGAATCCGAATTGCAGGCGCTGGATCAGTTGTTCGCAAGGTTGATCGCCGAGCGCATCAGTCATGGCGACTTCAAGGGGCATAACCTGTTCTGGCAGGATGATCGCTGGGCGCTGATCGATCTGGACTCGATGTGTCAGCACGGCTCCCTCGGCAGCTTCGCCCCGGCCTACGTCCGCGATCGTGCGCGGTTCATGCGTAACTGGCCAGAGAGCAGCGCGTTGTATCAGGTCATCGATCAGCGGTTGCCTAAAGACATCTCCGGCGCTGCCTGAATCCTTTCGCCAGCAGGCTGGCTCCCACATTGGAAATACGTTCCCCCTGTAGGAGCCAGCCTGCTGGCGATGAGGTCCGCTCAAGCACTGTAATTCCCACGGGGAAACGGTGCACAAACCTCACTGACTTCTCCTACAGCTTCTACAGAAGCCATGAACTGTGCCGCGTCCAGCCCCGATGCTAGTTTGCCTGACGACTTCGGAGGGCAACGCTTGATGATCAACAAGGCTGCAACACTGGCTGTTTTTTCATGGGTTTTATCGGGTTGCGGCAGTGCCCTGACCGTGCTGCAGGACGACGCCGACGTCGCCCGCGACATGCGCAAGCAAAAAACCTACTGCCAATCCATTCCGCGCATCTACAGCGGGCTGGCCTATGACTTCTGCGTATTGAACGCGCCTCCCGACCCGTCGGGCTTCCTGGTGCCTTTCGTGTTGCTGGACCTGCCGCTGTCCGGGGTTTTCGACACGGTCTCGCTGCCGTACACGCTTTATCGGCAGATCGAAGATGGCAATCTGAATATTTACTGGCGTTCAGGTGGTGGGTAACTGGTTTGCCTTCGATAGCCAGGTACAGCGATGTCATCGTCTATGTCGATGAGAGCGGTGACCATGGGATGCAAACACTGGATCCCAAATATCCCGTTTTTGTGCTCGCGTTTTGCGCCTTCGACAAGCGGCATTACTGCGAAAAAGTCATTCCTGCCCTGCAGAAATTCAAATTCACCCATATGGGCCACGACCTGATTGGTCTGCATGAACTTGAAATTCGCAAAGAGAAAGGCGCGTTCTCAGGACTTTTCATTTCCCGGGAGCACAAGAATGCTTTTCTTGAGGAACTGACGTGCATCATTGAAGCCAGCGACTTCGTCCTGATCAGCTGCGTCATAGACAAGGCTGCTCTGCGCGAAAGGCAAGGCCCCAGCCATAATCCATACCACCTCGCTCGCGGCTTTTGTCTGGAAACGCTCTATGAGTTCTTGCAGGAAAAGAAGCAGCAAGGGGCAACGACGCATGTGATTTTCGAGCGCGGAGGGAGGCGGGAAGATAACGAGCTTGAGTTGGAGTTTCGCAGGATGTGCGGTGGTGCGAATCGTTTGGGGGCTCAACTGCCATTTGACATCGTCTTTGCCACAAAACAAGTGAATTCCACCGGTCTGCAGCTCGCTGATCTCGTTGCGAGACCCATCGGCATGAGCGTTCTGAAGGCTGGTCAGGAAAATCGTGCATTTGAAGTACTCAAGCGCAAATTTTACTGCAGCGGCGGGCGGAACAAAGTCGGAGTAGGTTTCGAGAACTGGGGCTTGAAGATTTTCCCCTCCCAGAAAGCGAAAAGCCCCGGTGATCTCACCGAGGCATTAGCGCCGACCGGGATCCCCCAGTCCATTTGCGAACGAGCATATGACGAGAGGTACAGAGTGTCAACGCGCAGGCGCGGCAGTTCGGCTAGAGGCTTGTGGGCGCTTTTACGCTATAATCCCGCCCTTTAGCTGTCTCTCGCCCGTTGCGAGGGCACATCAATTTTCAAGGCGCATCGCGCCTGCATGCAGACTAAAGAGGCTAGACCCCTGTGGCATTGACGATTCTTGGCCTGTCCGGCGCCCTTAGCCATGATCCCTCAGCAGCCTTGTACATTGACGGCAAGCTGGTGGCGGCGGCTGAAGAAGAGCGCTTCGTACGCGATAAACATGCAAAGAACCGCATGCCCTACGAGTCGGCGAAGTTCTGCCTGGAGCAGGCTGGCATCAAGCCGTCCGACGTCGACGTGGTAGCGATTCCGTTCGCGCCGATCAGCCTGTTCGGCGAGGCTCGCTGGCACTACGCCAAGCGTTACTGGTACGCCCCGGATCGCGCCCTCGATGCGATCCTGATGGGCAACCGTCGCTACAAGCGCTATCGCAACAAGATCGTCTGGTGCCTTGAGCAACTGGGTTTCGATCCGAAAAAGATCAAGATCGAACCGGTCGAGCACCACTTGGCTCACGCCTCCAGCGCCTACCACTGCTCGGGTTTCAAAGAGAAAACCGCGATCCTCGGCATCGACGGCAAGGGTGAGTACGCCACGACCTTCTTCGGTTACGGCGAAAACGGCAAGATCCACAAGATCAAGGAATTCTTCGATCCGGACTCCCTCGGCGGCCTGTACGGCGCGATCACCGAGTTCCTCGGTTTCGAGATGCTCGACGGCGAGTTCAAGGTCATGGGCATGGCGCCGTACGGCGACGCCAGCAAATATGACTTCTCGCGTCTGGCCTCGTTCGAGAACGGCGAACTGGTGATCAACACCGACTACGCCAACGTGATCGGCCTGCGTCGCTACAAAGAGAAGGGCAAGGGCTTCTACTTCTCGCCGAAGCTGATCGAATGGCTGGGTCCGAAACGCGAAGGCGACATCGCTGACGAACCGTACATCCACTACGCCGCGAGCATGCAAGCGCTGTTCGAGAAGATCTCGCTGCAGATGATCGACCACTACCTGGGCGACATCCTCAAGGAAACCGGCAAGCTCGCGTTCGCTGGCGGCTGTGCGTTGAACGTCAAGCTGAACCAGAAAATCATCGCCCGCGATGACGTCAAAGAGCTGTTCGTACAGCCGGCGTCCGGCGATGCCGGCACCGCTGTTGGCGCTGCCGCTTACGTGTCGCACGCTCGTGGCGTGCCGGTCGAGAAGATGGAACACGTCTACCTCGGCCCGTCGTACAGCAACGAAGACGTGATCGCCGCGTGCGCCCGTCACGAGAACAAACCGACCTGGCGCAAGCTCGACAACATGCCGGAGCAGATCGCCAGGATCATGGTCGATGGCAACCCGGTGGCCTGGTTCCAGGGCCGCATGGAATTCGGTCCGCGCGCATTGGGTGGTCGTTCGATCATCGGCTGCCCGAGCATTGCCGGTGTGGCTGACCGCATCAACCACCAGATCAAGTTCCGCGAGCGCTGGAGGCCTTTCTGCCCGTCGATGCTCGACACCGTTGCGCCACAGATGATCAAGATCGATCACCCGGCGCCGTTCATGACCTTCACCTTCGAAGTGTCGGACGAGTGGAAAACCCGCGTACCGGAAGTCGTCCATGAAGACGGCACTTCCCGTGCCCAGGTGCTCAAGCGCGAATACAACCCGCGCTACTACGACATGATGAAAGCGCTCGAAGTCCTGACCGGCAACGGCGTGTCGCTGAACACCTCGCTCAACCGTCGTGGCGAACCGATGATCTGCTCGCCGACCGACGCGCTGAACATGTTCTTCGGCTCCGATCTGCAGTACCTGATCATGGAAGACATTCTGGTGGTCAAAGAGGGCGCAAACGCTTATGACTCGCTCGGCTGAACGCCATGTGCTGCAGTTCTGTCACGGCTATGACGGGCCGTTCCTCGACTGCGCACGGCAGTACGCCAGCCTGTTCGCGGGCACCGGTTATCGGGTGACCACGGTCTTTCTGACCGGGGCCGCCGATAGCGAGGTGGCCGCAGCGTGTGCCTCCGATGAAGTGTTGTTCATGGAATACAGCTCCAAGGCCATTCGTGGCCTGAAGCTGGGCGCCATCGGCGATCTGCGCAAGATCGCCGCTTCACGCAATTTCAGTTTCTGCATCGCCCATCGCTTCAAGCCGATCTACATCGCCTTGCTCGGCACTTCGCTGCCGGTGATTGGCGTGCACCACGCGTTTGAGGATTACAAACGCGGTACGCGCAAGTTGTTCGCGCACATTTTCCGCAAGCGCCTGAGCCTGCTTGGCGTGTCCGATGCGGTGCGCGACGACATGCGTCGTTGCCTGCCGAAGTGGCCGCAAGAGCGGATTCAGACGCTGTATAACCGGATCGACGTGTCGGCGTTGCAGTTCAGCCAGGTGTCGGCCCGTGAAGCCCGCGAGACCTTGGGTCTGGCGGCGGATGCATGGATTGTCGGCAACGTCGGTCGGCTGCATCCGGACAAGGATCAGGCAACCTTGCTGCACGGTTTTGCGGCGGCGTTGCCGGGTTTGCCGGGTAACAGTCAGCTGGTAATTCTGGGCAAGGGCCGTCTCGAACAGGATCTCAAAGAGCTGGCGCGCGAGCTGGGTATCGGCGATCGCGTCCTGTTCCTCGGTCAGGTGCCGGACGCGCGCAATTACTTCCGCGCCTTTGATGTCTTTGCGCTGAGTTCCGATCATGAGCCGTTTGGCATGGTCCTGCTGGAGGCCATGGCCGCCGGCGTGCCACTGCTCGCCACGGCGTGCGGTGGGGCCAAAGAAGTGGTCGAAGGCGTGGGTATTCTGTTCCCGCTGGGCGATGCCCAACACCTTGCGCAAGGCCTGCAGCATCTGGCCGGAATGGATGATCAGCAGCGCCTGCAGTGCGCCGAAATGATGCTTGATCGCCTGCGTGAGCGTTTCTCCGACCGCGCGGTGCGCGACACCTTCTGGCATCTGCCGCAAGTTACCGATCTGGCACCGAGGGGCTGATGCTCAACCGATTTCAAGGCTGGCGTGAACGTGGCTGGTTGCCTGTCGACGCCTCGACCTATGCAACCGCCTGGCAGCGTTTTGGCGGCAGCGTCGCGACTCATCCGTTGGTGGTCGAGCGTCTGGCTGATCTCGCCGGCATCCCTGTGCGCTATCTGGCCTGGGAGCAACAGGGCGAGATCAAAGCGGCAATCCCGACCTGGGGCCGCGATCTGGCGTTGTCCAAGGACGTCCTCAAGCGCAACGGCAAAAAAGGCTTGTTCGACCTCGGCAACGCCGAGTTGATCCTGCCGGCCGCTGCCGATGCTCAGGCGCCGCTGCGCCATCGCGCACGCTATCTGTCTGCCCTCAACGAAAGCCGTTTCAGCGGCATGAAGTTGCAGACCGAACAACTGGCCATGGCCCGTACCCCGGAAGAACTGTCGAAGAAGTTTCGCTACAACCAGCGCCGCGAATTGCGTCTGCTCGAAGAGGCGGGCGGCGTGGTGCGTGCGGTCAGCGAATTCTCCAGCGCCGAATTGGCCGCCATCTACTGCGATCTGTTTCAGCGCCGCTGGGGTTTCCCGGCCACAGGCGCGGCACGCATGGCCGAGGTCATCGAACTGTTGCGCGAGCTGTTGATCGGCTCGGTGATTTTCCTCAACGATGCACCGATCGCGATTCAACTGGTGTACCGCGTCGAGGCGCCGGAGTGGATCAGCGTCGAGTACATCAATGGCGGCGTCGACCCTGAAACCCGCGAATTCAGCCCCGGCAGCGTATTGAGTTTCCTCAACACGCAAAGCGCCTGGGAACACGCGCGAGCGCTGGACAAACCGTTGCGCTTTTCCTTCGGTCGCGCCGACCGTGAATACAAGGATCGCTGGTGCAATCCTGTGCCGGTATTCACCGTATGAGCCAGCCCATTAGCCGCAAACAGCAACTGCTCAAGCGCCATCGGCGCAACAAACGCGTCGGCCTGCTGATTGCCCTGATCGTGTTGATCGCGATCGGCGTGCTGGTGGCCTGGTGGTTGCCGCTGGTACTGGCAGTGATCGGCTGGATCGCCCATGAAGCGTGGTTTGCCGATCATTTGTTCTATTCGCCGAAAGACGATTACCAGTACAGCTTCCCGCCGTTTACGCCACAGCCAAAAGTGCACCTCAACGGTGAGCAACTGCGCCTGGATGAAGGCGTGATGGTGATGGATGACGCCACGCTGATTCTGGCGTTGCGAGTCAAAAGCAGTTGGCTGGGACGCTTCTTCGATCCTCGTGTCGAGCTGACGGGCGGCCCGAATCCGGACGCACAAGCTTTTGAGCGTGGGGTTAACGGCCTGCGCTACCTGAACCTCAGCGGTCAGGCACAGGCCTTGTCGCAAGGCTCGCTGCGTTTGCGCGGGCGTTTCTGCCGCGTCTCTGGCGAGCCGGTGTTGTGGGCGCTGGAACAAACCGATTATCGCCGTCAGCGGGTCATGGTGATCGCACCGCATGCCGACGACGCCGAACTGGCAGCCTACGGGTTGTACAGCCAGGCAGACGAAGCCTGGATTGTCACCCTGACCGCCGGCGAAATCGAAGCCGAACACTATCAGCAGATGGGCCTGAACAAGGTCGAAGCGGCGCGCCTCAAGGGCCGATTGCGCGCCTGGGACAGCCTCGCCGTGCCGCGCTGGGCCGGCGTGCCGGCGGAAAACTGCGTGCAGCTGGGCTATTTCTGTCTGCAACTGGCAGCGATGCAGGCTGCACCGAATCAGGCGATCGGTTCACGCGAAGCGGATCTGGACGATACCCGTCTGTTCCGTCAGTTGAATCCGTTCACCTTGCCGGGCGACGTCGATGGCGCACCGACCTGGAACAATCTGCTGGCCGACCTGCGCGAAGTGTTGCTGCGTGCACGTCCGGACGTGATCGTCCTGCCGCATCCGACGCTGGATCCGCATCCAGACCATATCTGTAGCCAGCAAGCTGTGTTGCAAGTGCTGGGCAGTCTCGACTGGCAGCCGACGCTGCTCGGTTACGCCAACCATCTGCATGACAATGATCGCTGGCCCATGGGCAACGCCGGTGAGGGCATCGCGCTGCCACCGGCCTTCGACGCCGCCGTACCGATGCAGCCGTTGTGTTTGCCACTGCCCCTTGCGCAGCAACGCGACAAGGCCATGGCGCTGGGCATGATGCATGACTTGCAACCGCCAGCACCGTTCAAGCGCCGTTTGCGTCGCTTGATTCAGCGCGTGCTGGCCGGGCGTGCGCCGTCGATATACGGCGAGAACGAGTTCTTTCGAAAAGCGGTCCGACGCCAGGAATTACTCTGGCTGCTGAAACCGGGTGAATCAGGCGTGAATCGGGGAGATTTATGAGTCAACGGTCAAAGGTTCTGCAGCTGCAGCCCGATTACAACGTCAAAGCCCATGATTTCGCCGACCTTGCCGAGCAGATCGTCAAGGCGTTGCCTTCGGATCGCTATGAGATCACGGCGGCGTTCCTGCGCGGCAAACCCACGCCTGGTGAGCCGGTCAGCCGCGCCGATCGTTCGGTGTATTTCGAGTTTTCCGACAAGTCCCTCAAAGGCATGCGCCTGCGGGCGATGTGGGAGCTGTACAAGTTCTGCCGTCGGGAAAAGTTCGATGTAGTCATCTGCAACCGCTTCAAACCGGTGAACATGATGCTCACGCTCAACCGCTGGTTGAAGGTGCCGCTGTGCATTGGCATCTCCCACGGTTTTGGCGAGTACGATCGTTTTTACCGTCGTCGTCAGACTCAGCGTCTGATCGATCGGCACTGGCGTTTCGTCGGTGTTTCGCCGGCGGTAAAACAGTACCTGCTGGACTGCGATTGCGGTTTCACCGACCAGAATACCTACGCCATTACCAACGCCATCGATATCGAGCAGGCCGAAGGCTTGCAACACAGCCGCGAAAAGGCGCGTGAGCTGCTCGGTATCGATCCGAATGTGCGCCTGATCGGCGCGCTGGGGCGACTGGTTTCGGTCAAGGGTCACACCTATCTGTTGCAGGCATTTGCCGCGCTCAAGGACAAATACCCGAACACGCAATTGGCGATCATCGGTGCCGGGCGCCTGCAAGCGCCGCTGGCTGCCGAGATCGAGCAACTGGGTTTGAACGGTCGCGCACATCTGCTGGGTTTCAAGGAAAACGCGCTGCAATACGTGCGCGCGTTTGATATCTGGACGATGCCGTCGCTGGCCGAAGGTCTCGGTCTGGCGTTGCTGGAAGGCATGAGCGGACATTTGCCGGTGATCGCCTCGAACGTGCCGGCGATGGTGCCGCTGATCGAAGGCGCCGGCGGTCTGGCGATTACGCCGAAGGATGTGCCTAGTATTGTCGCAGCGCTGGATCAGTACCTTGCGCTGACCGATGACGAACTCAAGGCCAAGGGCGAACAAGCCTACCGCTATCTGCAGGAACAACATGACATCGAGGTGTTCCGTCAGGAATACCTGAACCTGATCGACTCTGGCCTGGAACAGGCTCGTAAGGTGCAGCCATGAGCGAAGCGAACGCCCTCGTCACCGTGATCATCGCCTCATACAACCACGGGCCGTACATTGAGGAAAGCATCCTCAGTGTCATCAACCAGACCTACAAGAACATCGAACTGCTGGTGATCGATGACGGCTCGAACGACGACAGCGTCGAGCGCATCAACGCCTTGCAGGCACAGTACGGTTTCGATTTTCGGGTGCAGCAGAATCAGGGCCTGACCAATACGCTCAACGGCGCCATCGCGCGCGCCAAGGGCAGTCTGATTGTGCCGTTCGGTTCCGACGACATCATGTACCCGGAGCGCATCGCGGTTCAGGTGGCGTACATGGCGGACAAACCCGAAGTCGGGATTTGCGCCGGCAACATCGAATTGATGGACGCTGACGGCAACCTCTATCCGGAAAAACGTCAGCGTCGCGATGTGCCGTTCCGTCGTCTGGATTTCGATGACATGTTTCTGGAGCGCAAGCCGTATCCGCCGGCGCCGACCCTGATGATCCGCCGCGAGGCGCTGGACAAGGTTGGCGGGTTCGATTCGACGATTCGTCTTGAGGATCTGTATATCGAGTTGAAGGTGACGCGCGCCGGTTATTTCATCGATGGCTTGAACGTGGTCATGGCGCGCTACCGCAAGCACGCCACCAACTCGTACAAGAACCACCGTTTCATGATCGAAAGCATCCTGCGTATCTACGCATTGTTCAGCGATCACCCGCTGTACGACGAAGTGCGTTACAAGGCGCTCAACTCGATGTTCCTCAAGACCGCCAACCGCAATCGCAAGCTGGCGTGGGAGCTGCTGAAGCAGATCCCGTTCAAGGCGTGGAACAAGAAGACCTGGCGCGGTCTTGGGCGGTTACTGTTTTCGCCGCAGGAAAAGAGCTGAAACAGCGGTCGCCCGCGCTTAGCGGGCGACTTTCTCCGGGAGCTGCTTATCGCCTTTCTGGCGCGAGCGAATCCACAGCAGGACTTTTTTGCCGGCGGCCATGCCCGGCAACTCGATGTACAGAAAGCTCAGGCTGCTGATCAGAATCAGCAGGCACGTGCAGATCGCGATCAGCGGCAGATAAACATCCGCCTCCCGCGCGTCGAGATTCAGCAGCAGCGGCAGACGCTGCACCATCAGCCACAACACGAAACCGTGCAGCAGATAGGTGCTGTAGCTGATCTCGCCGAGCCAGCGGATGCTGCGTGGCTTGAGCGCACCGAACAGGCTGTTGCCCGACGCCACGATCACGAAAAACAGTGACAGCAGGAACAGCGGCCCGGTCTTGAAGGCACGGTTGAACGCGGTGAACGCAATCACCAGCGCCAGTAACGCAATGATCCCCGCCAGAGGGGTACGACTCCACGCCACCAACGCCGGTCGGCGAATCCAGTACGCCGCCGCGATGCCGCCGAGAAAACTGGCGATGAAGTGCTTCTTCAGCGAATGCTCCCAACCGACCACTTGATACAGCGCATAGATGCCGATCAGGCACAGCACCACGTGTATCCAGTTGCCGCGGTAGATGAAGACCATCCCGGCCAGCGGCAGCGCCAGATAGAAGAACACTTCATAGGCCAGCGTCCAGGTGACATTGGAGATCAGCATGCCGGTTTGCGGATATTGGTTGATGTCGGGGCGGTCAAAAGTCAGCCACGCCAGAATCTGTTTGAACAGGGCGCTGCCAGGCTCCTTCAGCTCCCAGTTCTGCAAATGGAACACGGTGACAAACACAATCAGCATCAGCGGCAGGTACAGCGGATAAAGTCGAAAAACCCGCGAAATGCCAAACGCCAACCAATCGTGCTGACGTCCTTGGGTCAGCAGACGGTTCCAGAACAGAAATCCGGTGATCATGAAAAACAGCGCAACGCTGCCCTGACCGATCATCGAGTAAAAGTTGCTTGGCGGAAATCCGAACTCTCCAGTGCGCAGAAAAATCCAGGTAATGACCGCGTGGTGCACGAAAACACCAAACGCCAGATAGCCGCGCAAGCCATCGATGCTGGCATAGCGGCTTTCACCGGAATGCTGCAGATGGCGGGCGATTTTCGGCACAACGCGCAGCAATAGCGCGGCGGATACGATGGCCAGCGCGTAGGCGGCCAGCGCAATCAGGGGGTTAGTCTCGATCATCAGTGAACTCGGGCCGGAGTATTGCCGGCCAGCACTTGCCTGTGCAGATTATCCACCGCAGATTGCGACGCCGTGACGGCGTAGCCCTGAAGCAGTGCTTCGAAGTGTTCTTCGAACAACCAGCGTTTGTCGACGGTATAGCGCTGCATATGGCGCAAATTTCGCTGGCGCAGGGCCAGACTGAGCGGGCTAGGGTAAACGCGCAGGTCAGCCAGATCAATCAAGCCGAACTCGCCATCCTCCAGCACCAACACGTTGCCCAAATGCAGAGAGCGGAAATAGACACCTTTCTCATGCAGTTGCGCCATGAACTTGCCAAAACGTTCCACCAGCGCCTGACGAACGGCCGGTGCGGTAATGCTCTGCAATACCTGACGCAGCGTGTGGCCGGGCAGGGGGGCGTAGTGCACGGCGCTGCTGCCATCGTTGAGGCGATACAGGTTGAGCACTTGCGGGGTTGGAATGCCCATCAGGCGCAACTGTTCACTGTTGACGGCAAAGCGTTCGGAATACGGATTGAAGTTGCCCGAGGTGTACCAGCGACGACGGCGGAACAGCTTGAGGAAGCTGCCATCGGTCAGGCGCAAGACTTTCGGGCCCAAACCATCCTCTTCGATCACCTGAGCGGCGTTGCTCAGATTTTGCAGGCCGGTGACGGTGAGTTTTTGCACCGGCATTGTCAGCAGTCGCCGCGCACGTTGATTGATGCTCAGTGCCGCGATCAGTGCCAGCGGAATCCACAACAGGAACCAGTGCTCCTTGGGCCGTGAAATGATTCCGCCACCTTCGGTCAGTCCGGCGCCGATGCCAAAGATCAGCAGCGTCGAGGCAACAATCAACAGTGGTTGTACGCGCTGGCGCCAACTGCTCAGCAGGCCCCAGAAAATGAAGAACAGCCACGGCAACAGGCCGAAGATGCCGACGTAATAGAGAACGCCCAGCACGAAACTGTGCGGCTCCTGGAAGTTGATGCCGACACCGGGGTCGACAGACAGCGTGGCGCTGTAGCCGTGACCGATCCAAGGATGGTCGGCAATCATGTGCAGCACCTGTTTCCAGATTTCCAGTCGATACGAATCGCCACGTTCGATGATCATTTGTGCAAACAGGAAGGCGACCGTTACACCACTGAGCGCCAGGCCGATCAACAAGCCTATCGAGCGACGGTTCCAGCAAATGAAGCACAGCCACAACGCGGCCATGGTCAGCGCCACAAGCGGCGTTCTGGACCCGGTGCCGATTACTGCCATAAACATGATTGCCATTGCCGGCACACTCAGCCACATCATCTGGCGGCGTTTGCAGGTCATGGTCACGCTCAGCCAATAGGCGCTGAAGAAACCGAACAGGTGCGAGCTGAGCAATGGGTTGTCAAAAGCGCCACCGCCGATCAGACGCATGCCGGGTTCGTAAATATGGGCGAATCTGAACAAGAACCACGTCGTTGCGACCAGCGCCACCAACGCGGCGCCGAACAGTAGAGGTTGCAGAATCTCACTGCGATAACGCACCAGCAGATAGGTGCCGGCAAACAGCAGCAAGGTGTGCAGTGACGGTTTGAACATCCCGGCGATACCTTCGTCGCGCGGTCCCCAACTGAGGCTGAGCAAGGCCCAGGCGACAAACACCAGCAGCGCCACGAACACCGGCTCGCGTAGCAACTCCTTGAGTTCACGCGGACGCAGGCACAAAGCGATCAATGTCGGAATGCTGAACAAGCCGTAAAAAAGCTTGTGATGCAGACTTCGGCCCGGCAGAAAAAACAGCGCGCACAAGAGCAGGAAATAGCCGGCGGGAAGAATCCACAGACTAATGAAATCGAAGACTCGATTGGACGTACTGTTAAAGCCGCGAAGTTGCATGCTGTGAGATTCAATCCTGAAGTTGATCGACCATTCGGGTGATGGCTATTTGATGCTGAAAAACGTGCCTAACAATAACAGCCTTTCGCCGTTTGCCAGAACCCTGAAGAAGCTGTGCTAAAGTCAGCGTCCTTTTTATCGACTTTCGCGTGATATGACTGACTCCAGTACCGCCGCAAGCCCTTCGAGCTTGAAAATCTACTTCCGCCTGCTCGGCTATGTTCGGCCGTACATCAGTCTGTTCCTGATCAGCATCGTCGGTTTCCTGATTTTCGCTTCGACCCAGCCGATGCTTGGCTACATCCTCAAGTACTTCGTCGACGGCCTGTCCAACCCTGAGGCGGTGCTGTTTCCAAGCGTCCCATACCTGCGCGATCTGCAACTGTTGCAGGCTGTTCCGCTGCTGATCATCCTGATTGCCGCGTGGCAGGGTCTGGGATCTTATCTGGGCAACTACTTTCTGGCCAAGGTTTCCCTCGGTCTGGTGCACGACCTGCGGGTGCAGTTGTTCAACAACCTGCTGGTGCTGCCGAACCGCTACTTCGACAAGCATAACTCCGGTCATCTGATTTCGCGTATCACCTTCAACGTGACCATGGTCACAGGGGCGGCAACCGATGCGATCAAGGTCGTAATCCGTGAAGGCATGACGGTGATCTTCCTCTTCGCCTCCCTGCTGTTCATGAACTGGAAGCTGACGCTGGTGATGGTCGCCATCCTGCCGTTGATCGCCGTGATGGTGCGCACCGCGAGCAAGAAATTCCGCAAGCAGAGCAAGAAGATCCAGCTGGCCATGGGCGACGTCACGCACGTGGCCTCGGAAACCATCCAGGGCTATCGCGTGGTGCGCAGCTTCGGCGGCGAAGTCTACGAAGAGAAGCGCTTCCTCAAGGCCAGCCAGAGCAACACCGACAAACAGCTGCGCATGACCCGCACCGGCGCGATCTACACGCCGATGCTGCAACTGGTGATCTACAGCGCCATGGCCGTGCTGATGTTCCTCGTCCTGTACTTGCGCGGTGACGCCTCGGCCGGTGACATGGTTGCCTACATCACCCTGGCCGGCCTGCTGCCGAAACCGATTCGTCAATTGTCCGAAGTCAGCTCGACGATCCAGAAGGGCGTGGCCGGTGCGGAAAGCATCTTCGAACAGTTGGACGTGACGCCTGAAGTAGACGCCGGCACGGTCGAACGCGATGCGGTCACCGGTCGTCTGGATGTGCGCAATCTCAGCTTCACGTATCCGGACACCGAGCGCCAGGTGCTCGACAACATTAGCTTTAGCGTCGAGCCGGGGCAGATGGTCGCGCTGGTCGGCCGTTCCGGCAGTGGCAAGTCGACGCTGGCCAATCTGATTCCGCGTTTCTATCACCACGACAAGGGCGAAATCCTTATCGACGGTGTCGAAGTCGAAAACTACAAGCTGCTGAACCTGCGTCGTCATATCGCACAGGTGACCCAGCACGTGACCCTGTTCAGCGACACCGTGGCCAATAACATTGCCTACGGCGATCTGGCCGGTGCGCCGCGTGAAGACATTGAGAAGGCTGCACGAGATGCCTACGCGATGGACTTCATCGCGCAATTGCCCGAAGGCCTCGATACGCAGGTCGGCGAAAACGGCGTGCTGCTCTCCGGCGGCCAGCGCCAGCGCCTGGCGATTGCCCGCGCCTTGCTGAAGAACGCTCCGCTGCTGATTCTCGACGAGGCCACTTCGGCACTCGACACCGAATCCGAGCGGCACATTCAGGCCGCTCTGGATCAAGTGATGAAGGGCCGTACCACGCTGGTGATTGCTCACCGTCTGTCGACCATCGAGAAAGCCGATCTGATCCTGGTCATGGATCAGGGCCGTATCGTCGAGCGCGGCACGCATGATCAATTGCTGGCGCAGAACGGCTACTACGCACGCCTCAACGCCATGGGCCTCGATGCCCCGGCTGAAGACATCGCCTGAGAATGCCCACGCGGCCCTGTAGGAGCTGCCGCAGGCTGCGATCTTTTGATCTGTTTTTCTAGAAGCAGGGTCAAAAGATCGCAGCCTGCGGCAGCTCCTACAGGGAAAGTGCATTGCAGTTGTGGGCCGTTGTTTGTATCCAGACCTTTACCCTTCTTGACCAAACCGGCATAAAACCGGGCACCGCGCTTGTTAAGGTTCTTCAACGAACTCTTACATCTATCGAAGGGGCTATCCCCGTCGCGCGGGTACTCTCATGTTGCAACGCTATCTGTGGAAACTGCTGCCCAAGCCGCAGCGAGCCTTTCTGCTTGGGCGCTTGTCGGTGGTTGACCGGCAGGTCGTGAACAAGTCGTTGTCGGCCTGTGTGGTGTTTCCAAAGGCTTTCCAGCAGCACGGGTGTCTGTTCATTCATGTGCCCAAGTGCGCTGGCAGCAGTGTCTGCGAGGCGATGTTCGACGGCTGGCGTCCGGGGCATCTGCCCTTGTACTGGTATCAGCAACAGTTTCCGCAACAATTCGCCACGGCCTGGAAGTTCGCTTTCGTGCGGGATCCGCTGGAGCGCGCGTACTCGGCCTTCGCGTTTCTGCGTGGTAATGAACTGAGTGGCCGCGATCAGGCGGCGCAGCAACTGGTCAGGCAGTACCGGGATTTCGACGATTTTGTTTTGCGCTGGCTACATCCAGACAACATCTCTCGGCAATTGCACTTCGCTGCGCAAACCGATTTTCTCACTGACTCGCTAGGCCATCTGGCGCTGGATTTCATCGGCTATCAAGAACATCTGCAGCGCGACTTTCAGTTGGTCTGCGAACAGTTGGGATTGGCCAGTCAGTTGCCCCACGTCAACAGCTCTCGGCAACGTCAGCCAATGCCCGCACGCGAGTTTTGCACCGCGCGCACCCGGCGGTTGGTGAAACGGGCTTATCAGCGCGATTATGAGTTGCTCGGTTATGAATGAATCCCTGTCGCTGCCGTCGCCAGCGCCGGCCATTCGCCCTTATGGCTTGGCGTTGTCGCATCAGGCCCGCGCCATGATCAAGGGGCAGCGTCCGCGCTGCCTGTGGCTGACCGGGTTTTCCGGTGCAGGCAAGTCGACACTGGCCAATGCGCTGGAGCTGTATCTGCATCAGTATGGCCTGCACACGTTTTTACTCGATGGCGACAATGTGCGCAGTGGCCTGTGTCGCGATCTGGGCATGGGCGATAGCTGTCGCCGCGAGAACATTCGGCGTATGGCGGAAGTGGCGCGGCTGATGGTCGATGCCGGGTTGATCGTGATCGTCGCGGCCATCTCGCCGTTTCGCGCCGAGCGCGACGCCGCACGCCGACTTTTTGCACCGGAGGATTTTATCGAGGTGCACGTCAGTACCTCGTTGCAAGTCTGTGCGCGGCGCGATCCGAAAGGGTTGTATCAAGCGGTTCGCGAGGGCCGGATCAACAACTTCACCGGCGTCGACAGTCCTTATGAGGCTCCGCTGAGTGCGGAATGCCGAATCGACACCGAGGCCCTTGAACTGCCCGAAGCCTGTCAGCAGTTGGCAGCGTTGCTGCTCAAAAAATGAGCAAAAAAGCCAGCTGTTTCATCCTGTTGCAGCCCGCGCACAAGCCTTCGCCAACCCTGTGTTAATATCGCGCCCCTGTTCATTTTGTATGTGGGTTGCTCCATGAAGTTGTCCATGCCGCGATTCGATCAAGCCCCTGTCTTGGTGGTCGGCGATGTCATGCTCGACCGTTACTGGCATGGTGGTACCTCACGGATTTCCCCTGAGGCGCCGGTTCCGGTCGTAAAAGTCGAGCAAATCGAAGACCGCCCGGGCGGCGCTGCCAACGTTGCCTTGAACATTGCCGCGCTGGGTGCGCCGGCGTCGCTGGTCGGTGTGACCGGTGATGACGAAGCCGCCGACAGCCTGAGCAACAGTCTCAAGGGCGCGGGCGTACGTGCGCTGTTCCAGCGCATCGCGCATCAGCCGACCATCGTCAAATTGCGGGTCATGAGCCGGCACCAGCAATTGCTGCGTATCGACTTTGAAGAACCGTTCGCCACCGATGCCCTGGCCTTGGCCTCGCAGGTCGATGACCTGCTCGAAGGCATCAAGGTGCTGGTGCTTTCGGACTACGGCAAAGGCGCGCTGAAAAACCATCAGGCCTTGATCCAGGCTGCTCGCGCCAAGGGCATTCCGGTGCTGGCCGATCCCAAGGGCAAGGATTTCTCGATCTATCGTGGCGCGAGCCTGATCACGCCGAACCTCAGCGAGTTCGAAACCATCGTTGGCGGTTGCGCCGACGAGCACGAGTTGGTGAGCAAGGGCGCGACCCTGATGCACGACCTCGAACTCGGTGCGTTGCTGGTGACCCGTGGCGAGCACGGCATGACCCTGTTGCGCCCGGATCATCCGGCGTTGCACTTGCCGGCCCGCGCCCGCGAAGTGTTCGACGTGACCGGTGCCGGCGACACGGTGATTTCTACATTGGCGGCAGCGATTGCGGCCGGTGAAGAACTGCCGCACGCGGTAGCCCTGGCCAACCTGGCGGCGGGCATCGTCGTCGGCAAGCTGGGTACAGCTGCGATCAGCGCGCCGGAACTGCGTCGCGCGATTCAGCGCGAAGAAGGTTCCGAACGCGGCGTGCTGGGTCTGGAGCAATTGCTGTTGGCGGTTGACGATGCCCGCGCGCACAACGAGCGGATCGTCTTCACCAATGGCTGCTTCGATATCCTCCATGCCGGCCATGTCACCTATCTGGAACAGGCGCGTGCGCAAGGCGACCGTCTGATCGTGGCGGTCAACGATGACGCTTCCGTCAGCCGTCTGAAAGGACCGGGTCGTCCGATCAACAGTGTCGACCGACGCATGGCGGTGCTCGCCGGACTCGGTGCGGTGGACTGGGTGATCAGCTTCCCTGAAGGCACCCCGGAAAACCTCCTGCGCGAGGTCAAGCCGGACGTGCTGGTCAAAGGTGGGGATTACGGCATCGACCAAGTGGTCGGCGCCGATATCGTCGCCGCTTACGGCGGCACGGTGAAAGTGCTGGGGCTGGTGGAAAACAGCTCGACCACGGCGATCGTCGAAAAAATCCGCGGCCAATAAGATCAAAAGATCACAGCCTGCGGCAGCTCCTACAATATTTCCCTGTAGGAGCTGCCGCAGGCTGCGATCTTTTGCTTTTCAGGAATTCACTTTCTTGCGCGGCACGATCTTCTTCAGCAACTGTTTGGCCCTGCCGCGCAACCGCGCCAGGCCAGTAGCCTTCTCCGGCGGCGTCAAACCCTGCTGACGCAACCAGTCCTTCCAGCGAATCCGCTCTTCACGCACCAGCCAGCCATCCTGTTTGGCAAAACTCTCAGCCAGATAAAGTCCACGGGTACCCGCCGGGTACAGCTGGCCTTTTTTCAGGGTGTAGAGTTCGGCCAGCGGCTCGCCATCCTGCAGCGGCATCAAGTACAGATCCGGACGTTTGCGATCCAGCCGCGCCACCAGTTGATCGCCTTCCAGTCGCTCATCGACATGAAACAGGCTCAGGGACTTGGCTTCCTTGGGCACTTCCAGTCGCAGGTCGTAGATCAATTGCAGCGAGGCGGTGGGCAAATGCACATAGGCCCGTGGTCGTTCCTGCAATTGCAGGTTGGCGCAGCGCACCGGCCGCGCCGAGCCGGAGAGTGGCGTCAGGCGAAAGGGCAGGGCTTCGCGATAATGCAGGGCCGTCGCATAAGGCGCCGGCAGCCAGGTGTCATTGAAACGCCCGCCGAGCCAGCCTTCCGGGGTTTCCAGCAGGCACTCTTCAGCAATCTCCTGAATGGCGGTGTGCAGCGGAATATTCAGCTCGTGGGCTGGCACGTACCCGGAAATAAGCTTGAGCACCACGTCACCGCGATCTTGCCGGCGCTGGCGCACCAGCACCCAGTAATCGCGATTCTGCCAATGCAGGGTCAGGCGCACCGACACCCCAAGGTTGGCCAGTTCCAGCGAGAAACGCTCGGCATCGGCGACGCTCACCGGTTTGCGTCGCTGCAAGGTCTGGGCGAAATTCAGCGGCATGCCGACGCTCTGATAGGTAAGGCCTTCGGGCGTGGCTTCGACGAACAGCGGCAGGGTCTTGAAGTTGCTCGGGTTCTTTCTGATGAGCGTGCGCGGCATATCGGCTCCTGCTTAAGGCCGCGAAGCGGCGTCAGTGACCACGAAGGACCTGGGCAACGGTCGCTACGTTGTGGGCGAGGTGCAGCGGATTGATCGTGCCGACAATAGCACTGGCCACACCAGGCTGCGCGAACAGCAATTCGAAACTGGCACGCACCGGATCGACGCCGGGGCTCAGGCAGACATGACCACTGGCCAAGGCTTTTTTCACCAGAATGGCTTTGCCGTGGGCAGCAGCATAGTCAATGACAGCCTTCTCGTTTTGTTCGTTCAGATTGTAGGTGACCATTGCGCAGTCGCCTTGCTCCAATGCTTTCAAGCCACCTTCGACGGTTTTGCCGGAGAAACCGAAACCACGAATCTTGCCCTCGGCCTTGAGCGCCGCGAGTGTCGCGTAAACTTCTTCGTGCTCGAGGATCGCCATGTCGTTGCCGTCGGAATGCACCAGCACCAGATCGATAAAATCGGTTTCAAGACGTTGCAGGCTGCGCTCGACCGACATTCGCGTGTGTGTCGCGCTGAAGTCATGGTGCGACAAGCCATCGGCAAACTCTTCGCCAACCTTGCTGACGATCACCCAGTCCTGTCGCTGGCCACGCAACAGCGGGCCGAGGCGTTCTTCGCTGCGGCCATAGGCCGGGGCGGTGTCGATCAGGTTGATGCCCAGTTCGCGCGCCTGGCGCAGAAGCATGCGCGCCTCATCGTCGCCAGGAATCTGGAAACCGTTGGGGTATTTCACCCCTTGGTCGCGGCCGAGTTTGACCGTGCCCAGGCCCAGAGGCGAAACCATCAGGCCGGTGCTGCCCAGTGGGCGATGCAGATCATGCAGGTTGGCGATGCTCATGGCAGCAGTTGCTCCCAGGCTGGAACGCCCATCGGTGGTTTCGGCAGGGCTGGCAATGGTTCGCTGGCTTGCGGCTGGATAGCGTCGCGCTCCAGCGAGGCGATCACCCGGTCGGCAAAGTCCGGCGCCAGTGCCAGCTTGGTTGGCCAGCCGACCAGCAGACGACCCTGTTCGGCGAGGAAGGCGTTGTCGGGGCGTGTCAGCCCGGTTTGCAGCGGTTCGGCACGGTCAACGCGCAAGGTCGCCCATTGCGTGGTGCTGAGGTCGATCCATGGCAGCAACTGAGCGATTTCCTTTTGCGCGGTGGCGATCTGTTCGGCCGGCTCGCGGTGCACGCCTTCGCTTTCGGCGATGTCACCACCCATGTACCAGACCCACTGGCCATCAGCCGCCGGATGCGTGGTCACGGTGATGCGCGGTTTGGTGCCGCCGCCCAGGCAATGCGCGTACAGCGGTTTCAGGCCCGGGCCTTTGGCGATGATCATGTGCAGCGGCCGGCGTTGCATGGCCGGTTGCGTCAGACCGAGGTCTTCAAGCAATTGCGCGGTGCCGGCGCCAGCGCTGAGGACGATGCGCTGGGCGCGGATCTCGCGGCCGTCGACTTTCAAACCGACCAGCACACCCGCTTCCAACAGTGGCTCGATGGTTTGCCCGGCGAGCAGACCGTCGCCCGCCAGATCGGCCAGGCGCTGGATCAGGCTCGGCACATCGACCACCAGTTCGGCGAGGCGGTAGACCTTGCCCTTGAAGCGCTTGTCCTGCAGGGCTGGTGGCAATTGCTCGCCCTTGACCTGATCGACGCGGCCGCGCACGGCTTTGCTGGCGAAGAAACTGGTGAGGTTGCCGGCGAGGGTGCCGGGCGACCACAGGTAATGCGCTTCGGACAACAGGCGCACGCCGGTCAGATCCAGTTCGCCATTGCCGGCCAGCGCTTCACGCCAACGGCGCGGCATGTCGGCAATGGCTTCCGAGGCACCCGTCAGCGCGCCGTGCAGCGCGTATTTGGCGCCGCCGTGAATAATGCCTTGGGATTTAACGCTCTGCCCACCGCCGAGGCTGGCGCTTTCCACCAGCACGGTCGAAAAACCCTGACGGCGCAGACGTGCGTTCAACCAGAGGCCGGCGACACCAGCGCCGACAATCAGAACGTCGGTGGAAATAACGGATGGCATGCAACGACCTCAGTGTTCAAGACGAGGGCGCAGTATACAGACTCGGAGTTCGGCTTCAGATGTGAAAAAAGATCGCAGCCTGCGGCAGCTCCTACACAGAGAATGCGATCCCCTGTAGGAGCTGCCGCAGGCTGCGATCTTTTTCTTCAGTGCCCCGCGGTTTTCGAGAACAACTGGATCACCACGACGCCCAGCACAATCAAGGCCATCCCTAGCATCGCCGGAATATCCAGTTTTTGCCCGTATATGAACAGCGCCGCGACGCTGACCATCACGATGCCCATCCCGGCCCACACCGCGTAGGCCACACCGACCGGTACGGTGCGTACCACCAGGGTCAACATCCAGAACGCAATCGCGTAGCCGACGATGACCAGCACCAGTGGCAGCGGCGTGCTGAAGCCTTTGACTGCTTTCATCGAGACGGTGGCGATGACTTCGGCGCAGATGGCAATGGCCAGGTAGGCGTAGGCGTTCATGGTTCAAATCCTCATGTGAAACGTTGCTTACTGAGGCGGCATTCTAGAGATTCCCCAGATGGGGTAAAGTCATTACCTATCTGTTTCGAAGATGGGTTGGTAAGTCAGCATGCAATGGAATCTCGATCAGCTACGGGTGTTTGTCGATGTCGCCGAGCAACGCTCGTTTTCGGCGGTGGCACGCCAGCAACGCAAGGCCCAGTCGGCGATCAGTAGCGCGGTTGCGATGCTGGAAGATGATCTGGGTGTCAGCCTGTTCGAGCGTAGCAGCGGTCGTCAGCCAACGCTCACCGAAGCGGGCAAAGCGCTGCTCGAAGAGGCGCGGGAAGTCTTGCGCCAATGCGAACGCCTGAATGGTCGGGCGATGGCGATGCTGCGCGGCCAGGAAGCGCAACTGCGGGTGGCCCAGGACGAAGCGATGCCTTATCAGGCGCTGGTGGAAAGTTTCGGTGCACTGGCCGAGCAGTTTCCCAGCCTCGAATTACAGCTGACCAGCGCTGCCCAAGGCGAGGTCGCGCGCAAACTGGTCGAACGGCGTGCCGACCTGGGTTTGCTGTTCTATCACGACGAAATCCCCGAAGCGCTGGAGCGCCGAGTGCTCGGCAGCGTGGAAATGGTCACGGTCTGCGGCATCAATCATCCGTTGGCGACGCAGTCCTATGTCACCTGCCAGCAATTGGCGCAACACCGGCAACTGTTGATGTCGACGCAAACCAGCGTTTACCCCGGCAACGAACCGGCCAGCCCGCAAGTCTGGCGCGCCGACAGTTTCTACGTGATGGCCGAATGGCTGGTGCGCGATCTGGGGTGGGCCTGGTTGCCGCGGCATGTGGTGCAGTATTCGGCGTATCAGGGTTTGATGGTCGAACTCGACAGCGAATGGACGCCGCCGGCGCTGGTGGTCGAACTGGTCTGGCGCCGCGATGAGCCTTTAGGCCCGGCGGCACGTTGGCTGGCGGAGCGTTTTGCCGTGCACTTGCGCGCGATCGGCGAGAAAAGTCGATAAACTCCGCCGCCATGAATAGAACTCTGTACACCGCGCTGTTTTACCTGGGGCTGCCATTGGTGGCGATTCGGCTGTGGCTGCGGGCGCGCAAGGCGCCGGCGTACGCCAAGCGCATAGGCGAGCGTTTCTCCTACGGCATGCCGACGCTGCAACCCGGCGGCATCTGGGTGCACGCGGTGTCGGTGGGCGAAAGTATCGCCGCTGCGCCGATGATCCGCGCTCTGCTGCAACGTTATCCACAGTTGCCGATCACCGTGACTTGCATGACGCCGACCGGATCGGAGCGGATTCAGGCGCTGTTCGCTAACGAGCCGCGCATCCAGCATTGCTATCTGCCGTATGACTTGCCGTGTGCGGCGGCGCGGTTTCTTGACCGCGTGCAGCCGAAACTCGCGGTGATCATGGAAACCGAGCTGTGGCCCAACCACATTCATCAGTGCGCCAAGCGCGGGATTCCGGTGGCGTTGGCCAACGGGCGTTTGTCCGAGCGCTCGGCTAAAGGGTATGGTCGCTTCAACAAGCTGACCGCACCGATGCTCGCCGAGATGAGCCTGTTTGCCGTGCAGACCGAAACCGAAGCCCAGCGCTTCCGCGATCTCGGCGCTCGCGCGCAGACGGTCGAAGTCACTGGTTCGATCAAGTTCGACCTGACCATCGACCCGCAACTGCTGCAACGCGCCGCCGACCTCCGCAGCCAATGGCAGGCGCTGGAGCGTCCGGTGTGGATCGCCGCCAGTACCCATGAAGGCGAGGACGAAGTGGTGCTCGACGCCCACCGTCGCTTGCTGGCCAATCACCCGGATGCGTTGCTGATTCTGGTGCCGCGTCATCCGGAGCGTTTCAATTCGGTGTTCGAGTTGTGCCAGCGCGAAGGTTTTGCCACGGTGCGGCGTTCGACCGGGATCGATGTCGATGCGCAGACGTCAGTGCTGCTCGGCGACACCATGGGCGAGTTGCTGTTTCTCTATGCCCTGGCGGACAGCGCGTTTGTCGGCGGCAGCCTGGTGGCGAACGGCGGGCACAATCTGCTGGAACCGGCAGCCTTGGCGAAACCGGTGCTCAGTGGCCCGCACCTGTTCAACTTCCTCGACATCGCCGCGCAATTGCGCCAAGCCGGGGCGTTGGCCGAGGTCGATGATGCCGAAGGGTTGGCAGTGGAAGTGCAGCGCTTGTTCGAATTGCCGCGTGATGCGCAGCGCATGGCCGACGCCGGGCTGGCAGTGATGCGCCGCAATCAAGGTGCATTGCAGCGCTTGCTGGATGGCTTGGCGCGGCTGATCAAATAGTCGCTTGGAATATTACTGTGGCGAGGGGATTTATCCCCGTTGGGTTGCGAAGCAGCCCCAAAACCATTCACCGCGGTGATTCAGGAAAACCCTGTTCACCGGTATTGCGACTGCTGCGCAGCCGAACGGGGATAAATCCCCTCGCCACAGGGGATTCATTCCAGATTGTTTACGGGCGCGCCTTGAGCTGCGCTTCGGCCGCCTTGGCCAGATCCGGCGGGAGGAAATCCTTGTCCGGGTTGTAGTCGGCTTTCAGATAACGCCGCAGATCTTCCAGATCCCCCGGATTCAACGTCCCCGCCGCCTGCTTCAAGCGCAGGTTGTCGAGAATGTAGTCATACCGCGTGTTGTTGTAGTTGCGCACCGAGGTGTACAGCTGGCGCTGCGCATCGAGCACGTCAACGATGTTGCGGGTACCCACCTGATAACCGATTTCCGTCGCTTCCACCGCGCTCTGGTTGGAAATGATCGATTGCTTGCGCGCCTGCACCTGCTCGACATCGGTGTTCACCGCACGGTGCAGGTTGCGGGTGTTCTCGACGATCTGCCGACGCAGCGATTCACGTTGCTGCTCGCTCTGATCCAGTTGCGCATACGACTGGCGCACTTGCGAACTGGTCAGGCCGCCGCTGTAAATCGGTACGCTCAATTGCAGGCCCACTGTGGTCTGCTCGACGTTGCCATGGTACGGCGCGCCGAACACGCTTGGGTTGCCGAAACCGAGGGCGTCGTTGTCACCTTTTTCGTATTTGGCCACAGCGTCGAGAGTCGGCAAGTGGCCGGCCTTACGCTGTTTCAAGGTCTCTTCAGCCGAGCTGACGGCGAAGTTGCTCGCCAGCAGATTGAGGTTCTGTTTCGCTGCGGTGTCGACCCAGGCCTTGGCGTCATTCGGCGCCGGCGGCAGGATCGGCAGCGAGTGGACGATCCCCTGAATCGAGTTGTACTGGCGGTTGGTCAGGGTAATCAGCGCCTCGAAGGCATCATCGACCTGACGCTGGGCGACGATGCGGTTGGCGCGTGCGGTGTCGTAACTGGCTTGCGATTGCAGGACGTCGGTCTTGTCCGACAGACCGACATCGAAGCGCTCGTTGGACTGATCGAGTTGTCGCTTGAACGCGGCTTCTTCTGCTTTGGTCGAAGCGAGGTTGTCCTGGCTGCGCAGCACGTTGAAGTAATCTTCCGCCGATTGCAGGATCAGGTTCTGCTCGGTCGCCGACAGTTGCAGCGCGGCTTGTTCGTTGACGTCCTTGGCCGCCTGGTACTGGAACCAGCGATCGGCGCGGAACAACGGTTGGGCGAGGGTCGCCTGATACGAGTGAGCGCTGCGATTGGCGACGGCCGAAGGCTGATCGATCGAGGTGCGCACGTTGGCGGTTTCGGCGCCACCGGACAGGTTCGGCAGCAAACCGGCGCGGGCCTGTGGCACCACTTCTTTCTGGGCGCCGTACTGGGCGCGGGCGGCGGCCAGATCGGCGTTGTTGTCGACCGCTTCCTGATAGACGCTGACCAGATCGGTTTTGGTCGACAAGGGCGCTTCTGCTGCCCAGGCCATTGCGTTGGACGCACAAGACACGGCAACAGCCAGTGAAAGTTTGCGCAGCATGAGGCGATCCCTAGCATTAATATTATGGAAGTAATCCGGGCGCCAAAGGTAAGGCGCAGGCCCCATAGCGTCAAGGCGTGACGGGGCAAGGCGAGTGTAGTTGCGCATTTGCATGACAACAATCGGCCAAGCCCCTGTATTTGCGCCATTCATCATGGTGATTGCTGCGGTGTTGGCGTTCTTTGCCAGTTGTGTCTAGACTGGCCGGGTTCTTGTCGGGGTGCCTTGCTATGAGGCTGAGATCGAATAATTTCGGATCCCGTTGAACCTGATCAGGTTAGCGCCTGCGTAGGGAACAAGATTTCTCGTCACCCGGCGAGTCCTCTTGTGCTTCGTCCGGGAAATTGTTCGACAATCGAACGCTCGACGACGATGCACAGCACCAGTCCTGGTGCGTCCGTGCCTTTCAGGTTCTGCTCCGACAATCCACTGCCTGGATGCTGTCTGGAGAGCCCGTGATGACTACTACAAAATCAAAAAACGCGATCAACCTGAGTGACTCGGCCAAGGTCGACGAGCAATCGGTCAAGCCGTTCACCCGTTCGCAAAAAGTCTACGTTCAGGGCTCGCGCCCGGACATCCGCGTGCCGATGCGCGAAATCACCCTCGACGTGACCCCGACCGACTTCGGCGGCGAAATCAACGCGCCGGTCACCGTTTACGACACCTCCGGCCCGTACACCGATCCGAACGTGATTATCGATGTGCGCAAAGGCCTGGCCGATGTGCGTTCGGCGTGGATCGACGACCGTGGCGACACCGAGCGTCTGACGGGCCTGAGTTCCAACTTCGGTCGCGAGCGCCTCGCCGACCCTGAACTGACCAAACTGCGCTTTGCCCACGTCAACAATCCGCGCCGCGCCAAGGCCGGTGGCAATGTCACGCAGATGCACTACGCGCGTCAGGGCATCATCACGCCCGAGATGGAATTCGTTGCCATCCGCGAAAACATGAAGCTCGAAGTGGCCCGCGCCGCCGGCTTGCTGGATCAGCAACACCCGGGTCACAGCTTCGGCGCCAGCGTGCCGAAAATCATCACCCCTGAATTCGTCCGTGAAGAGATCGCCCGTGGCCGCGCAATCATTCCGGCCAACATCAACCACACCGAACTGGAACCGATGATCATCGGCCGTAACTTCCTGGTGAAGATCAACGGCAACATCGGCAACAGCGCGCTGGGTTCGTCCATCGAAGAAGAAGTGGCGAAACTGACCTGGGGCATTCGCTGGGGCGCGGACAACATCATGGACTTGTCCACCGGCAAGCACATTCACGAAACCCGCGAGTGGATCATCCGCAACTCGCCGGTGCCGATCGGCACGGTGCCGATCTATCAGGCGCTGGAAAAAGTCGGCGGCGCGGCCGAAGACCTGACCTGGGAGCTGTTCCGCGACACGCTGATCGAGCAGGCCGAGCAGGGCGTCGACTACTTCACCATTCACGCCGGCGTGTTGCTGCGCTACGTGCCGCTGACCGCCAAACGCGTGACCGGTATCGTTTCGCGTGGCGGTTCGATCATGGCCAAGTGGTGCCTGGCGCATCACAAGGAAAACTTCGCCTACACGCATTTCGAAGAAATCTGCGAAATCATGAAAGCCTATGACGTCAGCTTCTCGCTGGGTGATGGCTTGCGTCCGGGGTCGATTGCCGACGCCAACGACGCTGCCCAGTTCGGTGAGCTGGAAACCCTCGGTGAACTGACCAAGATCGCCTGGAAGCACGACGTGCAAACCATGATCGAAGGCCCGGGCCACGTGCCGATGCAGTTGATCAAAGAGAACATGGACAAGCAGCTGGAGTGCTGCGACGAGGCGCCGTTCTACACCCTCGGCCCGCTGACCACTGACATCGCACCGGGTTACGACCACATCACCTCGGGTATCGGTGCGGCGATGATCGGCTGGTTCGGTTGCGCGATGCTCTGCTACGTGACGCCGAAGGAACACTTGGGCCTGCCGAACAAGGATGACGTGAAGACCGGGATCATCACCTACAAGATCGCCGCGCATGCGGCGGACTTGGCCAAAGGGCATCCGGGTGCGCAGATTCGCGACAACGCCTTGAGCAAGGCGCGCTTTGAATTCCGCTGGGAAGACCAGTTCAACCTGGGACTTGATCCGGACACCGCGCGTTCGTATCACGATGAAACTCTGCCGAAGGATTCGGCTAAGGTCGCGCACTTCTGTTCGATGTGCGGGCCGAAATTCTGCTCGATGAAGATCACGCAGGAAGTCCGCGAATACGCGGCCAACCAGCGGATCGAAGCGGTCGACGTGGACATCGCCCAAGGCCTGGCGGAACAGGCCGAGCGGTTCAAGAAGGAAGGCAGTCAGCTGTACAAAAAAGTTTGATCCCGTACTGATCGTTCCCACGCTCCGCGTGGGAATGCAGCCCGTGACGCTCCGCGTCACTGGACGCGGAGCGTGCCTAGAGGCATTCCCACGCAGAGCGTGGGAACGATCACAACACAACAACAAATGTCCCTCTGAGATAACACCCTTGAGCATTCAACCCAGCACTTATTCCCCTGACCTCGCCGTGCCCGCCGACAAGCGTGTATTCGGCGGTCGCGATCTGTTTTCCCTGTGGTTCTCCCTCGGCATCGGCCTGATGGTCTTGCAGACCGGCGCATTGCTCGCGCCGGGTCTGGGCCTGTCCGGTTCGTTGCTGGCGATTTTCCTCGGCACGCTGGTCGGCGTGCTGCTGCTGGCCGCTGTCGGCGTGATCGGCAGCGACACCGGCCTGTCGTCGATGGCCGCGCTGAAACTCAGCCTCGGCAGCAAAGGCGCGAGCCTGCCGGCGCTGCTCAACCTGCTGCAACTGATCGGTTGGGGCTCGTTCGAAATCATCGTCATGCGCGATGCGGCCAGCCTGCTCGGTACCCGCGCGTTCAGCGAAGGTTCGCTGTGGTCGAACCCGGTGTTGTGGACACTGTTTTTCGGCGCGCTGGCGACCTTGCTTGCGGTTAGCGGGCCGCTGACTTTCGTCCGGCAGATCCTGCGCAAATGGGGCATCTGGCTGCTGCTCGCCGCGTGCCTCTGGCTGACCTGGAACCTGTTTGCCAAAGCCGATCTGGCCGATCTCTGGTCGCGCGCCGGTGACGGTTCGATGCCCTTCGCCGTGGGCTTCGACATTGCCATCGCGATGCCGCTGTCGTGGCTGCCGCTGATCGCCGACTACTCGCGTTTCGGCAAGCGCGCGAAGAATGTCTTCGGTGGCACGGCCGTCGGTTTCTTCATCGGTAATTTCTGGCTGATGAGCCTCGGCGTTGCCTACACCTTGGCGTTCGCGCCGAGCGGTGAAGTCAACGCACTGTTGCTGGCACTGGCCGGTGCCGGGCTGGGCATTCCGCTGTTGCTGATTCTGCTCGATGAGTCGGAAAACGCCTTCGCCGACATTCACTCGGCAGCGGTCTCCAGCGGGATTCTGTTGCGCCTGAAAGTCGAGCATCTGGCCTTGGCCATCGGCGTGATCTGCACGCTGATCGCCCTGCTGGCGCCGTTGGCGCAGTACCAGAATTTCCTGTTGTTGATTGGTTCGGTGTTTGCGCCGCTGTTTGGCGTGGTGCTGGTGGATCACTTCATCCTGCGCAAGCGCAGCGCTCAGGTCGCTTCAGCCGCATTGCGCTGGCCGGCGTTGTTGGCGTGGCTGGGTGGCGTCAGCACCTACCATTTGCTGGCGAATCTGTATCCGGATGTCGGCGCAACCCTGCCGGCGCTGGTGCTGGCAGGGCTGTTGCAGCTAGTGCTGGGCCGGGCCTTCAGTTACGGCCAGGAAACAGCTCGGGCTTGAGAATGCCGTTCAGACGCGGATAAGGAATCTTCAGTTCGACGTGGCCCAGCGCGTAAGGCGCAATGGTGGTCACGTCGTACTTGAGGACCACGCCGCCATAGGTCAGCGCCACGTTCGGGGTTTTCACGAACGGCCAGTTCTTCACGAACTCCGCTTCCTGATCGAGCTTGGTGCTGATCAACCAGCTGTTGTGCGCAACCTGCGCCGCTTTCCAGAAAGCGTCTTCCTGACCCGGCATCAGCATGTCGGACAGGTTCAGTACCTTGTGCTGCTGGCGCGAATAGTTGATGAAGCCGCGCCCCGGGGTACCATGCGCGCCACCGGTGTCGAGGTAGCTCGACAACTCGATGATCACCAAGCCGTCATGCTGCTCGCGTACTTTCGCTTGCAGGTAGCTGCTGTTGCGCGGGCCGGCGCTGGCCAGAAACTGATCGCGATAAGCCGCCAGGGTTGGCGCTACCGGGGCGTTTTTCTCGGTGCGGGTCATTTGCAGCAGACGTTTTTCGATGATGCCGTCCAGCGCAGGTTCTGCCGGGAAGCGCAGGGTGTCGATGTTGACCAGCGGGCAATCCGGATTTGAACAGCCCGGTTTCAGTTGTTCCGACGCATCGCGGGTAGTTTCCAGCGGCGTGCGGTAGTTGGGTTGGAACAGGCTTGCGCACGCGCCCAGAGTCAGGGCAATGGCGGCCACGGAGGCAATTTTGAAAAGCGACATGGGCGTCCTTTCGAAAGCAAGGGAAGGCAAAAAGTTACCGCTTCGACTCTCAACGAAGCAGTCAGTTCGCCACTAAGCTAATTAGAGTGCGTTTCGCCGCCACCGTCCATCCCGCTGACGGTAAAGGGGCTGCATCAAACCGTTCGGGCGCGTTAGGATGGCGCGAAGTCGAGGTTGCCATTCACACACGGCAACTTCGTAATGGATGTGCAGTAAAGAGGATGCTCATGACTGATTTTGCCAATGCTATTCCGACCACCGTCGACGTCGTACGGCGCGAACGCTGCTACGAGGGCTTCTACAAGCTCGACCGTTTGCACCTGCGCCATGAATTGTTCGCCGGTGGCATGAGCCGCGAGATCAACCGTGAAGTGTTTGTCCGTCACGATGCCGTGTGCATGCTGCCCTACGATCCACAGCGCGACGAAGTGGTGCTGATCGAGCAGTTTCGCGTTGGCGCCATGGGCAAGACCGACAACCCGTGGCTGGTCGAACTGGTCGCTGGTCTGATCGACAAGGATGAACAACCGGAAGAAGTTGCTCACCGCGAGGCGCAGGAGGAAGCTGGACTGGACATCAAGGCCCTCTGGCCGATGACCAAATACTTCCCGTCGCCGGGCGGCAGCAACGAGTTCGTGCATTTGTATCTGGGGCGTTGCAGCACCGAGGGCGTTGGCGGTCTGCATGGCCTGGAAGAAGAGGCAGAAGATATCCGCGTCACGGTCTGGGCTTTTGAAGATGCCTTGCAGGCCGTCCGCGACGGACGCATTGCCAACGCGGCGAGCATCATCGCTTTGCAGTGGCTGGCGCTGAACCGCGCCGAAGTGAGGGGGTTATGGTCGTAAACAAGTTGCGCGATCGTTATCGAGTCGACCTCGCGGGGCTGCAAGCCGCCTGCGAGGCCAACTACGCGCGCCTGATGCGACTGGTCCCGGACATGCGCAACGACCCGGAGGCGCGGCGCATCGCCGTGACCCAGGGCGAGCAGATGCTCGGCGTGCTGGCCCTCGAAGTGCTGCAAACCTGTCCGTACACCACGACGTTGCAAGTGCGTCAGGAGCACAGCCTGCCGTGGCTGCCGGTGCCGCAACTGGAAGTGCAGGTCTATCACGACGCACGCATGGCCGAAGTGGTCAGCGCCGAACATGCACGACGCTTTCGCGGCATCTATCCTTATCCGAACGCGGCCATGCATCAGCCAGATGAAAAGGCCCAGCTCAATCTGTTCCTGGGGGAATGGCTGAGTCATTGCCTGGCATTGGGGCATGAGTACGAAGTCGTACGCTAGTTGTGAACTGCGTCCGGTTCGGCGGTTTCCTCTTTGACTGATCCCCCAGCATAATTGCGGCACTCGATCGATTCCGTGCTTTTGCCTTGGGAGGACGCCTTGCCGAGCGTATCCACGTTGACCACCGCCGATGCGGCGCTGCTGGTGCAGTTGTCCGACAGCCATCTGTTCGCTGAAGCGGACGGTACGCTGCTGGGCATGAATACCCGCGAGAGCCTGCAAAAGGTCATTGAGCTGGTGCTGGGGCAACAACCGCAGATCGATCTGATTCTGGCTACCGGGGATATTTCCCAGGACGGCACGCTGGAGTCGTATCAGCAGTTTCGCCAGATGAGCGCGCAGATTGACGCCCCGGCGCGCTGGATTCCCGGCAATCACGACGAACCGATGATCATGGCCGAGGCCGCCGTGCAGAGCGCGCTGCTCGAACCGGTGGTCGATATCGGCAGCTGGCGGGTGACGCTACTGGATTCGGCGGTGCCGGGTTCGGTGCCGGGGTATTTGCAGGACGATCAACTGCAACTGTTGGCCCGTTCGCTGAGCGAAGCGCCGGAGCGTCATCATCTGGTGTGCTTCCATCATCATCCGGTGTCGATCGGCTGCGCATGGATGGAGCCGATCGGCTTGCGCAATCCTGAAGCGTTTTTCGAGGTGCTGGATCGTTTTCCACAGGCCCGCGCGGTGCTGTGGGGACATGTGCATCAAGAGATTGATCGCGAGCGCAATGGCGTGCGCCTGATGGCTTCGCCTTCGACGTGCATTCAGTTCGAGCCGGGCAGTGAGGACTTCAAAGTGGGAGAGCAGGCACCGGGGTATCGGTGGTTAAGGTTGTTGCCGGATGGGCGGCTGGAAACTGGCGTCGAACGCGTCATCAATTTCGCCTTCACCGTCGACTACGGCTCCAACGGCTATTGATAATCCCTGTAGGAGCTGCCGCAGGCTGCGATCTTTTGATTTTAAAAACAGAATCAAAAGATCGCAGCCTTCGGCAGCTCCTACAGGATGCAGGCGGGCATCATTTGGATGGCCCATCCTGCCCTGACTCCCTGTAAACTCCGCTATCTTTGGCCGACACTCAGGGAGCTCAAATGTCCGGTTCGATCCTCTATATCCACGGTTTCAACAGCGCCCCGGCCTCCAAAAAGGCCTGTCAGCTGGTCGCGGTGATGGAGCGGCTGGGTTTGAGCGAGCAATTGCGGGTGCCGGCGCTGCATCACCATCCGCGCGAAGCCATCGGTCAGCTGGAGCAGGCAATCGCCGAGCTGGGCAGCCCATTGCTGGTGGGAAGTTCACTCGGCGGCTACTATGCGACTCACCTTGCCGAACGCCATGGCCTGAAAGCCCTGCTGGTCAACCCGGCGGTCAGCCCGCACCGGATGTTCGACGGCTATCTGGGCACGCAGAAAAACCTGTATACCGATGAAACCTGGGAATTGACCCACGACCACGTCACGGCCCTGGCCGAACTGGAAGTGCCGGCGCCTCAGGATGCCCAGCGCTATCAGGTCTGGTTGCAGACCGGCGATGAAACACTGGATTATCGCCTCGCCCAGCAGTATTACCGGGCCTGTGCCTTGCGCATTCAGGCCGGCGGCGACCACAGTTTTCAGGGTTTCGTCGGGCAGTTGCCGGCGTTGCTGAGTTTTGCCGGCATTGGCGCCGATTTGTATAAGGCAATCGATTTCACCGCACTGTGAAGTCTTGCCCCTATTTCATGAATGACTGACGACGAGACCCTATGGCCACTCCCAGCGCTAGCTCTTATAACGCCGACGCCATCGAAGTCCTCTCGGGCCTCGACCCGGTGCGCAAACGCCCCGGCATGTACACCGACACCAGTCGGCCGAACCACCTCGCCCAGGAAGTCATCGACAACAGCGTCGACGAAGCCCTGGCCGGTCACGCCAAATCGGTGCAGGTCATCCTGCACGCTGACCACTCGCTGGAAGTCAGCGACGACGGCCGTGGCATGCCGGTCGACATCCACCCGGAAGAGGGCGTGTCGGGCGTCGAACTGATCCTCACCAAACTCCATGCCGGCGGCAAGTTTTCCAACAAGAACTACCAGTTCTCCGGCGGTCTGCACGGCGTCGGTATCTCCGTGGTCAACGCCTTGTCGACCGAAGTGCGCGTACGTGTGAAGCGTGACGGCAACGAATACCAGATGACTTTCGCCGATGGCTACAAAGCCTCCGAGCTGGAAATCGTCGGCACCGTCGGCAAGCGCAACACCGGCACCAGCGTGTACTTCGCGCCGGATCCGAAATATTTCGATTCACCAAAATTCTCCATCAGCCGCCTCAAGCACGTACTCAAGGCCAAGGCTGTGCTGTGCCCGGGGCTGCTGGTCAGCTTCGAAGACAAAGGCACCGGCGAGAAAGTCGAGTGGCATTACGAAGACGGCCTGCGCTCGTATCTGGTCGACGCCGTCAGCGAATTCGAACGTTTGCCGAACGAGCCGTTTTGCGGCGCCTTCGCCGGTAATAAAGAAGCGGTCGACTGGGCACTGCTGTGGCTGCCGGAAGGTGGCGACGCGGTACAGGAAAGCTACGTCAACCTGATCCCGACGGCGCAGGGCGGTACCCACGTCAACGGTTTGCGTCAGGGTTTGCTCGATGCGATGCGCGAGTTCTGCGAGTTCCGCAGCCTGCTGCCGCGCGGCGTGAAGCTGGCGCCGGAAGACGTCTGGGAGCGCATTGCGTTCGTCCTGTCGATGAAAATGCAGGAGCCGCAATTCTCCGGCCAGACCAAAGAACGACTGTCGTCCCGTGAAGCGGCGGCATTCGTCTCCGGTGTGGTTAAAGACGCCTTCAGCCTGTGGCTCAACGCCAACCCGGAAACCGGTCTGGCCCTGGCCGAACTGGCGATCAACAACGCCGGCCGTCGCCTCAAGGCGAGCAAGAAAGTCGAGCGCAAACGCGTCACCGCAGGTCCGGCATTGCCGGGCAAACTGGCGGATTGCGCCGGGCAAGATCCGATGCGTTCCGAACTGTTCCTGGTCGAAGGTGATTCCGCCGGCGGTTCCGCCAAACAAGCGCGGGACAAGGAATTCCAGGCGATCCTGCCGTTGCGCGGCAAGATCCTCAACACCTGGGAAGTCGATGGCAGCGAAGTGCTCGCCAGTCAGGAAGTGCACAACATTGCCGTGGCCATCGGTGTCGATCCGGGTGCGGCGGACATGAGCCAGCTGCGTTACGGCAAGATCTGCATCCTCGCCGACGCCGACTCCGACGGTCTGCACATTGCGACCTTGTTGTGCGCGCTGTTCGTCCAGCATTTCCGCCCGCTGGTGGATGCCGGTCACGTCTACGTGGCGATGCCACCGCTGTACCGCATCGACTTGGGCAAAGAGATCTACTACGCCCTCGACGAAGCCGAGCGCGACGGCATTCTCGACCGTCTGGTCGCCGAGAAGAAACGCGGCAAACCGCAGGTCACCCGATTCAAAGGTCTGGGTGAAATGAACCCGCCGCAGCTGCGTGAAACCACCATGGACCCGAACACTCGGCGTCTGGTGCAATTGACGCTGGGCGAAGACTTTGCCGAAACCGCGGAAATGATGGACATGCTGCTGGCGAAGAAACGCGCCGGTGACCGCAAGACCTGGCTCGAATCCAAAGGCAACCTCGCCGAGGTGCTGACCTGATGCAGTTTGGCTGGGCCTTGGCGGGTGCGTTGCTGCTGAGTGCGATGACAGTATCGGCCGAGCCGTTACAGGAGTTGCGCCTGCTTGCCGAGCATCCGGTCGACGGCATGCGCGGCGGCAATCTTTCGGGCCTGGCGCTGTGCGGTAACGAGTTGTGGACGGTGTCGGATCGCGATGACGATCAGATCTACCGTCTCGACACCCGCGACCAGGTCTGGCAGGCCGAAACCGTGCACATCGACGTCCCGCCAGTGCCCGACAGCGGCTTGCCGTGGGGCTTGAGTTCGCGCACCTGGGCGGCATCATTTGTTCGCGGTGGCGATCTGGACTTCGAAGGCATCACCTGCGACAACGCCGGCAATCGCTTCATTGTCAGCGAAGCTCATGCGGCCGTTTTGCAAGTGCCGCCACAAGGCCCGGCGTCATGGCTGAAAATCTCGCCGATGCTGGTGAAAGAAGCCCGTGCCAGTGGCATGTTGCTGCACTTCAATGCGCTGTTCGAAGGTTTGGCGATCAACCCGGCGGGCGATCAGTTATGGCTGGCGGCCGAGCGCGAGCGTCGCGGCCTGCTGAAGATCAAGCGCCAGCAAACGGTCTGGGATTGTGACGGTGCTTGTGTGCTGCTCAGCGAAGCCGGGGTCGAAATGCAGCCGTCGCAGTTTCCCAAGGCGCGCGCCGTGACCCGTGATTTCGCCGACCTGTCACTGTTCAGCGGCAAACTGTTCACGCTGGAGCGCAACGCCTTCCAGATCTGCCGCCGCGATGCAGTCACGGCTAAAGTCGAACATTGCTGGTCGTATGCTGAAGATGCCTTGCAACCGCAGCGCCAATACTCACAGGCCTACGGTCTGGCAGAAGCATTGGTGGTGGATGCGCAGGGCGCGTGGATCGGTATCGACAACAATGAAGGCGTCCGCGCCGACGGCGAAAAACGCCCGATCATCTGGCGCTTCGCCGCGCCGGATGGCGGTTGGAGCGCCAAGCCGTGAGCCAGCAACCTGCGGGCAAACGCGCCGGGCGGGTGCTGATGATTCTGGCATGGTGCGCGGCGTTGTTTCTGGCCACGCGGTTTTTCGGCCAGTGGGAGCAGCGCCAGCAGAATCCGAACGTGGTGGTCAGTTCGGAGCAGGGTGAAGGTTTTATCGAAGTGAAACTGGCCGGCAACGCTCAAGGGCATTTTGTCGCCAGCGGTCAGATCAACGGTGAGCCGGTCGAGTTCATGCTCGACACCGGCGCCACTGACGTGGCGATCCCGGCGGATCTGGCCAAACGCTTGAAGCTGGAAGAGGGTTTCGGTGTGACCCTGAGCACGGCCAACGGCCTGAGCCAGGGCTATCGGAGCAAAATCGACCGCCTGCAACTGGGCGACATTGTGCTGCGGGATGTTCGCGCACTGGTGGCGCCGGGGCTGCATGGCGATCAGGTGCTGCTCGGCATGAGCGCCCTGAACAAACTTGAATTTACTCAGCGCGGTGGCACCATGTTGCTGCGCCAGACAACGAACCGATGAGGCCTGCATGAGCAATCCCCTTGATCTCAGCCTGGACGGTGTAGAACGCCGGTCGCTGGCTGACTTCACCGAAAGTGCCTACCTCAACTACTCCATGTACGTGATCATGGACCGTGCACTGCCGCATATCGGCGACGGTCTGAAACCGGTACAGCGTCGCATCATTTATGCGATGAGCGAGCTGGGGCTGGACGCTGATTCCAAGCACAAGAAATCGGCGCGTACGGTCGGTGACGTGCTCGGTAAATTCCACCCGCACGGTGACTCGGCGTGCTACGAAGCGATGGTGTTGATGGCTCAGCCGTTCAGCTATCGCTACACGCTGGTCGACGGCCAGGGCAACTGGGGTGCGCCGGACGATCCGAAGTCTTTCGCCGCCATGCGATACACCGAAGCGCGTCTGTCGCGTTATTCCGAAGTACTGCTCAGCGAGCTTGGCCAGGGCACTGCCGACTGGGGCCCGAACTTCGACGGCACCCTGCAGGAGCCGCTGGTGCTGCCGGCGCGTCTGCCGAACATTCTGCTCAACGGCACCACCGGCATCGCCGTGGGCATGGCCACCGACGTGCCGCCGCACAACCTGCGCGAAGTCGCCACTGCTTGTGTGCGTCTGCTCGATGAGCCGAAAGCCACGGTTGAACAGCTCTGCGAACACATTCAGGGCCCGGACTATCCGACCGAAGCGGAAATCATCACGCCGCGCGCCGACCTGCTGAAAATGTACGAAACCGGCAAGGGCTCGGTGCGCATGCGCGCCGTTTACCACGTCGAGGACGGCGACATCATTGTCACCGCGCTGCCGCACCAGGTCTCCGGTGCGAAAGTGCTGGAGCAGATCGCCGCGCTGATGCAGGCGAAACCGTCGAAAGCTCCGCAGATCGCTGACCTGCGCGACGAATCCGACCACGAAAACCCGTGCCGCATCGTCATCATTCCGGTCAACAGCCGCGTGGATCACGATGCGCTGATGCAGCACCTGTTCGCCAGCACCGAGCTGGAGTCGACCTACCGGGTCAACGTCAACATCATCGGTCTGGACGGCAAGCCGCAGCTGAAGAATTTGCGCGCGCTGCTGGTCGAGTGGCTGGAATTCCGCGTGCAGACCGTGCGTCGCCGCCTGCAATTTCGTCTCGACAAGGTAGAACGTCGCCTGCACCTGTTGGACGGTTTGTTGATCGCTTACCTCAACCTGGATGAAGTGATCCACATCATCCGTACCGAGGAACACCCGAAAGCCAAGCTGATCGAGCGTTTCGCCCTCAGCGAAATCCAGGCCGACTACATCCTCGACACCCGTTTGCGTCAGTTGGCGCGACTGGAAGAGATGAAGCTGCGCGATGAGCAGGACGAACTGCTCAAGGAACAAGCCAAACTGCAAGCTTTGCTGGGCAGCGAAGCCAAGCTGAAGAAGCTGGTGCGCACCGAGCTGATCAAGGATGCCGAAACCTATGGCGACGACCGCCGCTCGCCAATCGTCGAGCGCAGCGAAGCCAAAGCGTTGACCGAACACGATCTGCTGCCGAACGAGAAAGTCACCGTCGTGCTGTCGGAAAAGGGCTGGATCCGTTCGGCCAAAGGTCACGAGATCGACGCCACCGGCCTGTCGTACAAGGCTGGCGACGGCTTCAAGACCTCGACGGCGGGGCGCTCCAACCAGTCTGCCGTGGTGATTGACTCCACCGGCCGCAGTTATTCGGTTGCTGCGCATACGCTGCCGTCGGCGCGTGGCCAGGGCGAACCGTTGACCGGTCGTCTGACCCCGCCACCGGGCGCGACGTTCGAATGCGTGCTGATGCCGGAAGACGAAGCGTTGTACGTAATCGCTTCCGACGCCGGTTACGGTTTTGTCGTCAAAGGCGAAGACCTGCAAGCCAAGAACAAGGCCGGTAAAGCCCTGTTGAGCCTGCCGAACAACGCCAAGGTGATCGCGCCGCGAGCAGTGGCCGATCGTGAGCACAACTGGCTGGCCTCGGTGACGACCGAAGGTCGCCTGCTGATCTTCAAAATCAGCGATCTGCCACAATTAGGTAAGGGCAAAGGCAACAAGATCATCGGTATTCCCGGTGAACGTGTGGCCAGTCGCGAAGAATATGTCACGGACATCGCCGTCATTCCGGAAGGCGCCACCTTGGTGTTGCAGGCCGGAAAACGTACCTTGTCGCTGAAAGCCGACGACCTCGAACACTACAAAGGTGAGCGTGGACGTCGCGGGAATAAACTCCCACGGGGCTTCCAGCGGGTAGATGCGCTGCTCGTCGAAAACCTCAATTAGGCGCCCTAGAGCGTTCGATCTACGATTTAACGCGTAGATCGACGCTTTGGCGCTGGAGTCGGAACGCATATTCACGGATGATATGGCCTTTCCAAGCGCCGGCGTGGCCGAGCGTTCTTCATATTTATTGAGTATTTTCACTGTGGTCAGCCTTGTGGCGGCCACCTGGACGGGATGATGACTGCGCTGCGCCTTCCACTTATTTTGTTGCTCGCCGGCGTTCTTGGCCTGGCGGGTTGCAGTGTTCACCAGCCGGTGTCGCTGTATCAACTGGACAGCGGAAGTCCGGTTCAGCCTGCGCAAAGCGCGGGCATGGCAGTTTTGTTGGGCCCGGTAGTCGTGGCTGATTACCTGCAACGTGAGACTTTGCTGCAACGTCAACCGGACGGCAGCCTGCAAGCAGCGACCGATGGTCGTTGGGCAGGGAGCCTTTCGTCGGATATCGATCAGTTGTTGATGCGTCAGGTTGCTGGTCACCTCGACAGCCAACGTGTAGTGCTGGCACCGGCCACCAGCGGATTTACCCCGGATGTGCAGGTTTTGCTGACCATCACCCGTCTGGACTCTGGTGAGAAGCAGCCGGCTATTCTCGATGCGCAGTGGCGCTTGATCGACCGTCGTGGTCAGGTGCGCGATAACCGCATTGTTCATTTGCAAGAGTTGCACGCCGGCAGCACGGCGTCGCAGGTACAGGCGCAGGGGATTCTGTTGCAGCGTCTGGCCGAGCAATTGTCGGTGGCGCTGAAACCCTTGGCCAACCAGCCACCAGTGGCTGAAGCGCCGCGTAAATCGGCACCGAAGCCAGCAGCGCCGGCGGCGGAAGCCGAGAAGCAGCCGAAGATCCCGATGGCCTCGCCGATTCGTACGGACATGGAAGTGTTCCGCTTCTAAGTCTGGATCGATTCAAGACAAAGCCCGCCTTGTGCGGGCTTTGTTGTGTCTGGGGTTTGGTAGGCAAGATCAAAAGCCCCTCACCCTAACCCTCTCCCGGAGGGAGAGGGGACTTACCGAGGTGTCTTGCGCTCTACATCGACCTGAAAGATCTTGGCGATTATGGATTCAAAGCAAGACGTTCAAGTCGGTGTAGCTCCAGAATATCCCCCAATCGGTCCCCTCTCCTTCTGGGAGAGGGCTAGGGTGAGGGGCTCTTCAGTCACCTACAAAAAAGCCCGCAGACAATCGCTTGTCTGCGGGCTTTTTCACATCGGGCTTGAGGCTACGCCCGGCGTTCATGCATCCGCGCGAGCTGCCGTTCCAGCATCGACGGATAAGGCTCCATCAACCGCTCGACACAGCAAGCCCCCTCAGGACTGGCAATCGGGCGGATCCGCGCACGCTGGCGGATCAGCGCATCGTCACTGATCTTGCGCTCAACCAGCAACAGATTGCGGCTATGTTGCGACAAGGCCAACGCGTCCTGGGCCGAATCGGTCAGCAAAAGATCGATCTGGCTCAAACCGAACAACTCGTCACCGAGGGTCAGGCCCAGTTGCAATTGCAGGGTGATGCCGCTGTCTGCGACCTCGATCTGCAACTGATGACCCAGCGCCCGCAGCAACTCGCCGCAGCAAATCGCGTTGGTCAGGTAATCGTCGCCGCTGTCTTCGGTGTGGAACAGCATCAGCGTGCTGCCGTCGTTCAGGGTTTCGATTTCGCCCTGATACAGCGACGCCGCTTGATCGAGGCAATCGCGATAGCGCTCCAGCAACTCTTCCAGACGCGCACGCGGCAGACGACGCAGTTGCTCCTGCGAGCCCAATTGCACCGCCAGCACAGCGCTGTGTTGCGGCACGCTTGGCGTGGCCTTGCGGATTACCGGCTGGGGCGCGGTATCAAGGGATTCGTCGCGCAGATCGGCGAAGGCGTCGTCGTCTTCATCGTCTTCAACGGTGCTGACCACGTGGCGCGGCGCCGGCTTTTGGGCGGCCAGGGGGCGGGTTTCGTCGAAGCTCGGGTCGCGCAGGTTACGCACTTCGAACTCCGGCTCGTCGTCCTCTTCTTCTTCTTCGAACTCGGGTTCCGGCTCAGGTTTAGGCGCGGGCTCCGGGGCGTAGTTGGCGTGCAACTGGCGCGCCAGATCGCCGATCTCGTCCTGGCGATCAGTGCCCGGCGTGTATTCGTCGATGTTGCGCAGCCAGACGCGCAATTGCAGCAGCGGCGTCGACAGATAGCGGCCCATGCGCAGGCTCAAGGCCAGCGACAGCGCCAGCAGAATCCCGCTGAGAATGCCCATGCTTTGCAGGCTGATGGTCATTGGCTGCTGGAACTGATCCATGTCCAGGCTGATGCGCAGTTGCCCGGCGGTCACGTCCTGGAAAGTGATCTTGCTCTCGTACATGCCTTCGGCTTCGCCCAGCAGGCTGTGCTTGGGCCGCTGACCGGACTCGGCGAGGATGCGGTTATCCACGCTGTAGATCGCCGCGTGGGCGACCAGTTTGTTCTTGGTCAGGTTGTTGAGCAGCACGTTGAGGCTGAGGATGTCGTTGGACACCAACAGCTCGGTGGCAGAGGTCGCGGTCTGCGTGGTCAGGCTTTCGCCCAGCGCATCGGCCTGCTGGTGCATGGCCTGCTTGAATTGTAAACCCATCACGCCGGCATAGATCACCAGGGCCAGAGCGACCAGGATCACGTTATGGCTGGCAATGCGCAATGCAATCGGTACACGGCGGTGGCGCAGTGCACGGAAGATCAGCAGGAAGAAGTTATCGGTTTTAACTGGCGTGGGCCGGTTCACTGAGCTCGGCTCTTTTGTCCGTGAAGTTGACGCGCAGTATAGCGACAGGCCCTAGACCGGCAAAGCGCTCGCGGTGCCCGATGGTCACTGAAAGTGGGTAGAATGCGGTTTTTTTCCAGTTGCGGGGGTGCGCGTTGCGCGAAATCGTCCTGATTAACATCACGGGAGTCGACCGTCCGGGTCTGACGGCAGCCATTACCGGTGTTCTGGCACAAGGTGGTGTGAACATTCTCGATATCGGTCAGGCGGTGATCCACGACACCCTGTCGTTCGGCATCCTGGTTGAAATTCCTGACTCCGAGCAAGGTAAATCCGTGCTCAAGGACATCCTGTTCAAGGGCTACGAGCTTGACCAGCAGGTGCGCTTCACCCCGGTGTCCGAAGAGGACTACCAGCAATGGGTGGGCAATCAGGGCAAGAAACGCCACATCGTCACCCTGCTGACCCGCAAAGTGACTGCCGGCCAATTGCAGGCCGTCAGTTCGATCACCGCTAAATATGGCTTGAATATCGATCATATCGACCGTCTGTCGGGTCGTATGCCGCTGGACACTCCGGCCGATAAAGGCAAAGGTTGCATCGAATTTTCCGTGCGTGGCGAAGCGGCTGATCCGCAGGCGCTGCGCGCCGAATTCCTCAGTGTCGCGCAGGAACTGAATGTCGATATCGCCTTCCAGGAAGATTCGCTGTTCCGTCGTAACCGTCGCCTGGCGGTGTTCGACATGGATTCGACGCTGATCGAAGCCGAAGTCATCGATGAGCTGGCCAAGGCTGCCGGCGTGGGTGATCAGGTTTCCGAGATCACCGAGCGGGCAATGGCCGGCGAACTGGATTTTCGTGCCAGTTTCAAAGAGCGTCTGGCCTTGCTCAAAGGTCTGGATGTCAGCGTACTGGACTCGATCGGTGCTTCGCTGCGTCTGACCGAAGGCGCCGAAACGCTGTTCGCCGAACTCAAGCGTCTGGGCTACAAGACCGCGATCCTGTCTGGCGGCTTCACCTATTTCGCCAAACAGTTGCAGGCCAAGCTCGGCATCGACTACGTGTTCGCCAACGAACTGGAAGTGGTGGATGGCAAGTGCACGGGCGTGGCGATCGAGCCGATTGTCGATGCGCAGCGCAAGGCGGATCTGTTGAAAGAGCTGGCGCACAAAGAAGGTTTGCGTCTGGAGCAGACCATTGCCGTGGGCGATGGCGCGAACGATTTGCCGATGCTGGCGATTGCCGGGTTGGGCGTGGCGTTCCGTGCCAAGCCGCTGGTCAAGCAATCGGCGAAGCAGGCGATTTCGACGTTGGGTCTGGATGGCGTGCTGTATCTGCTGGGCTTTCGTGATCGCGACGGGCAGTTGTAAATAAAGAGCAAAAGATCGCAGCCTTCGGCAGCTCCTACATAGGTTTCCTGTAGGAGCTGCCGCAGGCTGCGATCTTTTGCTTTAAAGCGATTTCCACAACGAATCAAAATCCTCCTCGCTCGCGCCATTCTGCGCGGCCTCCAGCGAGCGATAAGCAAACTGATTGAAACTGTGCGTACTCGCCACCCGTCGATCAAGGCCGGCGCGGTGTTCTTCGCCCTGAGTGTTGATCAGCACTTTATTGCCTTCCTGAAACGGTAAGCGTGGCGCCAGCAGCGTTGCGGGCACGTCGATCGCGCTGATCTCCGGCAACAATAATCCGCGCAAATACTGGCTGTGATCGTCGCGTGAACGCACCAGTTGCAAGCCGCAGGGCTGCGCATGTGGCGCCACCAGTTCAATGCCCATTTGCGTACCGCCGCCGCGCACCTGACGAATCCAGCGAATCACCGCGATGCTCCAGCCCAGACTGACGCTGTCCTGAATGCCGAGCATTTCTCCGGCCTGCAATTCGGCAGGCACTTCTTTCGGCCAGCCCAGGCAGTAACCGCCGGGACTGTGATTGATCACGGGCAATGCGTAAGTCGGGTAGTGCGGCGCCGCATCGGCGCTGCTTTCGTCTTCGACGAGGTGGTCGTACTGGATTTCTTCGTAGGGCAAAAACTGCTCGTTATTCTGCGGCGCCGCGTCGAAAGCCTGGCTCCAGCTGTCCTTCTCACCTTTTGCCACGGCGTGGCTGAAATTCGCCGCGCGGGCGCCGGGGTGTTTGAGCATATCGCTGAAGCTACGCTCGCCGCCGAGGTAGAAGTGCAGGGCGCTCATGCCCACGCACACGGTCAGATTGCCCTGACCGACGGTGCGCTGAAAACTGCGCTCGGCGGCCTGGCCCCATGCGGCATGCAGGTGTTGCAAGGTGTCGAAGCTGAGCCCGGTCGGGATCGGCAAGGGTGTCGACGTGTCCTGGTGCAGCAAATGCGCTTCGATGGCGTTTACCAGCGGCTGTGGATCGAAGCCGAGCAATCCGGCCTGTTGCTCACTGCGAAACATGTTGCGATAACGCGGCCCGGCGTCGATTTGCGCGCTGACCGCAAACAGACCGTCGTCCGGGCGGGCGGGATGCAGCTTGAGCAGAGCGCTCCATGGTTCGAGCACTTCTGCCAATCGCGCGATCTGGTTCTGGCGCAGTTGATTGCAGCGGGCGCTGCCCAGCAGCAGGGCGGCGATGTAGGTCTGCTCCAGGCTCAATTCGGTGGTCAGGCTGGCCAGATCGTCATGCACTCGACGCTGTTGCAGTTGCAACTCACACGCTGTGCGATACAGCTGATGCAGCTCAAACCACAGGTGTTCCGGTGGCGGGCTATAGAGTTGAGTCGCGCGGACCAGTTGGCCTTTCGACGCGTGCGTTGCGCGTTGCAGTGCGGTGCTGAGCAGCGCTGCGCGATCCTTGGCGTACTTCGGCGCAATGCGCAGGACGATCTGTTTGTAGCCGATGGCCAGATGACTTTGCAGCGCCTGACAGAGATTGCTGATCTTGCGAGAGCGCTCGTCGAGCATGATCGCCTGATGAAGAAAGTGTCGCTCCAGATGCTGGCAGACGAAGTAAACCTCGGGGCGCAGCAATTCGAGCAACTGCAGACGGTTGTCGCTGGGGGTGAGCAGTTGGTTGAGTTCGCCGAGGCCTTGATACAGCAGGCGGGCGGTTTCGCCGATGTTGGCCTTGGGCAAGTCGGCGATCCAGCGCTTGAGGTCGCGCGGGCTGGCTTCGCAAAACGACAGGCGTGGCTGACTCGGGGTCGGTGCGCGTAGCTGCGGTGGGGAAATGGCCTGGCTCATGCCAAAAACCATAGCAGCAAATAAGCGAACTGGTGTTCTGCCTCAACGCTTCGTCATTGACGATGCACACATAACAACGTGTAGGAGCTGCCGAAGGCTGCGATCTTTTGATGTTGATTTTAAAAACCAAGATCAAAAGATCGCAGCCTGCGGCAGCTCCTACAGGGATTGTGTGTTTCTAGAATCAGGCTTTTGGCACTGCCAGGCCTTGGCCCATCTGTACTGGAGAGCCGGCTACCAGTTCTTCAGCCCATTTCACCTGATCCGGGCCGAACAGCACGACGGCAGTCGAACCCAGCTTGAAGCGGCCCAGCTCGGCGCCTTTTTCCAGATGGATCGGCGCACGCGCGGCTTCGTCGTAACGGAAGGTTTTCAGTTCACGCTTCGGCGGCGTGACCAGACCGGCCCAGACGGTTTCGATCGAAGCGACGATCATCGCGCCCACCAGTACAACGGCCATCGGCCCGCGCTCGGTGTCGAAAATGCACGCTACGCGCTCGTTGCGGGCAAACAGCTCCGGCACGTTTTCGGCGGTGGTCTGGTTGACCGAGAAGATCCGGCCCGGGATGTAAACCATCTCGCGCAAAGTGCCGGCCAACGGCATGTGCACGCGGTGGTAGTCCTTCGGCGACAGATAGATGGTGGCAAAATCGCCGCCCATGAACGGCGCCGCGTTGGCGGCATCACCGCCGAGCAATTCCAGCACGCTGAAGCTGTGGCCCTTGGCCTGGAATACGCGACCGTGCTCGATCGGGCCGAGCTGGCTGACCGCACCGTCGGCCGGGCTGAGGATCGCGCCCGGGGTTTCGTCCAGTGGGCGCGCGCCGTCTTTCAGAGCGCGGGTGAAGAAGGCGTTGAAGTGCTCGTAAGCGGTCAGGTCTTCGACCAGCGCTTGCGACATGTCCACCTGGTAACGCTTGGCGAACCACTGGGTGAAGGCATTCTTGAACCAGCGCACGCGGCACTCGGCAATGCAGCCGGCGAGGCGCGACAGCAGGTGATGAGGCAGCAGGTACTGGCTGAGGATAAACAGACGCTCTTTCATTAGTTGTCCTTAAAAACCTTAAATCTCGACAGGCGTGTCAGGGTGGTTGCCCCATTCGCCCCAGGAACCGGCGTAGCCCTTGACCCGCGGATACCCGAGGGACTTGGCCACCAGATAAGTGAAGCCCGACCGGTGATGGGTCTGGCAATGGGTAATGATTTCTTTGTCCTTGCTGATCCCGAGGTCTTCGAGGATCTGTGGCATGTCCGTACGAATGCGCAACTGACGGGCCTTGTCCATGCCGGCGGTCCATTCGAAATTAACCGCACCGGGGATGTGCCCGGCCTTGGCGGCCAGCACTTTCTCGCCAGAATATTCCAGCGGCCCGCGCGCGTCCCAGATCGCCAGATCGGCAGCACCGAGGCGGCTTTGCAGGTATTCACGGGTTGCGGTCGGCTCGTCGTGCAAGGTCAGCGCGACCGGGCCGCCCACTGCTGGTGGCACCTGGATCGACATCGGCATGCCATCTGCCAGCCATGCCGGCAAACCACCGTCTATATAGTGGTACTTGTCGTGACCGATCACGTCGAGCAGCCAGATGAAGCGCCCGGCCCAGCCGCCGCCTTCGTCGTCATACACCACGTAGACCGCGTCCTTGCGATGGCCCAGCTCACCGAACAATGCTTCCAGATCGGCTTTGGCCGGCAGCAAACCTGGCGCCGGCGGCTGGCCGAGCTGGGTACGTTTCGGGTCGACAAAGCGTGCACCGGGAAGGTGACCTTCGGTGTAGCGGGCGGGACTGGTCAGGTCCACCAGAATCAGGTTGCTGGCCTCAAGCCGAGGAAGCAAGTCGCTCGGTTCGATGACGAGCGGCAAGCCAGAGAAGTCAGACATGTGAGGTCTCCAGAGCACAAAGGGGAGGATTGTAGCGCAGCCTCATCGGCCACGGCTGCTAAAGCTTTGCAGGGCTTTTTCGATGCATTGCGCGGTTTTGCCAAAGGCTTGCACGCTGATATCGGCGAACGGCCCGCCGCCCTGGTCGGCGACGACGATCATGATCACCCGGCCGTTATTGACCAATGAACGCAAGAGCAGATGCTCGCCACGAAACAGTGCGCGCAGGCTCGGAGGCAGCAGGGCGGAAAACTGTGCGTTGTTGTCCTGGTTGATGCGCACCTGCGCTTGTTGCGCGAGCAGGCGTTGCAGCACGGTACTTTGACTGACGGCGAACGTCAGCGCAGCGGCTTCTTTTGGCAAACCATGCGTTTGTTGCACGCGCAGACTGGATTGCGTGCGGTCGGCCATCAGGATCAGCACCCGACGCATGCCGCTGGCAACCAATGCATCGCGGGCCGCAACGGTCAGGCTCATGGCATTGGTGAAGCGGCTCGGTTCTGCCAGCAGTTCGGCGCACTGCTTGCGCCATTGCGTCAGGTCTTCGGCGTTGGGCGCTGCGGCGGGCAACATGCCGGCCGGTAAGCGCCGGGTGCCCCACGGCCACAACAGCGAAACCGCCGGGTGCCACAAGTCTGGCATTGCATGATGACGGGCGCTGTTGGCGGCCTGCTGGTGCAATTGTTGCTGCACTTCATCCATCGAAATTTGCAGGTAAAGGCTGGTCAGGTACTGCCAGCGTTCGCTGTGCGGACTGTCCCAGGCCTGTTGCGCCGACAGCGCCAGACCATTGGCCAGTAGCACTGTGTTGGCCGGCTGATTGAGCCAGCGGCGCAATGTCGGATCATCGTCGAGGCGGTTTTGCTGGCGCAACGGATGTTCGCTGTCGCGAGCGATGCGCAGCACTTTGACCAATTCGCGTTGTTCGCTGAGGAGCAGTTTGTAGCCCTGCTGAACCCAGATCGGCAGATGCCAGGCTTCGACCAGCGCGTCGGCGATTCTCAACAGGCGCACGCCAAACAATTGCTTTTCGACGGTGCGTGCCGACTCGCCCTTGTGGATAACCCGCAGTTCCCATTCTTCCAGCAACTGTGGATAGGTCAGCGCCAGCGGCCACAACGGCGACAGAAACAGCAGGCTGCCCCAATGAATGTCCTGCCACAGCCGCGCCAGGCGGCTGGCGAAAAAACCGTTGGCCTGTTGCGTCGCGTGCTGGCTGATCATCTGCAATTGGCGCAGGGCCTTGGGAATTTGCATCAGTGGCTCGGCGGGCAAGCGCGCGAGCAACTCTTCGGTACGCGCCAGGCCGAGACGGTTGATCGCCACTTCAAGATTTTCCGCCGGCGAAGCCATATTGCCGTGGGTGTGACGATTGGCCTCACGGATGATGCTCAAGGCCAGTGCGGGGCTGTCCTGCATCAGATCGGCGATGTCGCGCAGCGAGCTGCGATTGTCGCGAATCGCCCGGCAAACCTTGTCGTGAGCCTCTTGCGGTACGGGCAGTCGAACGCTGTCGAGCAGCTTGACCCAGCCGTCGAGCGTAGTCGGTTTTGCGTGTGGGACGTTCGTTTCATTAGCCATGTCTGGAGGGGATCTTCACTGACTGTAGACGCGCCCGGCATGGGCTAAATTGGCTTTTCGCCTGAACTGGCTATAGTCTGGCGCAGTTTTGCCGATAAGTAGAAGAAGAGATTTTTTAACTTCCGAATATGACCTTGAACCCGACTCAGTAAGTACTTTCCTACCTATGGCTAAAATTATCGGCATCATCGTCGTATTCGCGAGCGTGCTCGGCGGATACGTGCTCTCCCACGGCAAGATTGCCGCCCTGATCCAGCCCTTCGAGGTGATGATTATCGGCGGTGCGGCCCTTGGCGCATTCCTCCAGGCCAACCCCGGCTACATGACGATGCACGTGCTCAAGAAATCCCTGAGCATGTTCAGTTCGCGCTTCAGCCACACTTTCTATCTGGAAGTGCTCGGCCTGATCTACGAGATTCTCAACAAAAGCCGCCGCGAAGGCATGATGGCCATCGAAGGCGACATTGAAGATGCCGCTGCGAGCCCGATCTTCGCCAAGTACCCGGCAGTGCTCAAAGATGAGCGCATGACCGCGTTCATCTGCGATTACCTGCGCATCATGTCGTCCGGCAACATGGCCCCGCACGAACTCGAAGGCCTGTTCGACATGGAGTTGTACAGCCTCAAAGAAGACCTCGAACACCCATCCCACGCGGTAAACGGCATTGCCGATGCCATGCCCGGTTTCGGTATCGTTGCGGCGGTACTCGGTATCGTGGTGACCATGGCATCCCTGGGTGAAGGCGATCAGAAGTCCATCGGCTTGCACGTCGGTGCGGCACTCGTGGGTACCTTCTTCGGTATTCTCGCGGCGTACGGTTTCTTCGGCCCGCTGGCGCACTCGCTGGCCCACGATGCCAAGGAAGAGCTGAACGTCTACGAAGCCATCAAGGCCTCGCTGGTGGCTTCGGCTTCCGGCATGCCGCCATCGCTGGCGGTCGAGTTCGGTCGCAAGGTGCTGTACCCGGCCCACCGTCCAAGCTTTGCCGAGCTGGAACAAGCCGTTCGCGGTCGCTAAGCCATGGAAAATAATCAGCCGATTATCATCAAGCGCGTCAAGCGCATAGCCGGCGGGCATCACGGCGGGGCGTGGAAAATCGCCTTCGCCGACTTCGCCACGGCGATGATGGCGTTCTTCCTGGTGTTGTGGCTGTTGTCCACCGCCACACCTGAGCAGAAGATCGCCATCGCCGGTTACTTCAAGGACCCGGTCGGCTTTTCCGAAAGCGGCACGCCGTACATCATCGATCTGGGCGGCACGCCGACCCTGGCGCCGGAAAACACCCTCAACCCGGAAGTGAAGTCGCAGCCGCAACCGGACAAGGTCACGGTCGACACCGAGCAGGTTGAAGGCATGGCCGAACAGGTCGAGAAGGAACGCCTCGAACTGCTCCTGCAAGAACTGCAGAACAAGGTCGACGAGAACCCGCAACTGCAGAAATTCAAGGATCAGATCCTCTTCGAGATCACGCCGAACGGCTTGCGCATCCAGATCATGGACGCCGAGAACCGGCCGATGTTCGACTCGGGTTCTGCACGCCTGAAGCCGTACTTCGAAGACATCCTGCTGGCCATGGCCGACACCATCAAAGCGGTGCCGAACAAGATCAGCATCAGCGGCCACACCGACGCCAAGCCGTACACCGGCACCGGCGATTTCGGTAACTGGGAACTCTCGGCCAACCGTGCCAACGCGGCCCGTCGAGCCTTGGTCGCCGGTAGCTATCCGGATGCGCAAGTGGCGCGGGTCGTCGGTTATGCCTCGTCGGCGCTGTTCGACAAGGAAAACCCGTTCAACCCGGTCAACCGTCGTATCGACATCGTCGTGCTGACCAAGAAAGCCCAGGCTGCCATCGAAGGCTCGCAAGGTGCCGATCCGGCGAAACCGGCGGATCAAGGCCAGAACGGCGGCGCTCCGGCGACGCCGGTCGACCCGAACGCACTGCCAGCGGATCAGCAACCGGTGCCCGCGCATGAGTTGCGCGAGCGATTGAACCTGTTCGATGACGCCGCACCGAAGCCGGCTGTGCCGGGGAGTGCGGTGCCAGCGCCGGCTCCTGCGCCGAAGCAGTAAAAGACGAAAAAGCCGACAGAGATGTCGGCTTTTTTGTGGCTGTCGGTTTGGTTATTGTGCGGGACTTGAGATCCATCCCCCTCACCCCAGCCCTCTCCCCCAAGGGGTAGAGGGGGAAAGGGAGCCGATCTTCATGCTGTTCAGAATCTGCGTACGACTCAGGAATTCAGGTCGGCGTACCTCGAACATTCACCACGGTCAGTCCCTCTCCCTCCGGGCGGTCCGACGTTTCGGGAGGGCTAGGGTGAGGGGCTCTCAAGTCAAACCGACCATCAAAACCCCCGCCGAATCCTGCTCTTCAACTGATCATGAAACTGCTCGGCATTCCTCTTGTAAGTGCCCTTCATCGACTCACTCATCGAATCCAGCATCACCGAACGCTTGTTCATCACTTCCTCACGATAAGCATCGATAAAGAAATCCAGATCTCTGTCCGTACTCAACTTCGGCCATTTATCCAGATATAACGGCAGCTCCGCCGGCCCGGTCTTGAACGAGCAGATCCGCCGGTTGCTAATCGTCGCCTCACCAATCTCGAACGGCACCCACCACGACAAAGCAGTCCTCTCCGACACCACCGCGAGCAAGTGCGTGCATTCGGTGATGTTGCGCGTGATCACGCCGGTGATGTCGTCGGTGGTCTGCGACTCCGGGTCCAGCACATCCAGATAAGTCTTGATGTTGGCCTGCTTGAGGCGATTGTTGATCGCCACGGCATGCAGGCGATCCATATGGCGATAGCTGATGAAGACAGGTATCAGAAATGTCCTTTGAGCGCGAGTTCGCGGTAGTAGGCGCCAAGGGCGGTGAGGCGGCAGCCGGTGGAGTGGAGGGCGGCGTAGTACATGTGCTCGGCGTCGACCGGTTCGATCAGGCTGTGGCGATTGCACTTTTGCAGTTGCGCGAAGATTTCGCCGTGGTCCGGGTTGAAGTTGGCTTCGGTCGGCTCGTAGCTCGGGTCGAGCGGGTAAGTCGATTCGGCTTCGGCAAACCAGTCAGGCAGTTTGCGCAGGATCTCTTTTGGGATCAGCGGCGAGACTTCGCGCAGGGAAATGAATTGCGAGACGTTAGTCTTGAACACCGGACGTTGTTCCCAGGCGTCGAGCGCGTTGTCGACGAAGGAATACAGGCTGCCGGGAGTGATCTTGCCGAGGATGTTCGCCGCGCCACCGTGCAAGGCCTGCAGCAGCAACCCGGTAAACACGCCGTGTTGCGCACCTTCCATGGCCGGCTCTTCCTTTTTGCAAGCGGTGAGAATGGTCATGCCTTCGCCGACCACGCTGCTTTCACTGCGCAACGCGCGCACCTCGCCGGCGGCGCCGCTTTGGCAGCAATCGAGGATGATCACTTTGTTCTTGATGCGCGTGGCTTTGCTCGCCCAGTTGAGGATGTCGCTGATGCGGATACCGTCCTTGGCGTTGCGATAATCCTGGGGCAGCAGCATGCCTTCGTCATTGTCGGTGTCGAAGCCGCCGTGCCCGGCGAAATACAACAGCGCAACGTTGCAGTCGCCGGAAAACAGCTCGCGGATCTGATCTTCGAGCATCTCCCGGCTCAGGTAATCCTCAGCGGACGTCAGCACGACGTTCTTGAAGTTTGGGTCGCCGTCGGCGTCGGTTTTCAGCACCGAGGCCATGGCCATGGCGTCATTGCTGCAACCGCTCAGGCGCGAAATATGCGAGTAGTCGTTGATGCCGATAAACAGTCCCTTGCGCATGTTCAGGCCGCCGTGTGCAGGCGGATCGCGCCGACGATGCTGTTGGTGTTCCACGCGCATTCGGCGTGGGCGGCGTTACGCACCACCGTGGAAATACGCTCGGCGCCGAACGGTTTCACCGCGATGATCACCTTGCCCATGCGCTTGGCGATCTCGATTTCCTTGTTGATCCACTTGCTATAGGTCGAGTACATGCCAGCCATGATCAGCACCGCCGAGCACGGACGAATCTTGTTTTCGATGGCTTCTTCAAGCTGTTTGTCGGTCTGTGCGCCCATGATCGGGTTGTGCGTCGGCACCGAAAAATTCTTATAAGTGAAGTCGGGGTGGGCACTGAGCAGGCGCACCAGATTGTCGTGGGCGTGGGAGTAGTTCCACGAGTGGCTGATGAACAAATGGTAGGTTTGCATGGCAGATCCTCAAGGACGCGAAAGTGCGAAGAGGAACTGAATGTAGGCCTGTGAAACGCGCCGACAAGGTGTGCAGGAACAAAGAGAAATGTCCTGCAATCAGGCGTGCAGAAGTCCTACAGAAAAGCCTGATGTTTAAAAAGGACAGGGCTGTGTCAGATGCAGACCGACATCCGGCAGCCCTCGGGCGAGAGCCGCCGGTGCAGCTGTTTAATAGCCGTTTTCAGGCAGGCTGGCGATGATCGAGCGGTAGCTGTTCATGCGTTGTTGCTGCACGCGGCCTTCTTCCAGCGCCTTGAGCAGTGCACAGCCTGGCTCGCGGTCGTGCTTGCAGTCGCGGAAACGGCAAGTGCCGAGCAGGTCGTCGAACTCGATGAAACCGGCTTCAACGTCGGCGCGGCTAACGTGGCCGAGGCCGAATTCACGGATACCCGGGGAGTCGATCAACTCGCCACCGCCAGGGAAGTGGAACAGGCGCGCGGTGGTCGTCGTGTGCGTGCCCTGACCGGACAGCTCGGACAACGGCCCGACGCGGGTTTCAACTTCTGGCAGCAGGCTGTTGACCAGCGACGACTTGCCGACGCCGGACTGGCCGACGAACACGCTGATGCGCCCGTCGAGCTGCTGTTGCAGTTGTTCCATGCCGTTGCCGTGGTGCGCCGAGACTTCCAACACCGGATAACCCAGCGTGCGATACACCGCCAGCAGCGCGTTGAGCGCCGGGGCGTTCTGCTCGTCGATCAGGTCGAATTTGTTCAGCAGCAGCAACGGGCGAATGCCGGCGTGTTCAGCGGCGACGAGATAGCGGTCGATCAGGTTGGCATGCGGCTCGGGCAGCGGGGCGAAGACGATGACGATCATGTCGACGTTGGCCGCCACCGGTTTCAACTGGCCACGGCTGTCCGGGCGGCAGAGTTCGGTGGTGCGCGGCAATTGCGCGACGATCACACCGATGCCTTGGTTGCCGGCACGCCAGACGACCGTGTCGCCGGTCACCAGGGCTGGCAGGTTGGCGCGCAGGTGGCAACGGAATACCTGGCCGGCCTGATCGCCATCAGTGGCCTCGACCTCGACTTGCACACCGAAGTGGGCGATCACCAGGCCGGTCTGTTCCGGGCCCAGGTCGCCACCCTCCAGGGCTTCGACAGCCGAGGACTCGCGTTTGGCGGCGCGTGCTGCGCGCTCGCCCTGAATCTTTTCGATGCGCCAGTTTTGACGACGATTGAGTTGGCGTTTGGCCATGGGTGTTCCGTCTGAAGAATGCAGCGATTAGGTAAAACGGTCGCGAGTTTAGCACGCCCGGCCACTGGCCTAGGCTAAACTGCGCAGCATTGCCTAGGAGCCGAAATATGCAAAACCCGCAGAATCTGATCTGGATCGACCTGGAAATGACCGGTCTGGACCCGGACAACGATGTCATCATCGAAATGGCCACCATCGTCACCGACAGCGACCTCAACACGCTGGCCGAAGGCCCGGTGATCGCTATCCACCACAGCGACGAAGTTCTCGCGCGCATGGACGAATGGAACACTCGCACCCACGGTAATTCCGGCCTGACCCAGCGCGTGCGCGATAGCCGCATCAGCATGGCCGAAGCCGAAGCCGAAACCATCGCCTTCCTGGAAAAGTGGGTGCCGAAGGGCAAGTCGCCGATCTGCGGCAACAGCATCTGCCAGGATCGCCGCTTCCTTTATACCCACATGAAAGCGCTGGAAAGCTACTTCCACTACCGCAACCTCGACGTCTCCACGCTCAAGGAACTGGCGGCACGCTGGGCACCGGACGTACGCGACAGCTTCAAGAAGGGCAGCACGCACCTGGCGCTGGACGATATCCGCGAATCGATCGCCGAGCTGCAGCACTACCGCAAGCACTTCATCAAATTCTGATGCGATCCCGGTAGGAGCTGCCGAAGGCTGCGATCTTTTGATCTTGATTTTCAGGTTTAAAACAAAGATCAAAAGATCGCAGCCTGCGGCAGCTCCTACAGGGTTTTGTGTTTGCTGCGACGCCCTCTTTTGGTGCCGCCGCGAAATGGCTAGACTGCGCGCCTTCTTGCCTGGATCGCCACCATGTTGCTGATGCTCTATCTCGTCGCCATCACCGCTGAAGCCATGACCGGCGCGCTGTCTGCCGGCCGTCGTGGCATGGACTGGTTTGGCGTGGTGCTGATCGCCTGCGTCACGGCGTTGGGCGGCGGTTCGGTGCGCGATGTGCTGCTTGGGCATTATCCGCTGACGTGGGTCAAACACCCGGAATACCTGGTGCTGACCTCGGTCGCCGCGATGTTCACCGTGTTCACGGCACGCTGGATGCGTCACCTGCGCTCACTGTTTCTGGTGCTCGACGCGGTCGGCCTGGTGGCCTTCACCCTGATCGGCTGCATGACTGCACTGGAAATGGGCCACGGCATGCTGGTGGCCTCGGTCAGCGGCGTCATCACCGGGGTCTTCGGCGGCATCCTGCGCGACATCTTCTGCAACGACATCCCGCTGATCTTCCGCCGGGAACTGTATGCCAGCGTCTCGTTCGCGGCGGCGTGGTGCTACATGCTGTGTCTGTATCTGAACGTGCCGGGCGAGCAGGCGATTTTGATCACTCTGTTTGGCGGCTTCCTGCTGCGCTTGCTGGCGATCCGTTTTCACTGGGAAATGCCGAAGTTCGTCTATAACGATCAGCCGTAACGCAATATCCCATGTAGGAGCTGCCGCAGGCTGCGATCTTTTGACGTTGTTTCAAGATCAAAAGATCGCAGCCTGCGGCAGCTCCAGGGGTGTTACGCGATTCCGTGTTGTTTCAGGGCCCATTCGACGTGTTCTTGCACCAGCTCCGACGGATAGTCCCGCCGCGCTTTCAACGCTTCCAGCACCGGAATGCTCGACGGCGCGTTACCCAGTCCCACCGCCAGATTGCGTAACCAGCGCTCATACCCGGCGCGGCGCAGCGGCGAGCCTTCGGTGCTGCTGAGAAACTTGTCCTCATCCCACAAAAACAGCTCGGCCAGTTCAGCGTTGTCTAGATTGTGCCGTGGCTTGAAGTCGCTTTCGCCAGAGGGTTTGGCGAAGCGGTTCCACGGACAGCAAATCTGGCAGTCATCGCAGCCGAACACCCGGTTGCCGATCAGCGGGCGCAAATCTTCGGGGATGGCATTTTTCAGTTCGATGGTCAGGTACGAAATGCAGCGTCGCGCGTCCAGCACATAGGGGCCGACAAAGGCATTGGTCGGACAAATGTCGAGGCAGGCGGTGCAGCGGCCGCAGTGTTCAGTGCTGTGTGGCTCGTCGACCGGCAACGGCAGATCGACGAACAACTCACTGAGAAAAAAATAACTGCCGGCCTTGCGGTTCAACACCAGAGTGTTTTTGCCGATCCAGCCCAACCCGGCCTGCTCGGCGATGGCTTTTTCCAGTACCGGCGCGCTGTCGACAAACGCACGAAAACCGAAGGGGCCGATCTCGGATTGAATCTTGTCGGCCAATTGTTGCACGCGTTTACGGATCAATTTGTGGTAATCGCGACCCAAGGCATAACGCGACACGTAAGCTTTTTCCGGTTGCGCGAGCATTTGTGCCATTTGTGTGTCGCCGGGCAGGTAGTCCATGCGCAGCGAGACCACGCGCAAAGTGCCCGGCACCAGTTCTTCCGGGTGCGAGCGTTTGCTGCCGTGGGCGCCCATGTAATCCATTTCGCCGTGGTAGCCGGCCTCAAGCCAGCGCGCAAGATGCTGCTCATGTTCGGCGAGATCCAGACCGCTGATGCCGACTTGTTGAAAGCCCAGCTCGCGGCCCCAATCCTTGATCGATTGGGCGAGGGCGGGCAGGTCTGTGGTAATGGCGGACATGAGGCGAGAGAAACCGGAGCTGAGGTGCGTATAATTCTGCCAGACATCGGAGCCTGAAGACGCATGCCGCACACGAAAGATCAATTACCCGACGCGCTGTATGGCGCTGCACAGGTGCGCGAGCTCGATGCACGGCTGATTGCCGCCGGCACGCCGGGCTTCGAATTGATGCAGCGCGCCGCGCATGCGACGTGGCGAGCGCTGGTGCGGCGTTGGCCGGCGGCGACTGAGCTGACCGTGCTGGCCGGGCATGGCAACAATGCCGGTGACGGTTATCTGGTTGCGGCGATGGCGCAGCGGGCCGGCTGGCAGGTGCAGGTTTTGGCGGTTGGCGAGCCTCAACGTTTGCAGGGCGATGCGGCGCAAGCCCATGCCGAAGCTGTGGCCGAAGGTGTTGCGGTGCAAGGCTGGCAAGCCCGGAGCGAACTGCGCGGGGTCATCCTTGATGTTTTGCTCGGTACCGGTCTGAGCGGTGATGTGCGCGAACCCTACCTGTCGGCGATCAAGGCTATCAACGCCAGCGGTTTGCCGGTGACGGCCGTCGATATTCCTTCCGGGTTGTGTGCCGATACCGGGCATGTGCTGGGCGTTGCTGTGCAGGCCGATCTGACGGTGACCTTCATCGGACTGAAAATCGGCCAGTTCACCGGCGACGCGGCGGACCACGTCGGCTCGTTACTGTTTAATGATCTGCAAGCCAGCGCCGACATCTATCGTGACATTCCCGTGATCGCCCGACGGCTCAGCCCGGCTAATCTTCCGAGGCTGGCGGCGCGTGCCTCGGCTGCGCACAAGGGCCACTTCGGTCATGTGCTGCTGATCGGTGGCGATCACGGTTTTGGCGGCGCGATTCTGCTCAGCACTGAAACCGCTTTGCGCAGCGGCGCGGGCATGGTTTCGCTGGCGACCCGCCCTGAGCACGTCCCGGCAGCGTTGACCCGAGTCCCGGAAGCCATGGCGCTGGGTACATCGTCGGCCAATCAATTGATGGGACTGCTGGAAAAGGTGTCGGTATTGGTCGTCGGTCCCGGTCTTGGTCAGGCCAGTTGGGGCCGTGCGTTACTGTCGGCGGCAGCCAATGCGGCATTGCCGCAGGTATGGGACGCCGATGCACTGAATTTGCTCGCAAGCGGTTTCGTCGATCTGCCGAAGGATTGTGTGATCACGCCGCATCCGGGCGAGGCGGCGCGGTTGCTGGGGATCGGTACTGCCGAGGTGCAGGCTGATCGCCCGGCGGCGGCGCTGGCATTGAGCAAAAAATATACAGCGGTGGTGGTGCTCAAGGGCGCCGGTAGCCTGATCGCTCATCCCGACGGCCGTTTGGCGTTGTGTCACCAAGGTCATCCGGCCATGGCGACGGCGGGTCTCGGTGATGTACTGGCCGGCTTGACCGGCGCGCTGCTGGCGCAAGGCATGGACGGTTTCGATGCCGCCTGCCTGGCGGTCTGGCTGCACGCCAATGCGGGCATGCAACAAGGAAAATTCGGCCGTGGGCTGGCGGCCAGTGATCTGATTCCAGCCATTCGTCAGTTGTTGGAGGAGCAAGCACCGTGTCTGAAGTAACCCTGTACCTGGCCGATGAACAGGCGATGAGCGACTTTGGCGCACGGATCGCCCGCGTGACCCAGGGCCATGGCCTGATTTTCCTCGAAGGCAACCTGGGAATGGGCAAAACCACCCTGTCGCGGGGCATCATTCGCGAGTTGGGCCATGTTGGCGCGGTAAAAAGTCCGACCTTCACGTTGGTCGAGCCCTACGAAATCGGTGACATCCGCGCTTTCCACTTTGATCTGTATCGCTTGGTCGATCCGGAAGAACTGGAGTTTCTCGGCATCCGCGACTACTTCGACGACGATGCCCTGTGCCTGATCGAATGGCCCGATAAAGGTGCAGGCTTTTTGCCAAAGCCCGACCTGACCATTACCATTAGCCCGCAAGACAGCGGGCGTTCGCTGAAAATTTTATCCCAGGGCTCGCGTGGCGAGGCCTGGTGTGCCGCTTTGGCATTGGAATCCAATTAAATGATGGGGTTAGGTATGCGCTTTCGCGCGTTGGTGGCTGCCGCTGGACTGATGTTGATGGCAGTAACCGTCAACGCTGTGGCCGATTCAAAGGTCAACAGCGTGCGCCTGTGGCGGGCGCCGGATAACACGCGACTGGTCTTCGACCTCAGCGGCCCGGTGCAGCACAGCGTTTTTACCCTGACCGCTCCGGATCGGCTGGTGATCGACATCAATGGCGCCACCCTCGGTGCGCCACTGAATGTGCCGACCGCAAACACGCCGATCACTGCGATGCGCTCGGCCCAGCGTACGCCGACCGACCTGCGGGTGGTCATCGACCTGAAGAAAGCCGTCACCCCGAAAAGCTTCTCGCTGGCGCCTAATGCGCAGTACGGCAACCGTCTGGTGGTCGATCTGTTCGACAACCCGGCCGACGCCGCGCCGCCACCTGCGCCAACACCAACGCCACAGGTGGCAACCCTGCCGGCAGTCCCGGTGACGCCGACAGAACCTGCAATCAAGCTGCCGCCAGCACCGGCCGGCAAGCGCGACATTGTCGTGGTGATCGACGCCGGCCACGGTGGCGAAGACCCTGGTGCGTCCGGCTCGCGCGGCCAGCGTGAGAAAGACGTGGTGTTGCAGATCGCCCGCGAATTGCAGCGTCAGGTCAACGGCATGAAAGGCTTCCGCGCCGAACTGACCCGTACCGGCGACTATTTCATCCCGTTACGCGGCCGTACCGAAATTGCCCGCAAGAAGGGCGCCGACCTGTTCGTCTCGATCCACGCCGACGCCGCGCCATCCGCCGCAGCCTTCGGTGCATCGGTGTTTGCCTTGTCTGATCGTGGCGCCACTTCGGAGACCGCGCGTTGGCTGGCCGACAGCGAAAACCGTTCTGACTTGATCGGTGGTGCCGGCAACGTCAGCCTCGACGACAAGGACCGCATGCTCGCCGGCGTGCTGCTCGATCTGTCGATGACCGCGTCGCTGACTTCCAGCCTCAACGTCGGCCAGAAGGTCCTGACCAACATCGGTCGCGTTACGCCGCTGCACAAACAGCGCGTGGAACAGGCCGGGTTCATGGTGCTGAAGTCGCCGGATATTCCGTCGATCCTGGTCGAAACCGGGTTCATCTCCAACGCCAACGAAGCCAACAAGCTCTCGGCATCGAGCCACCAGCAAGCGCTGGCGCGTTCGATCAGCAGCGGCGTGCGTCAGTTCTTCCAGCAGAATCCGCCACCGGGCACCTACATCGCCTGGCTGCGTGATTCCGGCAAAATCGCCCAAGGCCCGCGCGATCACCGCGTCGGCCCGGGTGAAACGCTGGCGATGATCGGCGTGCGCTATCAGGTGTCGCCGGCCACATTGCGCAGCGCGAACAACCTGAAAAGCGATGAGTTGAAAGTCGGCCAGCACCTGACCATTCCTGGCACCGAACTGGCGTCCAAAGAATGAACGAAGTGCTGAACGCTGCCGCGCGCATCGAACTGCTCAGCCCACGGCTGGCGAACCAGATTGCCGCCGGTGAGGTGGTCGAACGCCCGGCCTCGGTGATCAAGGAGTTGCTGGAAAACAGCCTCGACTCCGGTGCCAAGCGTATCGATGTCGACGTTGAGCAGGGCGGCGTCAAGCTGCTGCGTGTACGCGACGATGGCAGCGGTATTTCCGCCGATGACCTGCCGCTGGCGCTGGCCCGTCACGCCACCAGCAAGATCCGCAACCTCGAAGATCTTGAACAAGTGATGAGCCTCGGTTTCCGCGGTGAGGCACTGGCGTCGATCAGTTCTGTGGCGCGCCTGACCCTGACTTCGCGCACCCGCGATGCCGATCAAGCCTGGCAGGTTGAAACCGAAGGCCGCGACATGGCCCCTCGGGTACAACCGGCGGCGCACCCGGTCGGCACTTCGGTGGAAGTTCGCGACCTGTTCTTCAACACCCCGGCGCGGCGCAAATTCCTCAAGACCGAAAAAACCGAATTCGATCACCTGCAAGAAGTGATCAAGCGTCTGGCGCTGGCGCGTTTCGACGTCGCGTTCCATCTGCGCCACAACGGCAAAACCATCCTCAGCCTGCACGAGGCCCACGATGATGCGGCCCGCGCCCGGCGTGTGGCGGCGATTTGCGGTTCGGGTTTCCTCGAGCAGGCGTTGCCGATCGAGATCGAGCGCAACGGTTTGCACCTGTGGGGCTGGGTCGGTTTGCCGACCTTCAACCGCAGCCAGGCGGATTTGCAGTATTTCTTCGTGAATGGCCGGGCGGTGCGCGACAAACTGGTCGCTCACGCCGTGCGTCAGGCCTATCGCGACGTGCTGTTCAACGGTCGTCATCCGACCTTTGCGCTGTTTTTTGAAGTGGATCCGGCAGCCGTCGACGTCAACGTGCATCCGACCAAACACGAAGTGCGCTTCCGTGACGGGCGCATGGTGCATGACTTCCTTTATGGCACGCTGCACCGCGCATTGGGCGATGTGCGTCCGGAAGATCAGTTGGCCGGCTCGGTGACCACTGCCATCGTCCGCCCGACCGGCCTTGATGCCGGTGAATTCGGTCCGCAAGGTGAAATGCGTCTGGCGGCCAACGCTTTGCTGGAGCAGCCGCAGGCGCAACCGGCGTTCAATACCGCGTCCGGCGCCAGTGCCGGTGGCGCTTATCAGTATCAATACACACCGCGTCCGCAATCGGCGATGCCGCCGGCTGCCGAGGCTCAGGCTGCGTATCGCGAGTTTTTCGCACCGCTGCCTGAGGCCAATGCCAATGCGCTGCCGGCCGGGCAGGAAGACATTCCCCCGCTCGGTTACGCACTGGCGCAACTCAAGGGCATCTATATTCTGTCCGAGAATGCCCAAGGCCTGGTGCTGGTGGACATGCACGCCGCCCACGAGCGGATCATGTACGAACGCCTGAAAATCGCCATGGCCAGCGAAGGCTTGAGCGGCCAGCCGTTGCTGGTCCCGGAGTCGCTGGCGGTCAGTCAGCGCGAAGCCGATTGTGCTGAAGAGCACGCGGCATGGTTCCAGCGCCTGGGCTTCGAATTGCAGCGTCTGGGCCCGGAGACCTTGGCGATCCGGCAGATTCCGGCCTTGTTGAAGCAGGCTGAAGCCAACCGTCTGGTCGGCGACGTGCTGTCGGACCTGATGGAATACGGTACCAGCGACCGCATTCAAGCGCACCTCAACGAATTGCTCGGCACCATGGCCTGCCACGGCGCGATCCGCGCCAACCGGCGCTTGGCCCTGCCGGAAATGAACGGCCTGCTGCGTGACATGGAAAACACCGAGCGCAGCGGTCAATGCAACCATGGCCGACCGACCTGGACCCAACTGGGCCTGGACGATCTCGACAAACTGTTCCTGCGCGGTCGTTGATGAACCAGCTCCCTCCAGCGATTTTCCTGATGGGCCCGACCGCTGCGGGCAAGACCGACCTGGCCATCGAACTGACCAAAGTGCTGCCCTGCGAGCTGATCAGTGTCGATTCGGCGCTGGTCTATCGCGGCATGGACATCGGCACCGCCAAGCCTTCGAAAGAACTGCTGGCCGAATTTCCGCACCGTCTGATCGATATTCTCGATCCGGCCGAAGCCTATTCGGCTGCGGATTTCCGTCGCGATGCCTTGCAGGCCATGGCTGAGATCACCGCGCGCGGAAAAATTCCGCTGCTGGTCGGCGGCACAATGCTCTATTACAAGGCTTTGGTCGAAGGTCTCGCGGATATGCCAGCGGCCGATCCGGAGATCCGCGCGCAGATCGAAGAAGAAGCTGCACGCCTTGGCTGGCAGGCCTTGCACGATCAATTGGCGGTCATCGACCCGGTATCTGCTGCGCGGATTCACCCGAACGATCCGCAACGCTTGAGTCGCGCGCTGGAAGTTTATCGCGTCAGCGGTCAGAGCATGACTGCCCTGCGCCAGCAACAATCTGCGCAAAGTACTGAAGCAGCCGCTTCGGGACTGCAACAATTGCCCTATACTGTCGCGAACTTGGCCATTGCTCCGGCAAATCGGCAGGTACTGCACGAGCGCATTAAACAAAGATTCACAAATATGTTGGAACAGGGATTCATCGACGAGGTCGTAGCCCTGCGTAAAAGAAGTGACCTGCATTCGGGGTTGCCGTCTATACGTGCGGTAGGCTACCGCCAAGTCTGGGATTACCTGGATGGCACGCTGTCGTTAGCTGAAATGCAGGAACGCGGCATCATTGCCACGCGTCAGTTGGCCAAACGCCAGTTCACCTGGCTGCGCAGCTGGGAAGATTTACACTGGCTGGACAGTCTTGATTGCGACAATCTGCCACGCGCCTTGAAATACCTTGGGACCATCTCCATATTGAGCTGAGTCCTTGCAATTGCCGTCTATCCTTGGGGGTGTGGCGGCTAAAGCCATCTGAATTACCTATTTTTTATTATTGAATCCTTAAAGGAGTGCGGCACATGTCAAAAGGGCATTCGCTACAAGACCCTTACTTGAATACTTTACGTAAAGAGAAAGTTGGGGTTTCCATCTACCTGGTCAACGGTATCAAACTGCAAGGCACGATCGAGTCGTTCGACCAGTTCGTGATCCTGCTGAAAAACACCGTAAGCCAGATGGTTTACAAACACGCTATCTCGACAGTAGTGCCAGTGCGTCCAATTCGTCTGCCTAGCGCAACCGAATCCGAAGCAGGTGACGCTGAGCCAGGTAACGCCTGATAGGAGTCTCCTTTGTTCTTTGAGCGCCACGGTGGTGGTGAACGGGTCATCCTCGTTCACTTGGATGGACAGGACCCTGAGGCGCGCGAAGATCCGCAGGAGTTTCAGGAACTGGCTAATTCGGCGGGCGCCGAGACCGTTGCGTTTTTTAACGTGCCGCGTCATCGGCCTACCGCCAAGTTCCTGATTGGCAGCGGCAAGGTCGAGGAGTTGCGCGACCTGGTCAAAGCCGAAGAAGCCGATCTGGTGATTTTCAATCACATCCTCACGCCCAGTCAGGAACGTAACCTCGAACGTGTTTTCGAGTGTCGCGTGATCGACCGTACCGGTCTGATTCTCGATATTTTCGCCCAGCGCGCCCGTACCCATGAAGGCAAGCTCCAGGTAGAACTGGCCCAGCTTGACCACATGAGCACGCGGCTGGTTCGTGGCTGGACTCACCTTGAGCGTCAGGGTGGTGGTATCGGTATGCGCGGCCCGGGTGAAACCCAGCTCGAAACCGACCGCCGTTTGCTGCGCGTGCGTCTGCGCCAGATCAAGGGCCGACTGGAGAAAGTGCGCAGCCAGCGCGAGCAATCGCGACGTGGCCGCTCCCGTGCGGATATCCCTACCGTGTCTCTGGTGGGCTATACCAACGCCGGTAAATCCACACTCTTCAACAACGTGACGAAGTCCGACGTGTACGCGGCTGACCAGTTGTTCGCCACGCTTGACCCGACCCTGCGCCGTCTTGATATTGACGACCTGGGGCCGATTGTCCTGGCCGACACGGTGGGATTCATTCGGCACTTGCCGCACAAGCTGGTCGAGGCATTTCGGTCTACGCTCGAAGAGTCGAGCAATTCCGACCTGCTGTTGCACGTGATCGATGCGGCCGAACCGGATCGCATGTTGCAGATTGAACAGGTGAGGGTGGTGCTCGGCGAGATTGGCGCCCAGGACTTGCCGATCCTCGAGGTCTATAACAAACTCGATTTGCTTGAAGGCGTTGAGCCACAAATCCAGCGCGACGAAAACGGCAAGCCCCAGCGGGTCTGGCTGTCGGCGCGTGATGGTTCGGGTCTGGAGCTGCTTGAACAAGCGATTGCCGAGTTACTTGGCAGTGATTTGTTCATCGGTACCTTGCGCTTGCCGCAACGATTCGCTCGACTGCGTGCGCAGTTCTTCGAGCTCGGTGCGGTGCAGAAAGAAGAACACGACGAAGAAGGCATCAGTTTGCTGGCCGTTCGTTTGCCCCGTGTCGAGTTGAATCGACTGGTAAGCCGCGAAGGATTGCAGCCGATGGAATTCATCGAGCAACACACTTTGCAATAAAAGCCTGAAAAAGCGGTTGTGCCGTAACGGCAGGCATTCTGTAGCATTGGTCGGCGCGCCGTGGGTGCGTCTTTGCTTTATCAGATGGAGAGCGCTATGGCTTGGAATGAGCCGGGTGGCAACTCGAATAATCAGGATCCTTGGGGTGGCAAACGCCGCAATAACGGCGACCGCAAGGGGCCACCAGATCTCGACGAGGCCTTCCGAAAGCTGCAGGAAAGCCTGAACGGGTTGTTCGGTGGTGGTAAGAAACGTGGTGATGACGGCGGTGGTTCGGGCAAGAGCAGTGGCGGCTTCGGCGGTCTGCTCGGCATCGGCCTCGTCGTGCTGGCGGCCGTCTGGCTGTACAGCGCGGTCTACGTGGTCGACGAGCAGGAGCAAGCCGTGGTGCTGCGCTTCGGCAAGTACTACGAAACCGTTGGCCCGGGTCTGAACATCTACTTCCCGCCGATCGACAAGAAGTACATGGAAAACGTAACGCGTGAGCGTGCGTACACCAAGCAGGGCCAGATGCTGACCGAAGACGAGAACATCGTCGAAGTGCCGCTGACCGTGCAGTACAAGATCAGCAACCTGCAGGATTTCGTGCTGAACGTCGATCAGCCGGAAATCAGCCTGCAGCATGCGACCGACAGCGCCCTGCGCCACGTGGTGGGTTCGACCGCCATGGACCAGGTGCTGACCGAAGGTCGTGAATTGATGGCCAGCGAAATCAAGGAGCGTCTGCAACGTTTCCTCGATACCTATCGCACCGGTATCACCGTCACTCAGGTCAACGTACAGAGCGCAGCCGCACCGCGTGAAGTACAGGAAGCCTTCGATGACGTGATCCGCGCCCGTGAAGACGAGCAGCGTTCGCGCAACCAGGCTGAAACCTACGCCAACGGCGTCGTGCCGGAAGCCCGTGGTCAGGCCCAGCGCATCCTCGAAGATGCCAACGGCTACCGTGACGAGACGGTCTCGCGCGCCAAGGGTGAGGCCGACCGCTTCACCAAACTGGTCGCCGAGTATCGCAAGGCACCTGAAGTGACCCGCCAGCGTCTGTACCTCGACACCATGCAGGAAGTCTTCAGCAACACCAGCAAAGTACTCGTGACCGGCAACAAGAACGGCCAGAGCAACCTGTTGTACTTGCCGTTGGACAAAATGATCCAGAACAATCCGGGTAGCAGTGGGCCGGTGACCGGTTCGGCCGCCGCTGGCAACAACACGGATGTCACGCCGCACGTCACTGACCTGCCGCAGTCGCGCACAAGGGAGACCCGCTGATGAGCAATAAATCGCTGATCGCCCTGATCGTTGGCGTCGTTGTGGTATTGGTCGGCTGGAACTGCTTCTACATCGTCGCTCAGACCGAGCGTGCGGTGCTGCTGCAATTCGGTCGTGTGGTTCAGGCCGATGTTCAGCCAGGCTTGCATGTGAAAGTGCCTTACGTTAACCAGGTGCGTAAATTCGACGCACGTCTGATGACGCTCGATGCACCGACGCAGCGCTTCCTGACCCTGGAAAAGAAAGCCGTGATGGTCGATGCCTACGCCAAGTGGCGCGTGAAAGATGCCGAGCGCTTCTACACCGCGACTTCCGGCCTCAAGCAAATCGCCGACGAGCGTCTGTCCCGTCGTCTGGAATCCGGCCTGCGTGACCAGTTCGGCAAGCGCACCCTGCACGAAGTGGTGTCGGGTGAGCGTGATGCGCTGATGGCTGACATCACCGCGTCGCTGAACAAGATGGCGGAAAAAGAGCTGGGTATCGAAGTCGTCGATGTCCGGGTCAAGGCCATCGATCTGCCGAAAGAAGTGAACCGCAGCGTGTTCGAACGTATGAGCACCGAGCGTGAGCGTGAAGCTCGCGAGCACCGCGCCAAGGGTAACGAGCTGGCTGAAGGCATCCGTGCCGACGCCGACCGTCAACGCCGCGTGTTGCTGGCTGAAGCCTATCGTGAATCCGAAGAGGTTCGCGGTGATGGTGATGCCCAGGCCGCTGCGATCTACTCCAAGGCTTATGGTCAGGATCAGGAGTTCTACGGTTTCTACCGTAGCCTGCGCGCCTACCGTGAAAGCTTCGCGAACAAATCCGACGTCCTGGTCCTCGACCCAAGCAGCGACTTCTTCCGTTACCTGGAAAAGTCCAAGCCTTGATACGACGTTGACCTGAATCATTCCGCCCGGCGGCTAAAACCTCGGGCGGGGTGATCCTTTGGGAAAACGTGTGTATGATGCGGCAGCCGGGAAATTCCCGGCTTTTTTGCGTCTGCACGTTTGATTGCTGTTTTTTGTTGCAGGCATCGGGTTGAATGGCCCGAGAGTATTTCGAGGAAAGTGATGGGCGAAGCCGGTAACAGGCCTTTCGCCGCGTCGTTCATGCGCGTGCGTTTTGAACGGGTCGGTCATTTTCTGCTTCACTCAAGGCTCGCCCGCAGGCTGGCCGCCCGGATCAAAGGGGAATGGCGTAATGGCAACGGTAGACCGCTGGCTGCTGCCAGATGGCATCGAAGAAGTACTGCCACCGGAAGCGGCGCGCATGGAAGACGCGCGACGTCCGGGGGAGGATCAGTTCCAGAGC